>NZ_CP015600.1:5784869-6113159 GCF_001647715.1 Pseudomonas antarctica
ACCAAAAGCCCCCTGCAACGCCTCAACCAACTGCCCAGTCTCCTGCGAAGCACGAACACTCACCAAACGGCAACGCGTCAGAGACAGCCCTGGTATCGCTACCAGACTCTCAATCAATGCGAGATCCGAACCGACAATACCTTCGGAAGATACCCCAGCCATGTGCGAATCGAGTACACGCCATTTGATAAAGCTATTCCCACAGTCGAGCTCAAGAATCATCACGCAACCTCAGGCTTAACTCACCACCGCTGTATATTTTCTCGACACCATCGACATTCAAGCGCAGCGCGCCTTGGTGGTCGATCCCTAGCACAATCCCATCAATCTGGTTAACGCCCGCAATGAGGGATACGGCCCGTCCCTGCCACAAATGATTTTGCTCCCACTCTTCTTGGAGCGCAGTAAAGCCGAAAGCTTTATGTCGCTGCAGATAACTTTGCAATTGCAGCCCCAGCCGTGCAACCAGGTCATTGCGATCGACAGTAGAACCTGTTTCCAGCTGTGCTGAAGTCCACTGCTGATCGACCTCCGCAGCCTTTTGCATGTTTACGTTGATACCTATTCCAAGGACAACGTGGCAGATGTCTGCAGGATCTCCTACCAATTCAAGCAAGATACCGGCAATTTTTTTGTGCCCCACCAGGACATCGTTTGGCCACTTCAAGGCCGCGCCTTTCACACCCAGCTCGCGGAGGCACTGCATGACCGCCAAGCCGACAACAAGACTGAGCCCCTCTAACTGCCGCAGCCCGCCGTCAATGCGCAAGACAAGGCTGTAATACACATTCTGAGCAAACGGGCTAACCCACTTACGGCCTCGCCTACCCCTTCCTGCAGTTTGCTGCTCTGCAAGCACCAGAAATGGCGCCGTGCAGCCTGCGCCGACAAGGCGCAAGGCTTCGGCATTAGTGGAGTCAATGGAGTCAGAGATGTAAACGGGCCACACCAAAGAAGCAGCATTCGCTTCAATTTCTTTAGCGCTCAAGAAAACCAACGGGGACGCAAGCTGATACCCCTTGCCACGGACTTTATGAATGGGCAGGTTCAATTCAGACTCAAGATGCTGGAGCTGCTTCCAAACAGCACTGCGACTGACGCCCAAGGCAGCACCCAGCGCTTCTCCAGAGTGGAATCGGCCATCTTTCAGAAGTTCTAACAACGTCAGCATGCAAGTATCGCCTCACAATGAGGCACGCATGATAGCCATGCATAAGGCCATTGCATAGAAAGGACGGGGTTTAGCACTGTAGGCGGCCGCAATAAGCCCCTTTGCACTTTTCGACCGCCCAAAAAAAAACCCCTGTCTGCGTTAGCAAACAGGGGTTTTGGAATTTAATCTTGACGATGACCTACTCTCACATGGGGAAACCCCACACTACCATCGGCGATGCATCGTTTCACTGCTGAGTTCGGGATGGGATCAGGTGGTTCCAATGCTCTATGGTCGTCAAGAAATTCGGGTACTGAGTCGTGGCCAGTTGGCCTCGCTTCAGCAAATTGGGTATGTGACAGCTTTCGGTGTTTTGTGAGATTCGAACTTTCGGTTCTATCGTCTTCACACACCGCAATCTGGTCTCTTTCGCTTTTCAGCTCGGAGCATGCAAATTGCTTGGGTGTTATATGGTCAAGCCTCACGGGCAATTAGTATTGGTTAGCTCAACGCCTCACAGCGCTTACACACCCAACCTATCAACGTCGTAGTCTTCGACGGCCCTTCAGGGGACTCAAGGTCCCAGTGAGATCTCATCTTGAGGCTAGTTTCCCGCTTAGATGCTTTCAGCGGTTATCTATTCCGAACATAGCTACCCGGCAATGCCACTGGCGTGACAACCGGAACACCAGAGGTTCGTCCACTCCGGTCCTCTCGTACTAGGAGCAGCCCCTCTCAAATCTCAAACGTCCACGGCAGATAGGGACCGAACTGTCTCACGACGTTCTAAACCCAGCTCGCGTACCACTTTAAATGGCGAACAGCCATACCCTTGGGACCGGCTTCAGCCCCAGGATGTGATGAGCCGACATCGAGGTGCCAAACACCGCCGTCGATATGAACTCTTGGGCGGTATCAGCCTGTTATCCCCGGAGTACCTTTTATCCGTTGAGCGATGGCCCTTCCATACAGAACCACCGGATCACTAAGACCTACTTTCGTACCTGCTCGACGTGTCTGTCTCGCAGTCAAGCGCGCTTTTGCCTTTATACTCTACGACCGATTTCCGACCGGTCTGAGCGCACCTTCGTACTCCTCCGTTACTCTTTAGGAGGAGACCGCCCCAGTCAAACTACCCACCATACACTGTCCTCGATCCGGATAACGGACCTGAGTTAGAACCTCAAAGTTGCCAGGGTGGTATTTCAAGGTTGGCTCCACGCGAACTGGCGTCCACGCTTCAAAGCCTCCCACCTATCCTACACAAGCAAATTCAAAGTCCAGTGCAAAGCTATAGTAAAGGTTCACGGGGTCTTTCCGTCTAGCCGCGGATACACTGCATCTTCACAGCGATTTCAATTTCACTGAGTCTCGGGTGGAGACAGCGCCGCCATCGTTACGCCATTCGTGCAGGTCGGAACTTACCCGACAAGGAATTTCGCTACCTTAGGACCGTTATAGTTACGGCCGCCGTTTACCGGGGCTTCGATCAAGAGCTTCGCGTTAGCTAACCCCATCAATTAACCTTCCGGCACCGGGCAGGCGTCACACCCTATACGTCCACTTTCGTGTTTGCAGAGTGCTGTGTTTTTAATAAACAGTCGCAGCGGCCTGGTATCTTCGACCGGCATGAGCTTACGGAGCAAGTCCTTCACCCTCACCGGCGCACCTTCTCCCGAAGTTACGGTGCCATTTTGCCTAGTTCCTTCACCCGAGTTCTCTCAAGCGCCTTGGTATTCTCTACCCAACCACCTGTGTCGGTTTGGGGTACGGTTCCTGGTTACCTGAAGCTTAGAAGCTTTTCTTGGAAGCATGGCATCAACCACTTCGTCATCTAAAAGATGACTCGTCATCAGCTCTCGGCCTTAGAATCCCGGATTTACCTAAGATTCCAGCCTACCACCTTAAACTTGGACAACCAACGCCAAGCTGGCCTAGCCTTCTCCGTCCCTCCATCGCAATAACCAGAAGTACAGGAATATTAACCTGTTTTCCATCGACTACGCTTTTCAGCCTCGCCTTAGGGACCGACTAACCCTGCGTCGATTAACGTTGCGCAGGAAACCTTGGTCTTTCGGCGTGGGTGTTTTTCACACCCATTGTCGTTACTCATGTCAGCATTCGCACTTCTGATACCTCCAGCAAGCTTCTCAACTCACCTTCACAGGCTTACAGAACGCTCCTCTACCGCATCACTTACGTGATACCCGTAGCTTCGGTGTATGGTTTGAGCCCCGTTACATCTTCCGCGCAGGCCGACTCGACTAGTGAGCTATTACGCTTTCTTTAAAGGGTGGCTGCTTCTAAGCCAACCTCCTAGCTGTCTAAGCCTTCCCACATCGTTTCCCACTTAACCATAACTTTGGGACCTTAGCTGACGGTCTGGGTTGTTTCCCTTTTCACGACGGACGTTAGCACCCGCCGTGTGTCTCCCATGCTCGGCACTTGTAGGTATTCGGAGTTTGCATCGGTTTGGTAAGTCGGGATGACCCCCTAGCCGAAACAGTGCTCTACCCCCTACAGTGATACATGAGGCGCTACCTAAATAGCTTTCGAGGAGAACCAGCTATCTCCGAGCTTGATTAGCCTTTCACTCCGATCCACAGGTCATCCGCTAACTTTTCAACGGTAGTCGGTTCGGTCCTCCAGTTAGTGTTACCCAACCTTCAACCTGCCCATGGATAGATCGCCCGGTTTCGGGTCTATTCCCAGCGACTAGACGCCCTATTAAGACTCGCTTTCGCTACGCCTCCCCTATTCGGTTAAGCTCGCCACTGAAAATAAGTCGCTGACCCATTATACAAAAGGTACGCAGTCACCCAACAAAGTGGGCTCCCACTGCTTGTACGCATACGGTTTCAGGATCTATTTCACTCCCCTCTCCGGGGTTCTTTTCGCCTTTCCCTCACGGTACTAGTTCACTATCGGTCAGTCAGTAGTATTTAGCCTTGGAGGATGGTCCCCCCATATTCAGACAAAGTTTCTCGTGCTCCGTCCTACTCGATTTCATGACTAAGAGATTTTCGCGTACAGGGCTATCACCCACTATGGCCGCACTTTCCAGAGCGTTCCGCTAATCTCAAAGCCACTTAAGGGCTAGTCCCCGTTCGCTCGCCACTACTAAGGGAATCTCGGTTGATTTCTTTTCCTCAGGGTACTTAGATGTTTCAGTTCCCCTGGTTCGCTCCATACACCTATGTATTCAGTGTAAGGTAACCATCTTATGATGGCTGGGTTCCCCCATTCAGACATCTCCGGATCAAAGTCTGTTTGCCGACTCCCCGAAGCTTTTCGCAGGCTACCACGTCTTTCATCGCCTCTGACTGCCAAGGCATCCACCGTATGCGCTTCTTCACTTGACCATATAACCCCAAGCAATCTGGTTATACTGTGAAGACAACATTCGCCGAAAATTCGATAATACTCAATTACGAGTAACTCACAAATTTTACCTTAGCCTGATCCGTTACCAGTGAAAGTAACGTTCAGTCTATCTTTCTATCACATACCCAAATTTTTAAAGAACGATCTAATCAAAGACTAGAAATCAACATTCACCACCTTAACGATGGAATGCTCATTTCTAAGCTTTCAAAACTTCAGAAGCAGTAGTGGTGGAGCCAAACGGGATCGAACCGTTGACCTCCTGCGTGCAAGGCAGGCGCTCTCCCAGCTGAGCTATGGCCCCGTATTTCTACAGGCGTTTCCCACACAAAATTGGTGGGTCTGGGCAGATTCGAACTGCCGACCTCACCCTTATCAGGGGTGCGCTCTAACCAACTGAGCTACAGACCCAATTTCGGGCTGCTTCTTATCGTCTTCTTCAATGAATCAAGCAATTCGTGTGGGAACTTATGGAGCAGCTGATGTCGTCGATTAAGGAGGTGATCCAGCCGCAGGTTCCCCTACGGCTACCTTGTTACGACTTCACCCCAGTCATGAATCACACCGTGGTAACCGTCCTCCCGAAGGTTAGACTAGCTACTTCTGGTGCAACCCACTCCCATGGTGTGACGGGCGGTGTGTACAAGGCCCGGGAACGTATTCACCGCGACATTCTGATTCGCGATTACTAGCGATTCCGACTTCACGCAGTCGAGTTGCAGACTGCGATCCGGACTACGATCGGTTTTGTGGGATTAGCTCCACCTCGCGGCTTGGCAACCCTCTGTACCGACCATTGTAGCACGTGTGTAGCCCAGGCCGTAAGGGCCATGATGACTTGACGTCATCCCCACCTTCCTCCGGTTTGTCACCGGCAGTCTCCTTAGAGTGCCCACCATTACGTGCTGGTAACTAAGGACAAGGGTTGCGCTCGTTACGGGACTTAACCCAACATCTCACGACACGAGCTGACGACAGCCATGCAGCACCTGTCTCAATGTTCCCGAAGGCACCAATCTATCTCTAGAAAGTTCATTGGATGTCAAGGCCTGGTAAGGTTCTTCGCGTTGCTTCGAATTAAACCACATGCTCCACCGCTTGTGCGGGCCCCCGTCAATTCATTTGAGTTTTAACCTTGCGGCCGTACTCCCCAGGCGGTCAACTTAATGCGTTAGCTGCGCCACTAAGAGCTCAAGGCTCCCAACGGCTAGTTGACATCGTTTACGGCGTGGACTACCAGGGTATCTAATCCTGTTTGCTCCCCACGCTTTCGCACCTCAGTGTCAGTATTAGTCCAGGTGGTCGCCTTCGCCACTGGTGTTCCTTCCTATATCTACGCATTTCACCGCTACACAGGAAATTCCACCACCCTCTACCATACTCTAGTCAGTCAGTTTTGAATGCAGTTCCCAGGTTGAGCCCGGGGATTTCACATCCAACTTAACAAACCACCTACGCGCGCTTTACGCCCAGTAATTCCGATTAACGCTTGCACCCTCTGTATTACCGCGGCTGCTGGCACAGAGTTAGCCGGTGCTTATTCTGTCGGTAACGTCAAAACACCAACGTATTAGGTTAATGCCCTTCCTCCCAACTTAAAGTGCTTTACAATCCGAAGACCTTCTTCACACACGCGGCATGGCTGGATCAGGCTTTCGCCCATTGTCCAATATTCCCCACTGCTGCCTCCCGTAGGAGTCTGGACCGTGTCTCAGTTCCAGTGTGACTGATCATCCTCTCAGACCAGTTACGGATCGTCGCCTTGGTGAGCCATTACCTCACCAACTAGCTAATCCGACCTAGGCTCATCTGATAGCGCAAGGCCCGAAGGTCCCCTGCTTTCTCCCGTAGGACGTATGCGGTATTAGCGTCCGTTTCCGAACGTTATCCCCCACTACCAGGCAGATTCCTAGGCATTACTCACCCGTCCGCCGCTCTCAAGAGAAGCAAGCTTCTCTCTACCGCTCGACTTGCATGTGTTAGGCCTGCCGCCAGCGTTCAATCTGAGCCATGATCAAACTCTTCAGTTCAAACATCTTTGGGTTTTTAAGAAACCCTAAACTTGGCTCAGCAATCGTTGGTTACATCTTTGATTTCTCGCGGAGTAACTTGTGATGCTGATAATCTTGTTGACTATCAGTCTGACTCCACAAGCACCCACACGAATTGCTTGATTCAGTTGTTAAAGAGCGGTTGGTTAAGATCTTTCGTCTCAACCGAGGCGCGCATTCTACAGCAGCCTCATTTGCTGTCAAGTGATTATTTTCAGAAGTTTTCGAAGAATTCTTCAACAACTTCAACCACTTGCGCTTCCGATCTCTCGTTAGCGGGAGGCGAATTCTACAGCGTTACACGCTGCTGTCAACACCTCTTTTTCTCCGCTTTCGACCGAGAGGATCGAAACGTTAATAGAGCCAAACAACACTGCCCTACCAACTCCTTCTGGGCTTCGATGAACTGAAGCAACTCGCTGTCGAACTCTGCGTAATTCTTTGTTTACCAAGGAGTTTTCCGTTTCGACTGCGCCGGAAGTGGGGCGAATTATAGACAGATATAAATCGCCGTCAACACCTAATTCCAGCTTTATTCGGATTTGAGCGTAATACGCGCAAATGCCTTCTTGCCGGCCTGGCAAACGTGGGTAGCGCCCAGCTCGTATATAAAGGTGCGATCCACAACCTCACCATCTATACGCACACCACCGGAACCCAAAAGGTCGCGAGCAACCGCGGAATTCTTCACCAGACCCGCCTTATTAAGGACGGCAGCAATCGGCATCGCCTCAGCAGCAGTCAATTCGATCTCCGGCAGATCATCCGGCAGCTCGCCATCCTTCATACGGTTACCCGCTGCACGGTGAGCATTGGCCGCAGCCTCCTCACCATGGAAGCGCGCCACAATCTCTTCCGCCAACTTGATCTTCACATCACGCGGATTGGCGCCCGCCTCGACTTCAGCGCGCAGTGCATTAATCTCGTCCATCGAGCGGAAGCTCAACAGCTCGAAGTAACGCCACATCAATGCATCTGGAATCGAAACCAGCTTACCGTACATAACACCCGGCGCTTCTTGGATACCCACATAGTTACCCAAGGACTTGGACATCTTCTTGACGCCGTCCAACCCCTCCAGCAACGGCATGGTCAGAATGCACTGGGCCTCTTGACCGTATGCGCGCTGCAGCTCACGCCCCATCAGCAGGTTGAACTTCTGGTCAGTGCCGCCCAGCTCAACGTCTGCGCGCAATGCCACCGAGTCATACCCTTGTACCAGCGGGTAGAGGAACTCATGGATAGCGATAGGCTGATTGGTGGAGTAGCGCTTGTCGAAGTCATCACGCTCAAGCATGCGCGCTACGGTGTACTGGGATGTCAGGCGAATGAAATCCGCCGGCCCCATCTGATCCATCCAGGTGGAGTTGAATGCCACCTCGGTCTTGGCCGGATCGAGAATCTTGAACACTTGGGTCTTATAGGTCTCGGCATTATCGAGAACCTGCTCACGAGTCAACGGCGGACGCGTCGCGCTCTTGCCGCTCGGATCACCGATCATCCCGGTGAAGTCACCTATAAGGAAGATCACCTGGTGCCCCAGTTCCTGGAACTGGCGCAGCTTATTAATAAGCACGGTGTGACCCAGGTGTAGATCCGGCGCTGTCGGATCAAAGCCAGCCTTGATACGCAGGGGTTGGCCACGCTTGAGCTTTTCGATCAGCTCGGCCTCGACCAACAGTTCTTCCGCACCACGTTTTATCAGCGCTAGCTGCTCTTCAACCGACTTCATAACAGACCCGCAAGGCTCAGATTCAAAAGGGAACCAACCATACAAGATCAGGGACTAATTACAAGTTTTGCCCTGCGCACGGACACCGTTCAGCAAGCCCAGCGTTCGCGAGCTTGCGCCACAGATGATTTGGTTATATTTTATACAGTTATTTCATCTTCATCATGTCATTCATCTTTTCCATTTCATCTTCAAAGTCAAAATTACTTATGACCACAGAACCGTCTAAAGCGCCGCCGCTTTACCCGAAGACCCACCTGCTCGCCGCAAGTGGTATCGCCGCCCTTCTCAGCCTGGCACTCCTGGTATTCCCTTCCAGTGACGTAGAAGCCAAACGAACATCCCTGAGCCTTGACCTGGAAAGTCCAGTTGAACAACTGACACAAGATCAAGACGCTTCCGACGCGCAACAAGCCACAAACGCACCAGCCGAATCACCATTTGCACAGATAGAAAGCACTCCCGAAGACACTCAACACGCCGCTCAAGAGCAGCCTGCAGCGGTTGTCCCAAAGAATCCCCTGCACCGCGAAGTAATCGTCGCCAAAGGCGATACGCTTTCAACGCTGTTCGAAAAGGTCGGCCTGCCCACTGCTACTGTTAATGAGGTGCTGGCCAGCGATAAACAAGCCAAGCAATTCACCCAGCTCAAACACGGCCAGAAGCTTGAGTTCGAATTGGCACCCAATGGCCAGTTGAAGAATCTGCATAGTAATGTCAGCGACCTCGAGAGCATTACCCTCACCAAGGGCGCCAAAGGCTTTGCCTTCAACCGCATCACCACCAAACCGGTTATGCGCTACGCCTACGTACACGGTGTGATCAACAGCTCATTGTCACAATCGGCCGCCCGCGCCGGCTTGTCACACAGCATGACCATGGACATGGCCAGCGTGTTTGGCTACGACATCGATTTCGCCCAGGACATTCGCCAGGGTGACGAATTCGACGTGATATACGAACAAAAAGTCGCCAACGGCAAGGTGGTCGGCACCGGCGCCATTCTTTCCGCGCGCTTCACCAACCGCGGCAAGACCTACACCGCTGTGCGCTACACCAACAAACAAGGCAATAGCAGCTACTACACGGCTGACGGCAATAGCATGCGCAAAGCCTTCATCCGCACGCCAGTGGACTTTGCTCGCATCAGCTCGCGCTTCTCCATGGGTCGCAAGCATCCAATCCTGAACAAAATTCGCGCCCACAAAGGCGTCGACTATGCCGCTCCACGCGGCACGCCAATCAAAGCGGCCGGGGACGGCAAGGTCCTGCTGGCCGGACGTCGCGGTGGCTACGGCAATACCGTAATCATCCAGCACGGCAACACCTACCGCACGCTGTACGGCCATATGCAAGGGTTCGCCAAAGGCGTCTCCACGGGCAGTAACGTGAAGCAAGGCCAGGTGATCGGCTACATCGGCACCACGGGCCTGTCCACCGGCCCGCATTTGCACTATGAGTTCCAGGTGAATGGCGTCCACGTCGATCCATTGGGTCAGAAGCTGCCGATGGCCGACCCCATCGCCAAAGCCGAGCGCGCGCGCTTCCTGCAACAAAGCCAGCCGTTGATGGCACGCATGGACCAGGAGCGCTCCACCCTGCTGGCCTCGGCGAAGCGTTAAGGTATGCCGCTCTATATAGGTGTGATGTCCGGGACCAGCCTTGATGGCCTGGATATCGCCCTGATCGAACAAAACCCGGCGATCAACTTGATCGCCACGCACTACATCCCTATGCCAGACACCCTGCGCGCAGAGCTGCTAAGCCTCTGCGCCAGCGGCCCGGACGAAATCGCTCGTTCGGCCATTGCCCAGCAACACTGGGTGACACTTGCAGCCCAAGGCATCCACGCCTTGCTGGGCCAGCAGCACCTCACGCCTCATGACATTCGCGCAATTGGCAGCCACGGCCAGACTATTCGCCACGAACCTGCACGGGGCTTTACCGTACAGATCGGCAACCCGGCCCTGCTGACCGAGCTAACTGGCATTACTGTCGTCAGTGATTTTCGCAGTCGCGATGTCGCCGCCGGGGGCCAGGGCGCACCATTAGTGCCTGCCTTTCATGAAGCATTGTTCGGGGAACATACCGGCAACCGCGCGGTGTTGAATATCGGCGGGTTCAGCAACCTTAGCCTGATCGAGACCGGCAAACCTGTAGCCGGCTTCGACTGCGGCCCAGGCAACGTCCTGCTCGACGCCTGGATTCACCATCAACGTGGCGAACAATTTGATCGCGACGGCCAATGGGCCGCCAGTGGCAAAGTCGAGATTCAGTTGCTTAACGCGCTACTCAGCGACCCATTCTTCCTGACCCGGGGCCCCAAAAGTACCGGGCGTGAAGTCTTCAACCTGGGATGGCTGCAACATCACCTTGGCAGATTGCCAGCCTTCCAACCCCGGGATGTACAAGCAACCCTGCTTGAACTGACCGCGTTGACCATCGTCGAGTCCCTGCAAGCGGCACAAGCCGACACCGAAACGTTACTGGTGTGTGGCGGCGGCGCGCATAACGCCGCACTGATGAGCCGTTTGGCGGCGCTGTTGCCATCCACCCTGGTCAGCAGCACCGCGACTTACGGCGTGGACCCCGACTGGGTTGAAGCCATGGCCTTCGCCTGGCTGGCCCATTGCTGCCTGGAAGGCATCGCCGCCAACCGCCCCAGCGTCACCGGCGCACACGGGCTGCGGATACTGGGCGCGATCTATCCCGCCTGACTACCCCTTCAGAATCTGCAGACAGCAAAACGCCGCTTGGCCTATTAAGCCAAGCGGCGTTTTTGTTTCCGTTGCCGATCAGATCGAGAACGAAGACCCGCAACCACAGGTCGTGGTGGCGTTAGGGTTTTTGATCACGAAACGCGAACCTTCAAGACCTTCCTGGTAATCCACCTCGGCACCTGCCAGGTATTGGAAGCTCATCGGGTCCACGACCAGGCTGACGCCCTCGCGCTCAACGATGGTGTCGTCATCGGCTACATCTTCATCGAAGGTAAAACCGTACTGAAACCCTGAACAACCGCCGCCCGTAACGAATACGCGCAGCTTCAAGCGATCATTACCCTCTTCATCGACCAGGCTCTTCACCTTGTGCGCAGCACCGTGGGTGAATTGCAAAGCCGTGGGGGTGAAGGATTCAACGCTCATGCTGATAATCTCCCGGCGTACCGCCGCCATATGCGTAATGGCGGGCATTATCCGCTTCTCCTAGAAAAGCGGTCAACTATTGTTACGGTATATCAATCTGCGCTGCCGCCATTAAAAACACAAAAGGCCCGATCATCGGGCCTTTGGCAATCAACCGCGAAGCCTTAAGGCAGCATGCCTGCGTGGGACAGGCCCAGCTTCTCATCCAGGCCAAACAGGATGTTCATGTTCTGTACCGCCTGGCCCGACGCGCCCTTGACCAGGTTATCGATCACCGACAACACCACCACCAGGTCGCCATCCTGCGGCCGATGAACCGCAATACGGCACACGTTTGCACCGCGCACGCTGCGGGTTTCGGGGTGACTGCCGGCAGGCATCACATCGACGAACGGTTCATTGGCATAGCGCTTTTCAAACAGCGCCTGCAGGTCTACCGAGCGATCAACAACGGTTGCGTACAGCGTGGAGTGAATGCCACGGATCATCGGCGTCAGGTGCGGAACGAAGGTCAGGCCCACATCCTTACCGGCAGCACGACGCAGCCCCTGGCGGATTTCAGGCAAGTGACGATGCCCTTTTACTGCATAGGCCTTCATGCTTTCCGACGTCTCGGAGTACAGAGAACCCACTGCAGCACCACGACCGGCGCCGCTGACACCCGACTTGCAGTCCGCGATCAGGCGCGAAGTATCCGCCAACCCCGCTTCCAGCAATGGCAGGAACCCCAACTGCGTCGCGGTTGGATAGCAACCTGGCACCGCAATCAGGCGCGCTTGCTTGATTTGCTCGCGATTGACTTCCGGCAGGCCATACACCGCCTCCTCCAACAACTCAGGGGCGCCATGCGGCTGGCCGTACCACTTGGCCCACTCATCGGCGTCCTGTAAACGGAAGTCAGCCGACAGGTCGATGACTTTGGTACCGGCAGCAAGCAGTTCGCCAGCCAGTGCATGGGCCACTCCGTGCGGGGTAGCAAAGAACACCACATCACACGCGCCAAGGGTCTTGATGTCCGGAACGCTGAACGCCAGGCCGTCGTAGTGGCCTCGCAGGTTCGGGTACATATCGGCAACGGCCAGCCCGGCCTCGGATCGGGAAGTGATGACCACCACCTCAGCTTGCGGATGCTGAGCCAACAGACGCAGCAACTCGACACCGGTGTAACCCGTGCCGCCGACGATACCGACCTTGACCATAAACCTGCCCTCAACGAACCCACTGGAAAGCCGTCGATAATAGGGGCCGTATCGTCCTGCGACAACCGCCAACGTGACGTAAGGGCGCATGAGCCACTACTATCTTCAGTTACCGTGAACCTGGGAATAACTAGAAATGCTCTATCTATGGGTCAAAGCCTTCCACATCGTCAGTATCGTCTGCTGGTTTGCCGCGCTGTTCTACCTGCCACGCCTGTTCGTCTACCACGCCCAAAGTGAAGACACCGTCAGCAAAGAACGCTTCAGCATCATGGAGCGCAAGCTCTACCGCGGCATCATGGGCCCGGCGATGATTGCCAGCCTGGTGTTCGGCGGCTGGCTGATCTACCTCAACCCCGCCATCTTTCAATCCGGCGCGTGGATCCACGCCAAGCTGACGCTCGTGGTGCTGCTCATCGGCTACCACCATATGTGCGGCGCCCAGGTAAAACGCTTCGCCCGTGGCGAAAACACCCGCAGCCATGTCTTTTATCGCTGGTTCAACGAAGTGCCCGTTCTGATATTGCTGGCTATCGTAATTTTGGTCGTGGTCAAACCGTTCTAATTTCAATTACTCGGGGTACCTCCAATGTCACTGCCTGCTTTGCTCGAACAACGTCTGCGCCTGCCCGTGGTGGCGGCGCCGATGTTTCTGATTTCCAACCCGCAACTGGTCCTGGCGTGCTGTCGCAATGGGGTGGTCGGGAGTTTCCCGGCGCTCAACCAGCGCGAGAGCAGCGGCTTCAAGGCCTGGCTGGAAGAAATCGAAGCGGGCCTGGCGCAACTGGACAACCCTGCGCCATATGCCGTGAACCTGATCGTGCACAACAGCAACCCACGCCTGGAAGCCGACTTGGCGATTTGCGTCGAGCACAAAGTGCCGATCGTCATCACCAGCCTGGGCGCAGTAAAGGAGTTGGTCGATGCCGTGCACAGCTACGGCGGCCTGGTGTTTCACGACGTGACCACTCGGCGCCATGCCGAGAAAGCCGCAGAAGCCGGTGTTGATGGCCTGATTGCCGTGGCCGCAGGCGCCGGTGGCCATGCCGGCACGTGGAGCCCATTTTCTCTGATTGCCGAGATTCGCCAATTCTTCGATAAAACCCTGCTGCTGGCCGGCTGCCTCAACCATGGGCACGAGATCCTCGCCGCCCAAGTGCTGGGCGCAGACCTCGCCTATTTCGGCACGCGCTTTATCGGCACCACTGAAAGCCACGCCCCGGATGCCTATAAAGAGATGCTGCTCACATCGCGCGCCGCCGACATCGTGCACACTCCCGCAGTCTCCGGCGTACCGGCGAGCTTCATGCGCCAAAGCCTGGAAAACGCCGGTTTCGACCTCGCTGCCTTACAAGGCAAAGGTGAAGTAAACTTCGGCTCCAAGCTCAAGCCGTTGAGCGACGAAGCCAAAGCCTGGAAGACCGTATGGTCCGCCGGCCAGGGCGTCGGTGAGATTAATGATTTGCCCAGCGTCGATGAACTGATTGCCCGCCTGGATGCCGAATACCGCAAGGCACGCGAGCACTCGGCACAACTTCGCTGGCCACGCTGATAACCGCCAGGCCTGCTGACCGAAGTCGGCCTGTACTCCTTCCCTGATTCAAGTGACAAGGATGCCCGCATGAGCGACAACCGTTTCAAGATTGTGTTTGACGGAGCCCTGCTCCCGGGTGTCGAAAGCACCACTGCCAAGCTGAACCTCGCCGAACTGTTCAAAAGCGATGTGGCAGCCATCGAAAAGCTTTTTACCGGCCGCCCGGTCGCGCTCAAGCGTGACCTGTCCCGCTCCGATGCCGAAACCTACCTCACGGCGCTGAAAAACGCCGGGGTCGATGCACGTATCGAACCTGAGCAACCCGTGGCCTTCAGCCTGGCCGAAGCTCACGAGACGGATACCCGCGCGTCTGACTTCTCGCGTTCCGCTGCTTCGCCCTATGCTCCGCCGCGTGCGGCAGTGGGTGACCACACCGAGGAGTACTCGACACTCAAGGTCTTCACCATCAACGGGCGTATCGGCCGTCTCCGGTATCTCGCCTGGACGCTGGTGTTGACCCTGGCAATGCTGGTCGCTGGCGGCATCATCAGCACCGCGAGCTTTGCCGTGGCGACCGCCTCACCGACCGCCGGCATCATTCTCGGCTCGCTGCTGGGCTTCGCGCTGGTTGTTGCGATTGTCTGGGTCAGTGTGCAAATCGGTGTGCAACGCCTGCACGACCTGGGTTGGTCGGGCTGGCTGTGGTTCCTGCACCTGGTGCCTTTGGTGAACAGCGTCTTCCCGATCCTGTTGCTGGTATTGCCGGGTAATGCAGGCGCCAACCAATACGGCGCGCCGCCTCCGCGCAACTCCACCGCGGTAAAAGTGTTGGCTGCCCTGTGGCTGGCATTCATTCCGGTGATGTTCGCCATTGTGGTGGCGCTGGGTATGAACGGCTACTTGAACCAACTCGAAGCCAATATGGACAGCAGTTACGAAAGCAGCTCCATCACCTCCGATGACGCCACCGATCAAAGCGTCACTGTTGATGAAGAAGAAGGCGCGCAAAGTGCTGACGACACGGCCGAACCTGTAGACTCTCCAGAACAGTGAAGAAACGCCCGCCGCCTGTGATGCCTCTGTCACAGGCCCGGCGGCGTTGCGATGGAGAAAGGCATGACCCGTTACGCTCTGATCACCGGTGCCTCCAGCGGCATCGGCCTGGCTTTGGCCGAAGCACTGGCCCGTCGCGGCCGCAGCTTGATTCTGGTGGCCCGCCAGCGTGATCAGTTGGAAAGCATTGCAATTGAATTGACTCAACGCTTCGGCGTCGAGGTGCTGTTTCGTGCCTGCGACCTGGGCGAGCCGCTGCGCTTGTCCGGGTTTCTGCTGGAACTTGAAGAAGGTGAGCGCCAGATAGACCTGCTGGTCAATTGCGCCGGCATGGGCACCAGCGGGCCATTCCTGGCCCAGGACTGGATGACTGAACAAGACCTGATCGAAGTCAACATCCTGGCCCTGACCCGCATGTGCCATGCCCTTGGTAACGCCATGGCCCTCAATGGTGGGGGCCAGATTCTCAACGTTGCCTCGGTCGCAGCCTTTCAGCCTGGCCCGTGGATGAGCAGTTACTACGCCAGCAAGGCGTATGTGTTGCACTTCTCCGAAGGCTTGCGCGAAGAGTTGAAGACCTGCGGCATCAAAGTCTCGGTACTGTGCCCCGGCCCTACGCGCACTGCGTTCTTCGGCACCGCCCAAATGGACACCGCCAAGCTGGACCGCAGCAAGCAACTGATGAGCCCCGAAGAAGTTGCGCTCTACACCGTGCGTGCGCTGGAAAGAAACAAAGCCATCATCATTCCCGGGCGACGCAACCGTTGGCTGGCCTTCAGCCCGCGTTTCAGCCCTCGCTGGCTGACACGCAAGATCGCCGGTGCGATCAACAAGGCCTATTGCCCACGCTGACTGGCTGGGTACACTCCCCTGCACTTTCACAATGGAGAAACAGCTGTGGATACTCTGTTCACCAAGATCATCAACAGGGAAATACCCGCGAAGATCATCTATGAAGATGACCAGGTCCTCGCCTTCCACGATATTGCCCCAATGGCGCCCGTGCATTTTCTGGTGATTCCGAAAAAGCCTATTCGTACCCTCAACGACCTGACCGAAGAAGACAAAGCCCTCGCTGGACACATTTTGTTCACCGCTCAGCGATTGGCGGTGGAGCAAGGCTGCGAGAAGGGCTTTCGCGTGGTCATGAACTGCAATGAGGATGGCGGGCAGACCGTTTATCACATTCATATGCACGTGCTGGGTCAGCGCCAGATGAACTGGCCACCGGGCTGATCAACCCTGCAACCACGGTCGCAGCCCCGGGCTGCGACCCAATGCCCTTGACTCAGCGCAAACGCTTCACCCTCTCTTGCGGTAAACTGACCGCCGAGATTCTTCCCGGAGGTCAGCATGACTACCCAACGTCACTACTCGCCGATTGACCGTCTGTTGCTGCAAGCCGACACGGCCATGCGCACGCTGTTGCCGTTCAGCGGCCAACCGTACCGCCCATCGCCTGCCATCGTGCAGCCCGACGCGCAGATGAGCGAGACCGACACCCGCCACGTTGCCGGCCTGATGCGCATCAACCATACCGGAGAAGTCTGTGCCCAGGCGTTGTACCAAGGCCAGGCGCTGACCGCCAAGCTGCCGCAAGTACGGGCAGCGATGGAACATGCGGCCGAAGAAGAGATCGACCACCTGGCCTGGTGCGAGCAACGCATTCGCCAGCTCGGTAGCCATCCCAGCGTGCTCAACCCACTGTTTTACGGTTTGTCGTTTGGTATCGGCGCCGCCGCCGGCTTGATCAGCGACAAGGTCAGCCTCGGTTTTGTCGCCGCCACGGAACATCAGGTCTGCAAACACCTGGATGAACACCTGGAGCAACTGCCGGCTGAGGACGAAAAGTCTCGCGCCATTCTTGAGCAGATGCGTATTGATGAAGAACATCACGCAGATAGCGCACTGGATGCGGGCGGCTTCCGCTTCCCGGCGCCGGTGCGGTTTGGTATGAGCCTGCTGGCCAAAGTGATGACCAAAAGCACCTATCGCATCTAAGTGCGTCAAAACTGATCCACAAAAAAGGGCGCTATCGAAGCGCCCTTTTCTTTTGCGGTGTGTCTCAACCTAACTCAATGATCTCGTAATCATGAGTGATAGCCACACCGGCCGCGCCGAGCATGATCGACGCCGAGCAATACTTCTCAGCTGACAGCTCAATGGCACGCTTGACCTGGGCTTCCTTCAGCGCCCGACCCTTCACCACGAAATGCATGTGGATCTTGGTGAACACCTTGGGATCTTCGGTGGCGCGCTCGGCTTCCAGGAAGGCTTCGCAGCTTTCCACGGCCTGACGGGATTTCTTCAGGATGCTGACCACGTCGAAGTTGCTGCAACCGCCTACCCCCAGCAGGAGCATTTCCATCGGGCGTACGCCCAGGTTACGGCCACCGGCGTCCGGCGGGCCATCCATGACCACTACATGGCCACTGCCCGACTCACCGAGGAACATGGCCTCGCCCGCCCATTGGATGCGTGCCTTCATCGCCCAGACTCCACTGCTAAAAAAGGGTCGCCAGCTTAGCACAGGGCTTTGAAACAGCAGCGCCCAGCATGAAAGCTGTAAATAGCAGTCTTTGCCCGGTAAATTCCTTAATCGAAGCAGAATGTGTCTGTTAAGCTGGCGCCAATTCAATGGCGCATTGCCATCCTTTGTACAGCGTGTCTCAATGCCGACACCGCTGGATAAAAAAATAAATCCAACCACACCGTGCAGTCTTTCCGGGATACAACCATGGTTGCTCTTACTCCCACACCCAAGATCAAGAACCTCGACAAACTGTTGATGCATTGCCAGCGCCGGCGTTATCCGGCCAAGCACAACATCATCTGCGCGGGCGAACGTTCGGAAACACTGTTCTTCATTATCAAGGGCTCGGTCACCATCCTGATCGAGGATGAAGAGGGCCGCGAAATGATCATCGCCTACCTCAATACCGGCGATTTCTTTGGGGAACTGGGGTTGTTTGAACAGGCGGGCAAAGAGCAGGAACGCAGCGCCTGGGTGCGGGCCAAGGTCGAGTGCGAAGTCGCTGAAATCAGTTACACGAAGTTCCGCGAACTGGCCCAGCATGATCCCGACATCCTGTACGCCCTGAGCGGTCAGATCGCCCAGCGGCTGCGCGACACCACACGCAAAGTGGGTGACCTGGCGTTCTTTGATGTCACCGGACGCGTGGCCCGTTGCCTGCTGGAACTGTGCAAGCAACCGGACGCCATGACCCATCCTGACGGCATGCAGATCAAAGTCACGCGCCAGGAAATCGGGCGCATTGTCGGCTGCTCACGGGAAATGGTCGGTCGGGTGCTCAAGGACCTGGAAGAACGCAACCTCGTGCACGTCAAAGGCAAGACGATGGTGGTGTTCGGTACGCGTTAAACCGGCAGGAACCCGGCCAGCATCTGACGGTACAACGCATCCAGACGGGTGATCGCATCCGGCGCGGGAAGGGCCTCGTGCAAGGCTATATGGCTGTCGGCACGCACCCGCTGGTCGAGGCCACACGCTTCATTGAAGCGATTGACCGCCGCAATCAACTCCTCGCGGTCGTTATCCAGCAACAAAGCACCGTGCACCAAGCCCACCGGGCGGCCGCCGCTTTGCCGCCAGCGCTGGGCGGTGCCCACCATCTTGCGACCGTTGAGGTTGACGTTGTAACGGCCATCGCAGAAGGCGCCGTCAATCTCACCGACACTGGCATCACCGCCCAACTCAATCAGAAAGTCACAGATCGGCTGGCACAAACGCTGGTAGCCGGTTTCGATCCGCCCTTGATCGCCTTCACTGCGCGGCGGTGCGTAAACCAGCGCAATATTAACGGTCGCAGCAGACTGCGGCACCGGTTCACCGCCGGTTTCGCGCAGCAATACCGGCCAACCGGCATCGGCCGAGACTTGGCTGGCCGCATCAAAAGCCGGCAAGCGGCTCAACCGGCGCGGCATGACCAAGGCCTGATCACTGGGCTGCCAGAACAGCAGGCCGAATTCTTGCTCGCCCGCGCAAACGGCCGCCAGCAGGTCCTGCTCGGCGGCAAGGCCTGCTTCAACTGTCATCGGCACTGGCTTGAGCATCGAACACCTATTTCTATGAATAGACACAAAACCAAATGTGGGAGCGGGCTTGCTCGCGAATGCGGTGGATCAGCGAGCACATCTATCGACTGACACTCCGTCTTCGCGAGCAAGCCCGCTCCCACATTTGAACCGCACTTCAATCAATCCAGGGTCGAACCGCTGACGGCCACGCCACGCTCAGGGAAGAACAGGCGTTGCAGTTCCGCGCCCGGGTTCTCGGCGCGCATGAAGGTCTCGCCCACCAGGAACGAATACACACCGCTGATTTCCATCAGTTCCACATCGGCGCGGTTGACGATGCCACTTTCGGTAATCACCAGGCGATCGCGTGGAATACGTGGCAGCAGGTCGAGGGTGTTTTCCAGGCTGACTTCGAAGGTGTGCAGGTTACGGTTGTTGACCCCCACCAGCGGTGTGTCGAGGGTTTTCAGCGCTCGCTCAAGTTCGTCGCCGTCGTGCACTTCGACCAGCACGTCCAGGCCGACGCTTTTGGCGACTGCCGCCAACTCCGCCATTTTCACGTCATCCAATGCGGAGACGATCAGCAATACGCAGTCGGCGCCCAAGGCGCGGGCTTCGACGATCTGGTAAGGGTCGACCATGAAGTCCTTGCGGATCACGGGCAACTTGCACGCGGCGCGGGCCTGCTGCAGGAACAGATCGGAGCCCTGGAAGTAGTCGATATCGGTCAGCACGGACAAACACGTGGCACCGCCCTTCTCGTAGCTCTTGGCAATGTCTTCAGGAATGAAGATCTCGCGAATCACGCCCTTGCTGGGTGAAGCTTTTTTGATCTCGGCAATGACGGCGGGCTGCTTTT
This sequence comes from Pseudomonas antarctica, assembly GCF_001647715.1. Lineage (NCBI taxonomy): Bacteria > Pseudomonadati > Pseudomonadota > Gammaproteobacteria > Pseudomonadales > Pseudomonadaceae > Pseudomonas > Pseudomonas antarctica. The sequence goes on from NZ_CP015600.1 coordinate 5,805,019, forward strand.
CCTTGGCCTGCTTGATCAAGGCATTGGCAAAGCCACGCGGTGCATCGGCGCTTTTCGCCAGGCCTTCCAACTCGGCCAGGCTGACACGGGCGCGGCGCTCGGCGACTTCTTCAGCCTTGCGGGCCAGAATTTTTTCCAGAACGGTCGGAACACTCATCCTTCATTCTCCATTTTGAACACCGCAGTAAAGGCACCCAGCTCTTCGAGTTTCTCGCGAGCAAGCCCGGTGTGCAGAGCATCATGAGCGAGGGCCACGCCCTCTTTAAGACTGTAGGCGTGATCCGCGGCATACAGCGCCGCACCGGCATTGAGCACAATCATTTCTGCCGCTTTCTGGCCGTTCTCAGTCTTGCGGCGCCCCAGGGCATCACGAATCAGCTCAAGAGACGCTGCCGGGCTTTCTACGGACAGTCCATGCAAACTCTGGCTTTTCATACCAAGGTCTTCAGGCTCGACCCAATATTCAGTGACCTCGTCATTCTTCAGCTCCGCCACAAAGGTTGGGGCGGCCAGGCTGAATTCGTCCAGGCCATCTTTGGAATGCACCACCAGCACATGCTTGCTGCCCAGGCGCTGCAGGACTTCAGCCAATGGCCGACACAGTGCCTGGCTGAACACGCCTACCACCTGATGTTTCACACCGGCCGGATTCGTAAGCGGGCCGAGCATGTTGAACAGGGTGCGCAGGCCGAGGTCCTTGCGCGGGCCGGCGGCGTGTTTCATCGCGCCGTGATGGGACTGGGCAAACATGAAGCCAATGCCGACGCTGTCGATGCAGCGCGCCACTTGCACTGGCGTCAGGTTCAGGTAGATCCCGGCGGCTTCCAACAGGTCGGCACTGCCGCTCTTGCCGGAGACCGCACGGTTACCGTGCTTGGCCACGGTGCAGCCAGCCGCTGCGACCACAAAGGACGCCGCCGTGGATACGTTGAAAATATTCGCACCGTCACCGCCGGTGCCGACCACATCGACCACACCGTCGAGGGTCTTGAGTTCGACCTTGTCCGCCAGCTCACGCATGACCGATACGGCGCCGACGATTTCGTCGATGCTTTCGCTCTTCATGCGCATCGCCATCATGAACGCGCCAATCTGCGCATCGGTGCATTGGCCGGTCATGATCTCGCGCATCACATCGCTCATTTCAGCGGTGCTCAGGTCCAGGTGGCCGACGATACGGCTCAGGGCAGTCTTGATATCCATGGAAAGTCCTTAGCGCGTGCCGCCGCTTTGCTTGAGAAAGTTGGCGAACAGCTCGTAGCCCTGCTCGGTCAGGATTGACTCGGGGTGAAACTGCACCCCTTCGATATTCAGTGTCTTGTGGCGCAGGCCCATGATCTCGTCGACCGAGCCGTCTTCCAGTTGGGTCCAGGCCGTCAGTTCCAGGCACTCGGGCAGGGTTTCACGCTTGACCACCAGCGAGTGGTAGCGGGTTACCGTCACCGGCAGGTTCAAGCCGTGGAATACACCGAGGTCTTTATGGAACACCGGGCTGGTCTTGCCGTGCATCACCTGGCGCGCACGCACCACATCACCGCCAAAGGCCTGGCCGATGGATTGGTGGCCCAGGCACACGCCCAGAATCGGCAACTTGCCGGCGAAATACTGGATGGCCTCGAGAGAGATGCCCGCTTCGGTCGGCGTGCAAGGGCCAGGCGAAACCACGATGCGCTCCGGGTTCAGGGCAGCGATTTCGGCAACCGTCAGTTCATCGTTACGCACCACCTTGACCTCGGCACCGAGTTCGCCCAGGTACTGCACAACGTTGTAGGTAAAGGAATCGTAGTTATCAATCATCAGCAACATGTGGGTTCAAACCTCTTGAATTCACTGATTTCGAATGACCGCCTTCCAAGAGAGTGTCCCGCTGTCAGACGCACGTTCCGGTTGCCAGGGTTAGCCGGCAAGGGGCGTCGAACAACGGGTGAAGAAGGCAAATCGGTACAGGTCCGGCCGGGCCGGCAGAGAAAAATGTCAGGCGCGCCAACGCCAACGGGCGTGTGCCTTGACTACTCGCATCAAGAGTTTGCTGATGATCAACACGGGAAGGGTCTCATTCATACGTTCAGGCACAGTAACGTAGCCTCGCCAGCGGTGCAATATGGAGCAGCGAATACGGGGGAATCACTACGACTTCTTTATAGGAAAAAACTGTTTTCTTCGAAGAAAACCCTCACTACATTGCTAGTGTTTCGCGTCCGATACAAAAACAACTAAATGGAATTTCACATGCTCAGACCACCGTTTTTCGCTCCCCTCGCTGGCGCTCTCTTGTCCCTGGCCTGCGCGCAGGCGTTTGCAGCCCCTTCACCCTATTCAACCATGGTCGTTTTTGGTGACAGCCTGGCAGACGCCGGCCAGTTCCCCGATGGCTCGGCCGGCGCCACTTTACGCTTCACCAACCGCACCGGGCCGACCTTTCAGGGCGACTATGGCCTTGTCTCATCGACCCTCCTGGGTGCGAAACTGGGTGTAGCGCCCAACGACCTGAATGCCTCCACCTCGCCGGTTCGCGCGGCACAAGGCCTGCCTGACGGGAACAATTGGGCGGTCGGCGGCTACCGTACCGACAACATCCTGGACTCCATCACCTCAGTCTCCAATGCGGCGATTCCGCCTGGAAACCCCGGTGGCGGCACCGTTTTGCGCAGTCGCCAGGGTTATCTGCCGGCAAACGGCGGGCGGGCCGACCCGAACGCGCTGTATTTTCTGTCCGGTGGCGGCAATGACTTCCTGCAAGGGCGTGTGCTCAGCCCGGGTCAAGCCGTTGCCGCGGGTGGGCGCCTGGCGGACAGCGCCCAAGCCCTGCAACAGGCCGGGGCTCGCTACATCATGGTATGGATGCTGCCCGACCTGGGCTTGACCCCCGCCATCAACGGCACGCCGGCGCAGGCAGCAAGCTCGGCCCTGAGCGGCATCTTCAACCAGTCACTGGTGCAACGCCTGTCGCAGATCGATGCCCAGATCATCCCGTTGAACATCCCGCTGCTGTTAAACGAAACCTTCGCTGACCCAGCCCGCTTCGGCTTGGCCTCCGGGCAAAACCTCACGGGCACCTGCTTCAGCGGCAACAGCTGCACCGCCAACCCGACCTACGGCATCGGCGGCACCCAGCCGGACCCGACCAAGCTGATCTACAACGACTCGGTCCACCCCACCATCGCCGGCCAACAACTGATCGCCGACTACGCCTATTCCCTGCTCGCAGCCCCCTGGGAAATCACCTTGCTGCCGGAGATGGCCCAAGGCACCTTGCGCGCCCACCAGGATGAACTGCGCAACCAGTGGCAAGCCGACAACGGCAACTGGCAAGCCGTCGGCCAATGGCGCGCGATCGTGGCCGGTGGTGGCCAGCACTTGGACTTCGATGATCAACGCAGCTCGGCCAGTGGCGACGGCAGTGGCTACAACGTGAATATCGGCGGCAGCTATCGGCTCGACGACAGTTGGCGCGTCGGTGTGGCCGCCGGGCTGTATCGCCAGACACTCGAAGTCGGCGCCCGCGACTCGGACTACACGCTCAACAGCTACATGGGCACCGCCTTCGCTCAATATCAGCAAAATCACTGGTGGGCCGATGCCGCGCTGACCGGCGGCAAGCTGGACTTCGACAGCCTCAAGCGCAAGTTCGCCCTGGGCGTCAGCGAAGGCTCCGAAAAAGGCGACACCGATGGCTGGCTCTGGGCCTTGAGCGGACGAGTGGGCTATGACATTGCCGGCGTCGGCAGCGATTGGCACCTGTCACCGTTTATCAGCGCCGACTATGCGCGGGTCGAAGTGAACGGTTATTCGGAAAAGGACAGCCGCTCCACGGCACTGACGTTTGATGATCAGCAACGCGACTCCAAGCGTCTCGGCGTCGGCCTGCAGGGCAGCTACCGCGTCACCGCGCAAACCCAAGTATTTGGCGAAGTGGCCCACGAGCACGAGTTCGAAAACGATGCTCAGAAGGTCAACATCTCACTCAACAGCGTGCAGGGAATCGACTTCAAGCTGGACGGCTACACACCTCGCAGCAATTCGGATCGCTTGAACCTCGGCATCAGCCACAAGCTGACTCAGGAGCTGGCGTTGAGGGCGGTGTATAACGTGAGGAAGGATGACAGCCTGACCCAGCAAGGGGTGAGTGTCGGGGTGAGTCTGGATTTCTAAACGGGTCTGAAACACGCTACAAAACAATGGTGGGAGCTGGCTTGCCTGCGATGCAGACACCTCGGTGAATCAGGTACACCGAGGTGATGCTATCGCAGGCAAGCCAGCTCCCACATGTTCCAGCGCCAGCCGTTAACCCTGAGGAGTCTGCTCGGCCAACGCCACAGCCCGGAACATCGCGCGGCGTTTGTTCAGCGTCTCCTCCCATTCGAGCGCCGGCACCGAGTCAGCAACAATCCCGCCACCCGCCTGCACATGCAGCTCGCCGTCCTTGATCACGGCGGTGCGGATCGCAATCGCGGTGTCCATGTTGCCGTTCCAGGCGAAATACCCCACGGCGCCGCCGTAGACACCACGCTTGACCGGCTCCAGTTCGTCGATGATTTCCATCGCGCGAATCTTTGGCGCACCCGACAACGTGCCCGCCGGCAGAATCGCGCGCAACGCGTCCATCGCGGTCAACCCGGCTTTCAGCTCGCCGGTGACGTTGGACACAATGTGCATCACGTTGGAATAACGCTCGATCACCATCTTCTCGGTCAACTTCACCGAACCGATTTCCGAGACGCGCCCAGTATCGTTACGGCCCAGGTCGATCAGCATCAAGTGCTCGGCAATTTCCTTGTCGTCACTGAGCAAGTCTTCTTCCAGCGCCAGATCAGCCTCTTCGGTCGCGCCACGCGGGCGAGTGCCGGCGATCGGGCGCACGGTGATCAGGTTGTCTTCCACGCGCACCAGCACTTCCGGCGAACTGCCCACCACGTGGAAGTCGCCGAAGTTGAAGAAATACATGTACGGCGTCGGGTTGAAGCAACGCAGCGCGCGATACAGGTCAATCGGCGCAGCCTTGAAGTCGATGGACATGCGCTGCGACGGCACCACCTGCATGCAGTCACCGGCCAGGATGTATTCCTTGATCGTGTTGACCGCGCGTTCGTAGTCATTCTGGGTAAAGCTTGAACGAAAGATCGGATCGGCGGCAGGCGGACGGCTGAGGTCCAGGCCACGACGCGGGGTGATCGGCTGGCGCAGTTTTTCCAGCAGGGCTTCCAGGCTGGCCTGGCCTTGCTCGAAGGCATCGGCCTGGGAAGGGTCGGCGAGGACAATCGCGTGCATCTTGCCGGCGAGGTTGTCGAACACCACCACCGCGTCGGAGACCATCAGCAGAATGTCCGGCACGCCCAGCGGGTCTGGATTCGGGCATTTGCCCAGGCGTTTTTCCACATAACGCACGCAGTCGTAGCCGAAATACCCCACCAGGCCGCCGTTAAAGCGCGGCAGGCCGGCAATGGTCGGCACGTTGTAGCGCGCCTTGAACGCTTCGACGAAGGCCAGCGGGTCTTCAACGTCGTGGCTTTCGATCTCGACGCCGTCCTGCGTGATGCTCACATGGTGATCATGCACGCGCAGCACGGTGCGGCATGGCAGGCCGATGATCGAGTAACGGCCCCATTTCTCGCCGCCCTGCACCGATTCCAGCAGGTAGGAATTGGGCTCGTCGGCCAGTTTCAGGTAGATCGACAGCGGCGTATCGAAGTCGGCCAGGGTTTCGCAGGCCAAGGGTATACGGTTATAGCCGGCAGCGGCCAAACGCAGGAATTCTTCGCGGTTCATGAGGTGCCTCGTGGCTTGAGGGTCAAACGGTCAGGTGTGCAAACATGCCGCAGCGCGGCCAGGATCAGTCAGGCGCGCCAACGCCAGCGGGCCAGGGCCTTGATGACTTTCATCCAGAGTTTGCGAGTGACCACCACGATGGGATTTCCAGAAGGGGACGGTTCGGTGTCGGGCAACGTTATCTCAGCGCCCGCTCCCAAGCAACCGGGGATTAGCAGTCGCAGGTCATCAATCACCAGTGCCGGCGATTCTTCGGCAATCGGACGACCATGGTTGTAGCCGTAACTCAGGGCCACGCACTGCACACCGGCGGCTTTTGCGGCCAGCACGTCACTGCGCGAATCGCCAACAAACAACGATTGGGATGCCGGGATGTTGGCCATTTTCATCACGAAAAACAGCGCTGCCGGGTCGGGTTTCTTCTGCGGCAAGGTATCGCCACCGATGATCCAGCGGAAGTAACGGCCGATTTTCATCTGGTCCAACAGCGGCGCGACAAAGCGCTCCGGCTTGTTGGTGATCAGGGCCATTTCCACGCCCTGCTTGTGCAGCCATTTGAGCGTGTCGCGCACGCCAGGGTAAACCACGGTCAGTTCGTGGCTGCTTTCGTAGGCTGCATTGAACAATTCCAGGGCGTGTTCGGCTTCGACATCATCGACACCTTCAGCCTCGATATGATTGGCCAGGGCCCGGCGCACCAGCATCTGCGCGCCATTGCCGACCCACTCGCGTACCGACTCGATACCCGCCGGCTTGCGCCCCAGCTTGAGCAGCATCTCGTCCACCGCCGCCGCCAGGTCAGGCACCGAGTCGATCAACGTACCGTCCAGATCGAACATCACCAGCCGTGGCAGTTTGCCGGGGAACAGCCGCTCAAAACCGCTCATGGACGCGCCTGCGCGAGTTCGGCACGCATCTTGTCGATGACTTCCTGGTAGTCCGGGGCGTTGAAGATCGCCGAGCCGGCCACAAAGGTATCGGCCCCGGCGGCGGCGATCTCACGGATATTGTTGACGTTAACCCCACCGTCGATTTCCAGGCGGATATCACGCCCAGACGCATCGATCAGCGCGCGGGCTTCGCGCAGCTTGTTCAAGGTGCCGGGGATGAACTTCTGGCCACCGAAGCCTGGGTTGACGCTCATCAGCAGGATCATGTCGACCTTGTCCATCACGTACTCAAGCACGCTCAACGGGGTCGCCGGGTTGAACACCAGGCCCGCCTTGCAACCGCCTTCGCGGATCAGTTGCAGGGTGCGGTCGACGTGCAGCGACGCTTCCGGGTGGAAAGTGATGTAGGTCGCGCCAGCGTCAACGAAGTCGCCGATGATGCGATCCACCGGGCTGACCATCAGGTGCGCATCAATCGGCGCGGTGATGCCGTACTTGCGCAGTGCGGCGCACACCATCGGGCCGATGGTCAGGTTGGGCACGTAGTGGTTGTCCATGACATCGAAGTGCACGAAATCGGCACCGGCGGCCAATACCTTGTCCACTTCCTCACCCAGGCGGGCGAAATCGGCGGAGAGAATCGATGGAGCAATGACGAAGGGCTGCATGACGCACCTTTTTGAGCTAAATCACAATGGCGCGCATTGTATACCTCATGCTTTGCCATGCGCACCGTGACCTCACTCAACGGTTAGTAAGCTGCCCGGTAGATTTTCTCGATATCCGCTGCGCTGAGCTTGCGTGGGTTGTTGCGCATCAGGCGTTCGATACCCGCCGCTTCCGTGGCCATGGCCGGGATTGCATCCTCGGGTATCCCAAAGCTGCGCAGGCCCGAAGGGATCTCCACTGCGGCACACAGTCGCGTCATCGCCTCAACCGCCTGGTCGGCTGCGTCGTTGATGCTGAGCCCGGTGACATTGACCCCCATCGCCTGGGCAATGTCCTGCATGCGCTCGACACACGCCAGCTTGTTCCAGTGCATCACGTAGGGCAGCAACAGCGCGTTGCTCACACCGTGGGCAATATTGAATCGCCCGCCCAGCGGGTAGGCCAACGCATGCACCGCGCCCACCCCGGCATTGCCGAACGCCATACCGGCCATCAGGCTGGCAGTGGCCATGTCATCGCGTGCTTGCAGGTTGGCCGGGTTGGCGTAGGCCTTGGGGAGCGCATTGGCAATCAGTTTGATCGCGCCAATGGCCAGGGCATCGGTGATCGGCGAGGCATTCAGTGACAGGTAGGATTCGATGGCGTGCACCAAAGCATCCACGCCACTGGCGGCGGTGACACTGCGCGGGCACGTGAGCGTCATTTGCGGGCTGATCAGCGCGACGTCCGGCAGCAGGTAATCGCTGACGATGCCTTTTTTCAGCTGTGCCACTTTGTCCGAGAGGATCGCCACATTGGTCACCTCCGAGCCGGTACCGGCCGTGGTCGGGATGGCGATCAGCGGCGGGCCCTTGCGCGGCACCTGGTCAACGCCGAACAAGTCCGCCAGGGCGCCGTGGTAACCGGCATAGGCCGCAACGCTTTTGGCAATGTCGATGGCACTGCCGCCGCCCACACCGATCAGGCCGTCATGCCCGCCTTCGCGGTATGCGCGCATGCAGTCTTCGACGATGGCGATTTCCGGGTCGGGCAGCACACGGTCGAAGATTTCATAGGGCCGCTCGCCCAAGTGTTCCAACGCCAGCGCCACGGTGCCGGACTTGACCAGCGCGGCGTCGGTGACGATCAGCGGGTTATCCACATCCAGGCGTGTGAGTTCGGCGGCCAGTTGTTCGATGGCGCCAGCGCCGGTCAACAGTTTGTGGGCGATCTTGAATGAGGAAGTGCTCATGTGCGCGGCCTCTCGTTAATGTTGGGCTTGCACAAGAGTAGCTGAGGCAAATGGGTTGTCTGCCATTCAGCGGCTGAATGGTCATTATCTGAATAAACACAAACCAATGTGGGAGCGGGCTTGCTCGCGAATGCGGTGTGTCAGTTAAAGATGCATTGACTGACACTGCGTATTCGCGAGCAAGCCCGCTCCCACATTTTGAGCTCGGTTTGGCCTCAGACCTGCGCAGTGCGCAGTTTTTCGCTGCGGCCTCGTAGCCATTCCAGTGTCAGCAACAGCAGCACCGAGAAGGCAATCAGCAAGGTCGCCGCTGCGGCAATCGTCGGGCTGAGGTTTTCACGGATGCCGCTGAACATCTGCCGAGGCAAGGTTGCTTGCTCAGGGCCGGCAAGGAACAGCGTCACGACCACTTCATCGAATGACGTGGAGAACGCAAACAGCGCCCCGGAAATCACCCCGGGCGCAATCAACGGCAAGGTCACCCGACGAAACGCAGTCAACGGCGAAGCGCCCAGGCTGGCGGCCGCCCGCACCAGGTTATGGTTGAAGCCCTGCAAGGTCGCCGACACCGTGATAATCACAAACGGCACGCCCAACACCGCATGCACCACAATCAGCGAGAAGAAACTGTTGCCCAGCCCCAATGGCGCAAAGAACAGGTAACTGGCCACGCCGATAATCACCACCGGCACCACCATCGGCGAAATGACCAGCGCCATCACCAGCGCCTTGCCGGGGAAGTTGCCGCGGGTCAGGCCAATCGCCGCCAGAGTGCCGAACACCATTGCCAGCACGGTGGCCGCCGGGGCAACGATGATGCTGTTCTTCAGTGCGCGCATCCATTCGGCCGAGGCGAAGAAGTCCTGGTACCAATGCAGCGAGAAACCTTGCAGCGGGTACACCAGGAAACTGCCGCTGTTGAACGACAGCGGGATAATCACCAGCACCGGCAATATCAGGAACAGCAGGATCAAGCCGCACAAGATCCGCAAGCTGTAGAACCACACCCGTTCCACCGGTGACATATAAGGGCTCAGCATCGCAAGGTCTCCTCAGCTCAGGCGCAGGCGACTGGCGCCCACCAGCCGGTTGTAGATCAGGTACAGCAGCACGGTCGCCAGCAGCAGTAAGCCGCCCAATGCCGTGGCCATGCCCCAGTTGATGCTGGTGTTGGTGTAGAAGGCTACAAAGTAGCTGACCATCTGGTCGTTCGGGCTGCCCAGCAGTGCCGGCGTAATGTAGTAACCAATCGCCAGGATGAACACCAGCAGGCAACCGGCGCCGACACCGGCATAGGTCTGCGGGAAGTACACGCGCCAGAAGCTGGCGAACGGGTGGCACCCCAGGGAGATCGCCGCCCGCATATACGTGGGCGAGATGCCTTTCATCACGCTGTAAATCGGCAGGATCATGAACGGCAGCAGGATATGCACCATGGAGATGTACACGCCGGTGCGGTTGAACACCAATTCCAACGGTTTATCGATCAGGCCCACACTGATCAGCGCGCTGTTGATCAGCCCACCGGATTGCAGCAACACAATCCACGCTGCCACGCGCACCAGGATCGAGGTCCAGAACGGCAGCAACACCAGGATCATCAGCAAGTTACTTTTGCGTGCCGGCAGGTTGGCCAGCAAGTAGGCCAACGGGTACGCCAGCAGCAGACAGATGAAGGTAATCACCAGGCCCATCCAGAACGTGCGGGCGAAGATGTCCAGGTAGATCGCCTGGTCCGGCGTTGCCGGGGCGACTTCGCCGAGGTCATCAATGCGGTGATCGACGGCCGCCAACAGGTAGTAAGGCGTAAGGCTGCTGGTATTGCGCCGGATAGCCTGCCAGTACGCCGGGTCGCCCCAGCGCTCGTCGAGGGTTTCCAGCGCCTGTTTATAAGAGGCAGGCGCTTCGGTAAACGGCAGCGCCCGCGCGGTTTTGGTCAGCAGGCTACGGTAGCCGGCCAGTTCCATGTTCAAGCGTTTGGACAGGTCGCCCAGTGTCTGTTTTTTACGCGCTTCGCCCAGGTCTTCGCTGAGTGCCTGATACACCGGTTCACCCGGCAGACCACGACCATCCCAGGTCTTGACCGCCACCACGGTACGCGGCAAACCACCCACCACTTCCGGGTTGCCGACGCTTTTGTAAAGCAGCGCAACGATCGGCACCAAGAACACCAGCAGCAAAAACAACACCAATGGCGCAATCAAGGCTTGGGCCTTCCAGCGGTTGAGCCGCTCGGCACGCGCCAGGCGCTGCTTGAGGGTGGGGCTGGGAATGGCGATAACCATGGCAAACTCCGGAAATCTTCTAAGAGTTCCCTGTGAGCGGTGCTTTTTTGTGGGAGCTGGCTTGCCTGCGATGGCATCGCCTCGGTGTCACTGAAAGACCGAGTCGATCCCATCGCAGGCAAGCCAGCTCCCACACCAGCCTGCTTTCACAGAGGAATATGCGGTGTTACTTGGCAGCCCACGAATTGAAGCGCTGCTCCAACTGCTCGCCGTTATCCGCCCAGAAGCTCACGTCGATCTGCACCTGGTTGGCAATGTTCTCCGGCGTGGTCGGCATATCCTTCAACACATCCTTGGCCAGCAACGGCACAGCCTGGGTGTTGGCCGGGCCGTAGGCGATGTTTTCCGAATAGGTCTTTTGCTGTTGCGGCTGTACCGAGAAGGCGATGAACTTCTTCGCCGCTTCCGCGCGGTCCTTGGCCAAGCCTTTAGGGATGGCCCACGCGTCGAAGTCGTAGATGCCGCCGTTCCAGACTACTTTCAGGTTGCTTTCTTTTTGCACGGCGGCGATGCGACCGTTGTAGGCAGAGCTCATGACCACGTCGCCAGAAGCGAGGTACTGCGGTGGTTGGGCGCCAGCTTCCCACCATTGGATCGACGGTTTGAGTTCATCCAGCTTCTTGAATGCACGGTCCTGGCCATCTTTGCCGGCCAGCACTTTGTACACGTCCTTCGGTGCCACACCGTCGGCCATCAAAGCGAATTCCAGGGTGTACTTGGCGCCCTTACGCAGGCCGCGCTTTCCGGGGAATTTCTTGGTGTCCCAGAAATCCGCCCAACTGGTCGGTGCGCTGGTCAGCTTGTCGGCGTTGTAGGCCAGCACGGTAGACCACACGAAGAAACCCACGCCGCAGGGCTGGATCGCGCCTTTGACGTAGTCGCCAGGGTTACCGAACAGTTTGGGGTCGAGCGGCTCGAACATGTCTTCGTCACAGCCACGGGACAGCTCCGGCGACTCCACTTCCACCAGGTCCCAGGACACGCTCTTGGTGTCGACCATGGCTTTGACCTTGGCCATTTCACCGTTGTACTCGCCGGCGACGATCTTGCCGTTGCCCGCACTTTCCCACGGTGCATAGAAGGCCTTGACCTGGGCCGCCTTGTTCGCGCCACCAAAGGACACGACCGTCAGGTCCGGGCCTGCCATGGCCTGTGTCGCGCCCATCAGGCCTAAAGCCAGGGCGGAATATTTAAGGGATCTCAACATTGTTGTTCTCTCCACGTGCAGGGTTGGTGAAGCCATGGGGCGATTAATTCGCCTCTAGAAGTGGGTCGAGTGCGCGAACGTGCTCGACTTGCCAGCCAATCGGTACCACGTCGCCGACCGCCAGGGCCGGGTCCAGCTCGGCAATCGGTTGTTTCACAAAAAAATCGGCCTTGCCGCAGACTTCCAGGCGCACGCGCACGTGGTCGCCCAGGTAGATAAATTCCACCACCCGTCCGGAGAAGCGGTTCACGCAGCTTTCGCTGGAGCCGTTGAGACTCACGCGCTCCGGGCGCACCGAAAGGGTCACCGGGCCGCCGATCTGGCCGACATTCACCGCCAGCGCCTCGACCTTTTCGCCACGCGCCAACTCCACCACGCAACGCTCGCCGCTGTGGCTGTGCAGACGCCCGTTGAGGCGGTTGTTCTCACCGATGAAGTTGGCGACGAAGGTGTTTTTAGGTTCTTCGTACAAGGTGCGCGGCGCGGCGATCTGCTGGATCTCGCCTTGGTGGAACACCGCCACGCGGTCGGACATGGTCAAGGCTTCGCCCTGGTCGTGGGTCACGTACACCACCGTCACACCGAGACGCTGGTGCAGGTGCTTGATCTCCATCTGCATGTGTTCGCGCAATTGTTTGTCGAGTGCGCCGAGGGGTTCGTCCATCAGCACCAGCTGCGGTTCGAACACCAGCGCCCGAGCCAGGGCCACGCGCTGCTGCTGGCCGCCGGAAAGTTGCGCCGGGTAACGCTGGGCGAAGGCGTCGAGCTGGACCATGCTCAACACACGTTTGACCCGTTCGCTGACATCGGTCTTGCTCAAGCCGCGCACCGACAACGGGAACGCCAGGTTTTCGGCGACGGTCATGTGCGGGAACAACGCATAGTTCTGGAACACCATGCCGATGTCGCGTTTGTGCGGCGGCACGTTGTTGATCGCGCGCCCGGCCAGCAGGATTTCACCGGCGGTCGGCGTCTCGAAACCGGCGAGCATCATCAGGCTGGTGGTCTTGCCCGAGCCGGATGGCCCGAGCAAGGTGAGGAACTCGCCCTTGCGAATCTCCAGGTTGAGGTCTTTGACGATCAGGTTCTCGCCGTCGTAGCTTTTCTGCACGCCACGAAAGCTGACCAGCACATCATTTGAATCCACCTCGCTCATACCCGCACCTTTGTGTTTTGGACTGCTGTGGCACAAGCGTAGTCCAGGCGCGAGGCCCCGGAAATCGGGGGCCAGGAGAGAATTGCATCAGCAGGATGGAAGCCTGGGGGTAGGGATTGCCCTACAGCGATGGCGGGGATGGAACAGTGTCAGGGTTGCGCCCGCCGGGAACGCTCACGACAGGGCTCAAGGGAGGTCGCAAACAGGCATGTCGTCACAACAGCTTATGTTCCATGGCGTACTTCACCAATTCGGCCAGGGAGGTGATATTGAGCTTTTGCATCAGGCGCGCCTTGTGGGTGCTGATGGTCTTGCTGCTCAGCGCCAGTTGCTGCGCGATGTCATTGACGTTGGCGCCCTGGGCCAGGCGCTCGAACACCGAAAACTCGCGCTCCGAGAGCAACGAATGCAACGGCCGCGTATCCGTCAGGCCGACTTCAAACACCATGCGGTCAGCCAGGTCCGGGTCGATATAGCGCCCGCCCGCCGCGACTTTGCGAATTGCCGTCAGCAACAGGGCCGGGTCGCTGTCCTTGGTCGCATACCCCGCCGCACCGACTTTCAAGGCTCGGGCGGCCATTTGCGCTTCATCGTGCATGGACAACACCAGGATCGCCGGCGGGTTATTCAGTGCACGGATGCGCGCAATGGCTTCCAGCCCATTCACACCCGGCATCGAGATATCCAGCAACACAACCTCGCACGCCACATGGCGCAAGGTCTCCAGCAACTGCTCGCCGTTACTCGCCTCGCCCACCACTTGCAGGTCTTTGGCCAGGCCGATCAATTGCTTGATGCCTTCACGGACGATGGTGTGGTCTTCGGCTACCAATACGCGAATCACAGGGGTTTCCTCTTATAGTTATGCATCCAACGGCACCCTGACAGTCAAGGTGGTGCCCTCCCCCGGCTCGCTGTGCAGGCTCAGTTGCCCGCCCATCATCAACACCCGTTCGCGCATACCCACTACGCCAAAGGAGACGGGCCGCCCCTGGGACTCAACGAAACCGATACCGTCATCGCTGATGGTCAACTGCAGGTCGCCGCCCTCAACGACCAGGGTCAGCTCGACAGTATGCGCCCGGGCATGGCGCATCACATTGGTCAACGCCTCCTGCAGGATGCGGAACAGGCCGATGGCCTTGGCGTCGCTCAGGGCCGGCAGGTTATCCGGGACTTGTACCAGGCAGGGGATTTGCGTGCGGGCTTCAAAGCGGCGGGCTTGCCATTCGATGGCCGAGGCGATGCCCGCGTCCAGAATCGGCGGGCGTAAGGCGGTTGCCACGTCGCGCACCAGTTGGAACAGCTGGGCGATCAAGCGCTTCATGCTGTTCAGGCGCTCGTTCAAGCCCGGGTCCAATTGCGCATAGGCCAGTTCGCACATCGAGGTTTCCAGCTTGAGCACCGTGAGCATCTGCCCGAGTTCGTCGTGCACTTCGCGGGCGATACGGGCCTTTTCTTCTTCGCGTACGGTTTCCAGGTGGGCGGACAATTCGCGCAACTGCGCCTCGCTTTGCAGCAAGGCGGCCACATAACGGCGGCGCTCGGTCACGTCATTGAGATAAACGACCAGGTATTCGCCATCGGCAAAGCGCAGAAAGCTCAGGGACACATCGGCGGGCAGGACTGTGCCGTCTGCGCGCACGCAATCGGCCGCAAAGTTTTGCGGGCCTTCTTCGCTGGCGCGGGCGCGCTTCCACAGGTTGAGCCAGCGGTCCATGTTCAACGTCGGGTCAAAATCGATCAACGGCCTTTCGATCAATGCCCCTGCGCCATAACCGAGCATGGTTTCGGCGGCGAGGTTGGCATAGCGCACATGGCTGTCCCAATTGACCCACAGGATGCCGACCGTACTTTGATCGATGGAAAATTGCGTCAACCGCAAGGCTTCGGCACTGGCGGCGCGCGCGGCACTTTCTTCCCGAGCCGCCAGCAGGCGCTGTTCCAGCTCACGCTGCTGGCGACGCTGCCAGACCACCACGGCGAGACTGGCGATCAGGAACAACCCCAAGAGCAGGCTGAGGTTTTTCCAGAACGCCGGTGACTCCGACAAACGCGGGTACTTGGGTTGTAACCAGCGACTATGCAGTTGGTCCAGATCGCGGGCGGGTATCGCACGCAAGGCACTTTGCATGATGGTTGCCAGTTCCGGCCATTCACGGCGGGTGGCCACACGCAGCAATTGCGGCAAGCCGATATCCCCCACCACGGCCAGCCCGGCAAACTCCGCCTCGCCGGACAACCGGCTCAACTGCGCCTCATCCACCACGGCATAGCGCGCCTGCTGGCTGACCAGCAATTGCAAGGCCTGACGTTCCATGGGCACGCCTTGCACATTCAGGTTGGGATAGTTGCTGCGCAGGTAATCCGCTACGGCGCTGGGCATGCGCACGGCAACGCGAGACTGCTCATCGAGTTTTTCCAGCTCCACGGCACCGCCGCCTTCGCGGAAACCGACGATATGCTGGGGCACGCGCATGTACGGGTCGGTGAATAACCACAGGCGCAAGCCGGCGGGCGTTTGCTGCAGGCCGGGGGCGATATCCACCTCGCCGTCACGCACGGCGGCTTCCAATTGCTCCTGGCTGGGAAAGTTGCGCCAGGTCAGCTCAATGTTCAGCGCCTTGGCCAACCACTGCATCAACTCGACATTGGCCCCGGACAACCGCTGCAAGCGCCGGTCGTATTGCGCGTAAGGCGCCTGCAATACCAGGCCCACGCGCAACTCCGGATGCTGGGCCAGCCATTCCCGCTGCTGTGCATTCAGTTGCGCCAGTGGTGCAGCAGGCGCAGGCGCGGCACTCGCCATCAAGGCAAAGCACCAACAGCCGATAACCAGCAGACAGCGAAAACCCATGATCCACGTCTCACATCACTGACAAATACTGACCAACCCATTAGGCTGCTGGAATGACTTCTGGCCGGGAATTAACGATGCTCTTTCTCCACCGTTCGGCACTGCCAGCATTGTGCCTGTCGCTACTATTTACCAGCGCCTTTTCTGTACAGGCCGCCGACGCACCTGCGCCCGCCGCCGAAAAACCGGTTGAACGCCAACCCCTGCCCGAGCGCAGCCAGGAAGAAGCCAACGCCCTCGAGCGGCAACTTCCGCAACAGGAACAGCAACAGTTGCAGGCCGGCACCGACTCATTCCTGGCCCTGTGGAAGCCGGCCAACAGCGCCGAGCCCCAAGGTGTGGTGATTATCGTGCCCGGCGCCGGGGAAA
The DNA here is from genome assembly GCF_001647715.1 of Pseudomonas antarctica. Classification (NCBI taxonomy): domain Bacteria; kingdom Pseudomonadati; phylum Pseudomonadota; class Gammaproteobacteria; order Pseudomonadales; family Pseudomonadaceae; genus Pseudomonas; species Pseudomonas antarctica. Next base: position 5,821,449 of record NZ_CP015600.1, read on the forward strand.
GTGCTGACTGGCCGCAAGCAATTGCGCCTTTGCGCAGTAAATTGCCGGACGCCGACTGGGGCACCCTCAGCCTTTCGTTACCGGACCTGAACATGGACACCTTGCCGCCACGGGTCATGGAAGCACCCAAGGCAGCGGTCGACACCAGCAGCAAAGAAGGCAGCACCGCCGCCAAACCCATCGAACAAGCCGCCAGCGCCGAAGCTGAAGGGACGGACCCGGCGGTGGTGCCGGGTGCGGAGCAACAGGACAAGACCGACGCCAAGCGCATCTTTGATCGTATCGACGCCGCCGTCGCCTTCGCCCAAACCCAGAGCGCGCGCAGTGTGGTGCTGCTCGGCCATGGCACCGGCGCCTGGTGGGCCGCGCGTTACCTGAGCGAGAAGCAGCCGTCCCAAGTGCAGAAGTTGGTGATGGTGGCCGGCAAGACGCCTGCGGGTCGGCAGCCGAATCTGCAACAACTGGCCCCAACGCTGAAAGTGCCTACGGCGGACGTCTTCTACCAGGACGGCGCCCAGGAGCGCAAAAACGCACTGGAGCGAGCGCAAGCCGCCAAGCGTGCGAAGAATGACGGCTACAAACAGGTGTCACTCAAAACGCTGCCCGGCAATAGCTCGGCCGAGCAGGAGCAGTTGTATCGGCGGGTTCGCGGGTGGCTGAGCCCGGAGCCGAAAGAGGGCTGACCGCCTATCTCAAAAGCGCCGTAGACCTAATGTGGGAGCGGGCTTGCTCGCGAATAGGGTGTGTCAGTCAACAGATTCATCGGCTGATCCACCGCATTCGCGAGCAAGCCCGCTCCCACATTGGATTGAGTGCTCACTTCCAAAGGGTGATGGCTATCTGAAATCCCGCCGCTCGCGAATCAATGCATAGGCGTTATGCAGCTCGCGGGTTCGCTCGGTCGCCTCGCGCACTTGCGCGGGGCTGGCGCCAGTGCCGGCAATCTTGTCCGGGTGGTGACGACTGAGCAGGCGACGATAGGCACGCTTGATCACCGACGGTTCGCTGGTGGCGGTTACGCCAAGCGTCCGCAACGCCTCCTGATAGGCGCCGCTGCGGCTGACCATTGGCTTGCGTTCCGGCGCGTAATCGGAGGCCAGCGCCTGCAACTGTTGCGGCGTCCAACCCAGCCACTTGCCCCATTGATCGATCAGGTCGCGCTCGGCCTCATCTGCCCTGCCATCCGCCCAGGCCATTCGCCAGCACGCACGCAACACGCCTTCCGCCGCATGCGGCTGAGCCTTGAGCACGCGCAGATAAGTGCGCACCCGGTCGGACCCGGACTTGCCGCGATTGAACGCGGTAATTGCCCGGCGCCGTGCCGGCTCGCTCATGTCCAGCGAGCGCATCTCCTGGCGCGCCTGCTGGATATGCCCATCCACGACCCGGCCATTACTTTTGGCCAGGCGCCCCAGCAGCACAAACAGCAGTTCGTCGTTGCGCAACGCCGTGCGCCCGCCCAGGCGTTCGCGCAATTGCGCCCAACTGTGCAATTGCAGGCGGCGATCCAGTGCCTGCCCCAACAATGCGCCCAACAAGGCCCCCGGAATACTGGCAATGGCAAAGCCAGCCCCGGCACCGATCAGTGTCCCTGGCCACAACATCCTATCGCCCCGCAGTCAGCAAGGTTTCGACCCGCGCCAGACGTTCCAGCGTGCCGACATCAATCCAGCGTCCCGTCATGTGTTCCCCCGTTACCCGTCCTTTGGCCATGGCCTCCCGCAACAGCGGCGCCAATTTGAAGGCTCCGACGCTGCAACCCGCGAACAGCTGGGGGTCGAGCACTGAGATGCCACTGAAGGTCAGGTTATCGGCACCGGGCGCGGCATCATGAAGCACGCCGTCGCTCAAATAGAAGTCGCCGCCCGTAGGGGCATGGTCAGGCATGTCGACCATCACCAGGTGGGCAAGCCCTTGCAGCGGCTTGTTGCGCAGGCTGGCGAAGTCGAAGTCGGTCCAGATGTCGCCGTTGACCAGCAGGAAGGGTTCGTCGCCCAGCAGTGGCAGTGCCTTGAAAATACCCCCGCCGGTTTCCAGCGGCTCGCCTTCGGCCGAGTACTGGATGCGCAGGCCAAACTGCGCACCGTCGCCCAGGTAGCTTTCGATTTGCTGCCCGAGCCAGGCATGGTTAATGACGATATCGGTGAAGCCGGCCTTGGCCAGCGCTTCAAGGTGATACTCGATCAACCGCTTGCCGCCCGCCTGCACCAAGGGCTTGGGCGTGTGCAGTGTGAGCGGACGCATGCGCTCGCCTTTGCCTGCCGCCAGGATCATCGCCTTCATACGCCCGCCTCGGCCGGTTCGCGCAGGCTGGCGAGCAATTCACCCAGCTCATCCAGTTCAGGCCGGTCGGCCAGTACTGCTTCTATATAAGCAAAGAAGCGCGGCACGTCCGCCAGGTAGCGTGGCTTACCGTCGCGATGGCAAATGCGCGCAAAGATGCCGATCACCTTGAGGTGGCGCTGCACACCCATCAGGTCACTGGCGCGCAGGAACGCTTGAAAATCGTCCTGCACCGGGATGCCCAATTGCCCGGCACGCTCCCAGTAACCACGCTGCCATTCGCGCACGCGCGCCTTGGGCCAGCTGAGGAACGCATCCTTGAACAGGCAGGTGATGTCGTAGGTCACCGGGCCGTAGACCGCGTCCTGGAAATCCAGCACGCCAGGGTTCGGCACGCTGATCATCAGGTTGCGTGGCATATAGTCGCGATGCACCAGCACTTTGGGCTGGGCCAGGGCGCTGTCGATCAAGTGATCACTGACGCGCTGCCACAAGGCTTGTTGCCGGGCGTCGAAATCGATACCCAAATGCCGGCGAACGTACCACTCCGGAAACAATTCCAGCTCACGGCGCAACAAGGCGACGTCATAGCTGGGCAGCGGCGTGTCCATCGGCAACTGCTGAAAAGCCAGCAGCGCATCGATGGCATCGGCAAACAATTGATCGGCGTTTTGCTCGTCAATCACGTCCAGATAGGTTTTTCTGCCCAGGTCATTGAGCAAAAGAAAGCCGCGAGGCAAATCTTCTGCATAAATTTTTGGCACATTAATTCCCGATTTCGCGAGCAAATCAGCGATATCGACGAAAGGTTTGCAGTTTTCCTGGGGGGGCGGCGCGTCCATGACGACGAACGTTCGACCGCCACCCTCCCAACGGAAGTAACGCCTGAAACTCGCGTCGCTGCTGGCCGCGGTCAATGTGGCCGGTGGTACGACACCCCAATCCTGAGCGTTGAAAAGGATCGGCAACTGCTCATCCAGCCATACTTTCAGCTGTTGTAAACGTAGATCTTGCTCGGGCATTACAAGGGTCTCCGACGGCGCTAGCCGTCAAGCGGGTCATGCTTTATTATCACGCATCTTTTTCAGACCATCGAGAGGCGTGCGGCCCAAACCGCGGGCAGATGGCACGCAGGAAGCCCGGACTAATAAGATGGCATTGAAATCCCCCGCGTTTCGTAGAAAATTTCCGTTGCTGGTAACCGGCAGTCTGCTGGCCATGCAACCTTTCGCCACCTCATTCGTGGTCGCCGCGGAACAGTATGACTGCTCAGTCTCTGCTTCGGGTGCCTGGGATTGCGCGCCGAAAACCGCCGCAGCCCCGTTGCCACCGCGCCCGGTGCATGACGGTGCAGCTGTCAGCTCGGCCGGCAGTACGGCGCAAGCCGACGCTGGCGGCAGCGGCGACGCTGAACCGAAGACTGCGCTGGTCACCGAAGCCAAGGGCCGTGGCCTGCGTTCGCGCAGCGCCGACTACAGCCACCTGGACTGGGTGCCTCGCGAGAAGCTGACCGCGGCCCAACTGGCCGAAACCGGTCCTTATTGCTCCGGCGCGTACATTGAGCCGACCCGTCCTGGCATGAACGACAAGACGGACAAAAGCGATACGCCGACCTTCATCGGTGCCAAGGCGTCTCGTTACGAGCAGGAACAGCAAGTCGCGACCCTGGCCGGTGACGTCGTCATGCGCCAGGGCAGCATGCAGCTGGAGGCTCAGGAAGCCAGCCTGTATCAGGCCGAGAACCGTGGCGAGTTGAACGGCAACGTTCGTCTGCGCGACAACGGTGCCCTGATCGTGGGCGACCACGCAGAGGTCCAGCTCGACACGGGCGCCGCCCAGATCGACAACGCCGAATACGTACTGCACAAGTCGCGCATACGCGGTAGCGCGCTGTACGCCAAGCGTGCCGAGAACGCGATCATCCGTCTCAAGGACGGTACGTACACCACCTGCGAGCCGGACAGCAACGCCTGGCAGATCAAGGGCAACAACATCACGTTGAACCCGGCCACCGGTTTCGGTACGGCGACCAACGCGACGTTGCGGATCAAGAACATCCCGATCCTGTACACCCCGTACATCTATTTCCCGATCGACGACCGTCGTCAATCCGGCTTCCTGCCGCCGAGCTTCAGCACCGGTGGGGAAACTGGCTTTACCCTGATTACGCCGTATTACTTCAACCTGGCGCCAAACTACGACGCCACGTTGTACCCGCAATACATGACCAAACGCGGCTTGATGATGGAAGGCGAATTCCGCTACCTCACCAAGACCAGCGAAGGTCAGTTTGGCGGCGCGTACCTGAACGACGACAGCGACGAACGGAAAAAGCAGAGCGACTACGAAAAAACTCGCTACATGCTCAACTGGCAGCATAAAGGTGGGCTGGATTCGCGACTGACGACCCTGGTCGACTACACCAAGATCAGCGATCCGTACTTCTACCAGGATCTGAAAACCAACCAGGAAGGCGTTCAAGCTCAGGACTTCGTGAACCAACAGGGCGCCTTGACCTATCGCGGCGACTCCTATCAGGCGCGCTTGAACGTCCAGTCTTATCAACTGGCGACCGTTTCGCAGATCACCCCGTATGACCGACTGCCGCAGCTGACCTTCAACGGTACGCTGCCTTACCACCCGGGCGGCTTGGACTTTGCTTACGAGACCGAGGCAGTGCGCTTTGACCGGGATCTTGAGACCGGCAATTACACGGAAAAAGACGGAGGCCCGTTCAATACGCCACCGTTGGCGAATGGCACCCCTCGCCTGGACACTTACGTATTTGGCTTGAACCGCGCCAACGGCACGCGTCTGAACCTGGCACCAAGCATGTCCCTGCCGATGACTGCAACCTACGGGTACATCACGCCGAAGCTCAAGTACGTCTACACCAAGTACGATCTTGACCTGGACAGCACTGGCAAGGCTGACTTGGTAACCAATAGAGGCGGCGCCTCGCAGTTGGGTGAGAGCTTCAACAGTTCACAGGATCGCGCAGTCCCTATCGCCAGTATCGACAGCGGCCTGTATTTCGACCGCAATACCCAATGGTTCGGCGAAAACTATCGCCAGACCCTTGAACCGCGCATGTTCTATCTCTACGTCCCAGAGACGGACCAGAAAGACATTCCGGTGTTCGACACCAGCGAAAACACGTTCAGCTACTCCTCGCTGTTTCGGGATAACCGTTTCTCCGGCTCGGACCGTATCGGCGACGAGAACAAGCTGTCGTTTGGCTTGACCAGCCGCTGGATTCAAGAGAACGGCTTTGAACGCCAACGGGCATCCATCGGCCAGGCGGTATATTTCAAAGATCGTGAAGTGCAACTGCCTGGTATCGATGCCAAGACACGCGATGACGCTCACTCGAACGTTTCGCCAATCGCCTTGGAATACGAATTCCGCTTCAACCATGACTGGCGCGCTACTGCCGACTACAACTGGGACCCGGAGAGCCGTTCCCCACGTTCCGGCAGCGCAATGTTCCACTACCAGCCGGAAGACAACCCGAACAAGGTTGTTAACCTCGGTTATCGCTATCGCAACGACCAAGTGGTTTATAACCAGTTGACCGGTAAATACCAGTTTGGCGGTGACTACGGCACACCTGGCACCGCTAACTACGTGAAGGATTACTACAAAATCCAGCAACACGACTTCTCGATGATGTGGCCGATCATTCCCCAGTGGAACCTGATCACCCGCTGGCAGTATGACTATGCCCGCAACCGCACCCTGGAAGCCTTCGGTGGTTTCGAATACGACAACTGCTGCTGGAAACTGCGTGTGATCAACCGTTACTGGGTTTCCAACGACGAATACACTCAGATCGCCCCGCTGAACGAAAAGGGTGACCACGGGCTCTTCTTCCAGATCGTCCTTAAAGGACTCGGCGGCCTGACCGGCGCCAAGGTAGAGAGCTTCCTCGACAAAGGCATTGAAGGTTATCGTGAACGTGAAGACCAAGCTTTCTGATTGCGTGCGCCCGCTGGTGCTGGGCGCGCTGTTCCTGGGGGCCGCATCGGCACACGCTGCGGTTCAACAGCTGGACAAAGTTGTGGCCATTGTCGATAACGACGTGATCATGCAGAGCCAACTCGACCAACGGGTCAAGGAAGTTCAGCAAACCATCGCCAAGCGTGGTGGCGGCGTGCCGCCTACCAGCGTGCTCGATCCACAGGTGCTGGAGCGCCTGATCGTCGAAAACCTGCAACTGCAGATCGGCGATCGTTCCGGCATCCGTATTTCGGATGAAGAACTGAACCAGGCAGTAGGCACCATCGCTCAGCGCAACAACATGAGCATTGACCAGTTCAAAGCTGCTCTGGCCCACGACGGCCTGTCCTATGAGGACGCCCGTGACCAGATCAAGCGTGAAATGATCATCAGCCGTGTGCGTCAGCGCCGTGTGGCCGAGCGGGTTCAAGTGTCCGAGCAGGAAGTGAAAAACTTCCTGGCGTCGGACCTGGGCAAGATGCAGCTCTCCGAAGAGCTGCACCTGGCCAATATCCTGATCCCGACACCGGACAGCGCCAACGCCGAGCAGCTCAATGCAGCCGCCGCAAAGACTCAGGCCGTTTATGACCGTTTGAAAGCCGGCGCTGACTTCGCCCAGACGGCAATTGCAGTCTCCGGCAGCGACAACGCCCTGGACGGCGGTGATATGGGCTGGCGTAAAGCCGCTCAATTGCCACCTCCGTTTGACCGTGAACTGAGCGCCATGCAGCCGGGTGAAATTACCCAGCCAGCACGCACACCGGGCGGCTTCATCATCCTCAAGTTGCTGGAAAAACGCGGCGGCGAGACCTCGCTGAAAGACGAAGTACATGTTCGTCACATCCTGGTCAAACCAAGCGAAATCCGTACCGAGGCGCAAACCAAGGAACTGGCCCAGAAGATCTATGACCGTATCGAAGGCGGTGAAGACTTCGCCACCTTGGCCAAGAGCTTCTCGGAAGACCCGGGTTCGGCCCTCAACGGTGGCGACCTGAACTGGATCGACCCGAAAGCGCTGGTGCCGGAGTTCCAGGACGTTATGGCCAAGACCCCGCAAGGCGTTCTGTCCAAGCCGTTCAAGACTCAATATGGCTGGCATGTACTGGAAGTTCTTGGCCGCCGCGCGACCGACAACACCACCCAGGCCCGCGAGCAACAAGCCCTGAGCGTATTGCGTAACCGCAAATACGACGAAGAGCTGCAAACCTGGTTGCGTCAGATCCGTGACGAAGCCTACGTGGAAAACAAGCTGCCAGGCGCCGAGCAAACAGGCACCGACCAGGCAACGAAGTGAAACCACAGCGTTTCGCGGTCACACCCGGCGAGCCGGCCGGCATTGGTCCAGACCTGTGCCTGCTCCTCGCCTCGCAACCCCAGCCACACCCCCTGATTGCCATAACCAGCCGCGACCTGCTCCTTGAGCGGGCCGCGCAACTGGGTGTGGCCGTCACGTTGCTGGACGTGGCGCCGGGCAATTGGCCTGACCTGCCGGCCCCCGCAGGCAGCCTGTATGTGTGGGACACCCCGCTTGCGGCCAAGGTCGTTGCCGGGCAACTGAACAAGGCCAATGCGGCGTTTGTGCTGGAAACCCTGACCCGTGCCGGCCAAGGCTGTATCGACGGCGACTTCGCGGGCATGATCACCGCCCCTGTGCACAAGGGCGTCATCAACGACTCCGGTATCGCCTTTTCCGGCCATACCGAATTCCTCGCCGAACTGACCCACACCGCTCAAGTCGTGATGATGCTTGCCACACGCGGCCTGCGCGTGGCCCTGGTGACCACGCACCTGCCGTTGCGCGATATCGCCGATGCCATCACCGCCGAGCGCGTGGAGCGCGTCACGCGCATCCTGTACACCGACTTGCAACAAAAATTCGGCATTGCCCAACCCCGAATCCTGGTCTGCGGGCTTAACCCGCACGCCGGTGAAGGCGGCCATTTGGGCCATGAAGAAATCGACATCATTGAACCGACATTAGAGCGTCTGCGCCAAGAAGGCATGGACCTGCGTGGCCCACTGCCTGCGGACACTCTGTTTACCCCCAAATATCTGGAGCACTGCGACGCAGTGCTGGCGATGTACCATGACCAGGGGCTGCCCGTGCTGAAATACAAAGGCTTCGGCGCCGCAGTCAACGTGACACTGGGCCTGCCGATCATCCGCACCTCCGTCGACCATGGCACTGCCCTGGACCTGGCGGGCAGCGGCAAGATCGATACCGGCAGCCTGCACGTGGCCCTGGAAACCGCCTATCAGATGGCCGAGACCCGTATATGACCGAGCATTACCAACACCGGGCGCGCAAGCGCTTCGGGCAGAACTTCCTGCACGACGCCGGCGTGATCGACCGCATCCTGCGCTCCATCCATGCCAAACCTGAAGACCGCCTGCTGGAAATCGGCCCGGGCCAGGGCGCACTGACCCAAGGCCTGCTGGCCAGTGGCGGTCAACTGGACGTGGTTGAACTGGACAAGGACCTGATCCCGATCCTCAACCAGCAGTTCGCAGGCAAGTCCAACTTCAACCTGCACCAGGGCGACGCGCTGAAGTTCGACTTCAACAGCCTCAATGCCGCGCCCAACAGCCTGCGGGTGGTCGGCAACCTGCCTTACAACATCTCCACACCGCTGATTTTCCACCTGCTGAACAACGCCGGGATCATTCGCGACATGCACTTCATGCTGCAAAAAGAAGTGGTTGAGCGCTTGGCGGCGGGGCCTGGTGGTGGTGATTGGGGCCGTCTGTCGATCATGGTTCAATACCATTGCCGTGTGGAACACCTGTTCAATGTTGGCCCCGGCGCGTTTAATCCGCCGCCGAAGGTCGACTCGGCCATCGTGCGCCTGGTGCCTCACGCCGTACTGCCGCACCCGGCCAAGGACCACAAGCTACTGGAGCGGGTGGTGCGCGAAGCGTTCAACCAGCGCCGCAAGACCCTGCGCAACACGCTCAAGGCGCTGCTGAGCAACGCTGAGATCGAAGCCGCCGGCGTCGATGGCAGCCTGCGCCCCGAGCAACTGGACCTGGCCGCGTTCGTGCGCCTGGCCGACCAGCTTGCCATCCAGCCTGCGCCAACCGTGGACTGAAGCCTGCCATGCATGGGCCAGACAGCATGTCTGGCCTAGTGCCCTGCTGATGGCCTAGACTGATCCGCATCTGCTGTCCTCCGCTTTTGCTTTTAAGGCCTCTTGCATGTCCGATCCTCGCTACCAGATCGACGTCAGCGTCGTCACCCGCTTCCTCGCGGACCAATCTCAACCCGAACATAACCGTTTCGCCTTTGCCTACACCATCACGGTGAAGAACAACGGGCAGGTGCCGGCCAAGCTGCTGTCGCGCCACTGGGTGATCACCGACGGTGACGGTCAGGTTGAGGAAGTGCGCGGCGCCGGTGTGGTTGGCCAGCAACCGTTGATCGACGTTGGCGCCAGCCATACCTACAGCAGCGGCACGGTGATGACCTCCAAAGTCGGCACCATGCAGGGCTCGTATCAGATGAAAGCCACCGACGGCAAACTGTTCGACGCCATCATCGCGCCCTTCCGCCTCGCCGTGCCTGGAGCCCTGCACTGATGGCGACGTACGCGGTCGGCGACCTGCAAGGCTGCCTGGAACCCCTCAAGTGCCTGCTGGAGCGGGTTGCCTTCAACCCGGCAAGCGATCGCCTGTGGCTGGTGGGTGACTTGGTCAATCGCGGCCCCGAGTCCCTGGAAACCCTGCGTTTCCTGTATGGCCTGCGCGACTCCCTGGTGTGTGTACTGGGCAACCATGATCTGCACTTGCTGGCGGCCGGCAATAACATCGAACGCCTGAAAAAGAGCGACACCCTGCGCGAAATCCTTGAAGCACCGGATCGCGCGCAACTGCTGGATTGGCTGCGTCGACAAAAGCTCATGCATTACGACGAAGGCCGCAACATGGCCTTGGTCCATGCTGGCATCCCGCCTCAATGGACACTGAAAAAAGCCCTCAAGTGTGCCGCTGAAGTGGAAAGCGCACTGGCCGATGACAGCCTCTACACCGCTTACCTCGACGGCATGTACGGCAATGAGCCCGTCAAGTGGGACAACGACCTCACCGGCGCGACCCGCCTGCGCGTCATCACCAACTACTTCACACGCATGCGCTTCTGCACCGCAGAGGGCAAACTGGACCTCAAAAGCAAGGAAGGCGCCGACACCGCGCTGCCCGGCTACAAGCCCTGGTTTGCCCACAAGGAGCGCAAGACCCGCGACACGCAAATCATCTTCGGCCACTGGGCTGCCCTTGAAGGCAAGTGCGACGAGCCGGGTGTCTTTGCCCTCGATACCGGCTGCGTGTGGGGCGGCGCCATGACCCTGATGAACATCGACACCGGCGAGCGCTTGAGCTGCCAGTGTGAATCCCCCCTTTCCGTGACACTGCCGGCCGCCAAGCCATAGGAGCCCGCCATGAGCGAATTCAAACGTATCCCTCCCGAAGAAGCCCAGGCACTGCGCGAGCAAGGTGCCGTGGTGGTCGACATCCGCGACCCTCAGGCTCACGCCGCTGGCCATATCACCGGCGCGCAGCATCTGGACAACCACAACATCGCCGACTTCATCCGTGCCGCGGACCTCGACGCACCGGTGATCGTGGCCTGCTATCACGGCAACTCCAGCCAGAGCGCGGCCGCCTACCTGATCAGCCAGGGCTTCTCCGATGTCTATAGCCTGGACGGTGGCTTTGAGCTGTGGCGTACGACCTATCCTGCAGAAATTGCCTCCGGCGATTCGCAATAATTTTTTTCACACCCCGCTACCCCGCGTGACGCATGGGCTCGCGCCGTTTCTGACGAACGGCGCAGCCAACTAATTGCGCATCGCGCCTTGAACTCCCGGATTCCGAACTATCCTTAAGCGCAGGCCATCCGAATCAGGGGAGAGCCGGTACACCGGCGTGCGGGTCATCGGTAGCGTTTGAGGGTGTTCTGGGGGGAAAACAGCCATTGGTGATCACCAATGACTGCCAGCATCGACTGATTGATCCGGCGTCGGCTCCACGTATCGAGCGAGGTGACGACGTCATGAGTATCTTTAGCCACTTCCAACAACGCTTCGCGTCCACACAGCAGGAAGAGCTCACGCTGCAAGAGTATCTCGAGCTGTGCAAGCAGGACCGCAGCACCTACGCGTCTGCCGCCGAACGTCTGCTATTGGCAATTGGTGAGCCGGAACTGGTGGAAACCGCCAACAATTCGCGCCTGTCGCGAATATTTTCCAACAAGGTGATCCGCCGCTATCCGGCCTTTGAAGACTTCCATGGTATGGAAGAATGCATCGACCAGATCGTCTCCTACTTCCGCCATGCCGCCCAAGGCCTGGAAGAGAAGAAACAGATCCTTTACCTGCTCGGCCCCGTCGGCGGCGGCAAGTCGTCCCTGGCTGAAAAACTCAAACAACTGATCGAGAAGGTGCCCTTCTACGCGATCAAGGGCTCACCGGTATTCGAGTCGCCACTGGGCCTGTTCAACGCCACGGAAGATGGCGCGATCCTCGAAGAGGACTTCGGCATTCCGCGCCGCTACCTCAATACCATCATGTCGCCCTGGGCCACCAAGCGCCTGGCCGAATTTGGCGGTGATATCAGCCAGTTCCGCGTGGTGAAACTCTACCCGTCGATCCTCAACCAGATCGGCGTGGCCAAGACCGAGCCAGGCGATGAGAACAACCAGGACATTTCGGCCTTGGTGGGTAAAGTCGATATCCGTAAACTCGAAGAATTCCCGCAGAACGACGCCGACGCCTACAGCTATTCGGGCGCACTGTGCCGGGCCAACCAGGGCCTGATGGAGTTCGTGGAGATGTTCAAGGCGCCGATCAAGGTGCTGCACCCACTCCTGACCGCAACCCAGGAAGGCAACTACAACAGTACCGAAGGTCTGGGCGCGATTCCGTTCACCGGGATCCTGCTGGCCCACTCCAACGAATCGGAATGGCATACCTTCCGCAACAACAAGAACAACGAAGCCTTCATCGACCGGATCTACATCGTCAAGGTGCCGTACTGCCTGCGGGTCAGCGACGAGATCAAGATTTACGACAAGCTGCTGTTCAACAGTTCTCTGGCCAAGGCTCACTGCGCGCCCGACACCCTGAAAATGCTTGCGCAATTCACCGTGCTGTCGCGCCTCAAGGAGCCGGAGAATTCGAACATCTACTCGAAGATGCGCGTGTACGACGGCGAAAACCTCAAGGACACCGATCCCAAGGCCAAGTCGATCCAGGAATATCGCGACACGGCGGGCGTGGATGAGGGCATGAACGGCCTTTCCACACGTTTCGCGTTCAAGATCCTCTCCAAGGTCTTCAACTTCGACCCGCACGAGATCGCCGCCAACCCGGTGCACCTGCTCTATGTACTGGAACAGCAGATCGAACAGGAGCAATTCCAGGCGGAAACCCGCGAACGCTACCTGCGCTTCCTCAAGGAATACCTGGCGCCGCGCTACATCGAGTTTATCGGCAAGGAAATCCAGACCGCGTACCTGGAGTCCTACAGCGAGTACGGCCAGAACATTTTCGACCGCTACGTGCTGTACGCAGACTTCTGGATTCAGGACCAGGAATACCGCGACCCGGAAACCGGCGAAATCCTCAACCGCGTAGCCCTCAACGAGGAGCTGGAAAAGATCGAGAAACCAGCCGGCATCAGCAATCCGAAGGATTTCCGCAACGAAATCGTCAACTTCGTGCTGCGCGCCCGGGCCAACAACAACGGCAAGAACCCTACCTGGCTCAGCTACGAGAAGCTGCGGGTGGTTATCGAGAAGAAAATGTTCTCCAACACCGAGGATCTGCTGCCGGTCATCAGCTTCAACGCCAAGGCCAGCAAGGAGGACCAGCAAAAACACAACGACTTCGTTACACGAATGGTTGAGCGTGGCTACACCGACAAACAGGTACGGCTGCTCTCCGAGTGGTATCTGCGGGTTCGCAAATCGCAGTGAAATAGCGACAAGCTTCTAGCGACAAGCTGCAAGATAAAGGCGAGTGAGCCGTCATATTGGGCGCACACTCCTCTTGCAGCTTGTAGCTTACGACTTGAAGCTCCCCGGAGGGGCCTATGAGCTATGTGATCGACCGACGCCTTAATGGCAAGAACAAGAGCACGGTAAACCGCCAGCGTTTCCTGCGGCGGTACCGTGACCACATCAAAAAGGCCGTTGAAGAGGCTGTCAGCCGCCGCTCCATCACCGACATGGAGCATGGTGAACAAATCAGCATTCCCGGACGGGACATCGACGAACCGGTGCTGCACCATGGCCGGGGCGGCAAGCAGACCGTCGTGCACCCCGGCAACAAGGAGTTCACCACCGGCGAGCACATCCAACGGCCCCAAGGTGGCGGCGGGGGTAAAGGCCCGGGCAAGGCCGGCAACTCCGGCGAAGGCATGGATGAGTTCGTGTTCCAGATTACCCAGGAAGAATTCCTCGAATTCATGTTCGAGGACCTGGAGCTGCCCAACCTGGTCAAACGCAACCTGACCGGCACCGATACGTTCAAGACCGTGCGCGCCGGGATAAGCAACGAGGGCAATCCGTCCCGGATCAACATCATCCGCACCCTGCGCTCGGCCCATGCTCGCCGTATCGCACTGTCGGGCAGCAGCCGCGCCAAACTAAAACAGGCCAAGGAAGAGTTGGCGCGCTTGAAGCGCGAAGAGCCGGACAACTTCGGCGATATTCAGGAAATCGAGGCCGAAATCGAAAAACTCAGCGCGCGCATTCACCGCGTGCCGTTTCTCGATACCTTTGACCTGAAATACAACCTGCTGGTGAAGCAACCCAACCCCAGCTCCAAGGCGGTCATGTTCTGCCTGATGGACGTGTCCGGCTCCATGACCCAGGCCACCAAGGACATCGCCAAGCGCTTCTTCATCCTGCTGTACCTGTTTCTGAAGCGGAACTACGACAAGATCGACGTGGTGTTCATCCGCCATCACACCAGCGCCCGGGAAGTGGACGAAGAAGAGTTCTTTTACTCGCGGGAAACCGGCGGCACCATCGTGTCCAGCGCGTTGAAGCTGATGCAGGAGATCATGGCCGAGCGCTACCCGGCCAACGAGTGGAATATCTACGCCGCCCAGGCTTCCGACGGCGACAACTGGAATGATGATTCGCCCATCTGCCGCGACATCCTGATCAACCAGATCATGCCGTTTGTGCAGTACTACACGTACGTCGAAATTACCCCCCGTGAGCACCAGGCCCTGTGGTTCGAATACGAGCGCATCGGCGAAGCCTTTGCCGATACCTTCGCCCAGCAGCAACTGGTCTCGGCCGGCGATATCTACCCGGTCTTCCGTGAACTCTTCCAGCGCAGGTTAGTGACATGACGGCCAAAGCGCATAAGCGCCAACCCATTTCCACCGGGTCCGAGTGGACCTTTGAACTGATCCAGGCCTATGACCGGGAAATCAGCCGTATCGCGGCGGGTTATGCCCTGGACACTTACCCTAACCAGATCGAAGTCATCACCGCCGAACAGATGATGGATGCGTATGCGTCAGTCGGCATGCCCTTGGGCTATCACCACTGGTCCTATGGCAAGCACTTCCTCAGCACCGAAAAGTCCTACACCCGCGGCCAGATGGGCCTGGCCTACGAGATCGTCATCAACTCCGACCCATGCATCGCCTATCTGATGGAGGAAAACACCATCTGCATGCAGGCGTTGGTGGTGGCCCATGCATGCTACGGGCACAACAGTTTCTTCAAAGGCAATTACCTGTTCCGCACCTGGACCGATGCCAGCTCGATCATCGATTATCTGGTGTTCGCCAAGCAGTACATCATGCAGTGCGAGGAGCGTCATGGCATCGACGCGGTGGAGGACTTGCTCGATTCCTGCCACGCCCTGATGAACTATGGGGTTGATCGCTACAAACGTCCGTACCCGATTTCTGCCGAGGAAGAACGCCTGCGCCAGAAGGAGCGTGAGGAACACTTGCAGAAACAGATCAACGACCTGTGGCGCACCATTCCAAAACGTGCGGGCAAAAACAGCGACAAGGACAATGCGCGCTTCCCTGCCGAACCTCAGGAAAACATCCTCTATTTCCTGGAAAAACACGCGCCACTGCTGGAGCCGTGGCAGCGGGAAATCGTGCGCATCGTGCGCAAGATCGCCCAGTACTTTTATCCACAGCGCCAGACCCAGGTGATGAACGAAGGTTGGGCCACGTTCTGGCACTACACCTTGATGAATGACCTGTACGACGAGGGCCTGGTCACCGACGGTTTCATGATGGAGTTCCTCACCTCCCACACCAGCGTAGTGTTCCAGCCAGGCTTTGATAGCCCGTATTACAGCGGCATCAACCCCTACGCACTGGGCTTTGCGATGTATCGCGACATCCGGCGCATGTGCGAACACCCCACCGAAGAAGACCGCCGCTGGTTCCCGGAAATCGCCGGCAGCGATTGGCTGTCGACCATCAAGTTCGCCATGAGCAGCTTCAAGGATGAGAGCTTCATCCTGCAGTACCTGTCACCCCAGGTGATTCGCGACCTCAAGCTGTTCAGCATCATGGATGACGACCTCAAGGATGACTTGGTGGTGCCCGCGATTCATGACGAACCCGGCTACCGCACCATCCGTGAAACCCTGGCGGCGCAGTACAACCTGGGCAATCGTGAGCCTAACGTGCAGATCTACAGCATCGATGTGCGCGGCGACCGCTCGCTGACCCTGCGTCATCAGCAGCACGACCGCAAACCCTTGGGCGAATCCACCGAGGAGGTGCTCAAGCACCTGCATCGGTTATGGGGCTTCGACATTCACCTGGAAACCCTGCAGGGCGATCAAGTGATGAAGACCCACCACGTGCCGCCACGCAGCGATCATAACGACAACGACTACGGCCGCCTGGACCTGGCCGTCGTTCACCTCTGAAACAGCAAAGCCTCCATTGGTCAGGCACAGGCGTTATCCTGTGCCGCTAATGGAGGCTTTTTCATGAAAATCTACAAAGTCGGCGGTGCGGTGCGTGACCGGTTGCTGGGCATCAAGGTCACCGACATCGACCGTGTTGTCGTCGGCGCAACCACTGAAGAAATGCTCGCCAAGGGCTACAAGCCGGTGGGCGCTGACTTTCCGGTATTCCTGGACCCCAAAAACGGCGACGAATACGCCCTCGCCCGCACCGAACGCAAGAGCGGCCGGGGTTATGGTGGTTTTGTATTCCATGCCAGCCCCGAGGTGACGCTGGAAGAAGACCTGATTCGTCGCGACCTGACCATCAACGCCATGGCGGAGGATGATGACGGCAACCTGACCGATCCCTATCACGGCCAGCAGGATTTGACAGCGCGCGTTTTGCGTCACGTTTCCCCCGCATTTGCCGAAGATCCCCTCCGTGTACTGCGCGTTGCACGTTTTGCAGCACGTTACGCTCACCTCGGCTTTACCGTCGCGCCGCCAACGTTGGAGCTGATGCGTCAGCTCAGCGAATCCGGCGAACTGGAAGCCCTGACGCCAGAGCGCAGTTGGAAAGAAATCTCTCGGGCACTGATGGAGGATCAGCCTCAAGTCTTTATTCAGGTACTGCGCGACTGCAACGCGCTGAAAACCCTGATGCCGGAAGTGGATGCCCTGTTCGGTGTACCGCAACCAGCAGCCCATCACCCTGAAATCGACACCGGCCTACATACCTTGAGCGTGCTGGAACAGGCGGCCCTGCACAAACAACCGCTCACCGTGCGCTGGGCCTGCCTGCTGCATGACGTGGGCAAAGGCCTGACACCTGTGGATAAGTTGCCGCAGCATATTGCCCACGAACAGACCGGCCTGAAGCTGATCAAGGCGGTGAACGAGCGCTTCAAGGTGCCGAAGGATTGTCAGGAATTGGCCCTGCTTGTCGGCCAATATCACACCCACGGCCATCGCGCGCTGGAGCTGAAAGCGTCGACATTGCTGGAATTGCTGCAGAGTTTTGACGTTTATCGCAGGCCACAGCGTTTTGAAGAGTTCGTGGTGAGCTGTGAAATGGACGCACGGGGCCGCAAAGGCCTGGAGCAAAGAAGTTATCCACAAGCGGATTATTTACGCGGCGCGGCGAAAGCGGCCCGCGAGGTGCCTGTGGCGCCTTTGCTGGAGAAAGGCTTCAAAGGCCCCGAGCTGGGTGAGGCGCTCAAGCGTGAGCGGCTCAAGGTGTTGAAAGCCTACAAAGAACAACACGCCCTATAGGGGCGCGTCCGGCGTCAGCTGCTGGCCCTGCCACTCAAAACCGACAGGCGCCAGCACTTGATCGATCTGTGCATCGCGCCATAGCTGCGCCAATGTCTTGCCCGCCTCAGGGTGCACACGATCGGGCGCCATCAACGACAGCGGCCACAGCACAAAGGCGTTTTTCAGGATCTCTGCCCGCGGCAGGATCAAGCCATCAAAATTTCCCACCAGCTCGCCGTACAGCAACACATCGATATCCAGCGGCAGCCCTTTGCGGTCCGGGGCATAACGGCCGTTGTCGGCCTCGATGAATTTCAACCGGCGATCCAGCTCCATCAGCGGCAGGTCGGTGTAGGCCGAGACCACCAGATTGAAGAATGGCCCGCTTTTGATCCCCACTGGCTGGCTTTCGAACACTGGAGAACAGCGCACATCGGTCAAGAAGCTCGCCAGCGCATCCAGGCCGGCGACCAAATGGCGCTCGCGCTCGATATTGCTGCCAAGGCCCAGGTAAATCTGAGTTAGCGACATCCGCGCTCGATCTCCACGCCCACGCCTTTGGCTGCCGGTACGGCGCCGGGCTTGGTCAACTTGAGGTGCAGCCAGGGAATCTGAAATTCACGCATCAGCACTTCGGCCAGGCGCTCGGCAAAGGTTTCCACCAACTGGTACTGGGATTGTTCGGCAAAGGCCTGGATACGCGCAGATACGCTGGCGTAATCGAGCGCCAGGGTCAGATCGTCACCCGCAGCAGCCGGGCGGTTGTCCCAGGCAAAGCTCAGGTCCAGACGCAGACATTGCTTGATGCCGCGCTCCCAGTCGTAGGCCCCGATCACGGTGTCGACTTCCAGGCCTTCGATAAACACTCTGTCCAAGCTCTTCTCCGCAGCACGACAAGGGCGCGTTGCCCCGTTAGAATCAGGGCGTCCTCGCCCGGAATAGTTAGCATGTTTTGGTTACTGGCGACTCTCGCCTACCTGCTCGGCTCGCTGTCCTTCGCCATTTTGCTCAGCCGCCTGACGGGAAATCCCGACCCGCGAATGAGTGGCTCAGGCAATGCCGGCGCCACCAATATGTTGCGCCTGGCCGGCAAGAAACTCGCCGTCCTGACGCTGCTGGGCGACGTGTGCAAGGGCCTGCTGCCCGTGCTGATCGCCAACGGCGTCGGCCTCTCCCTGCAACAGCAAGCCTGGGTGGGCGTGTCTGCCGTCCTGGGCCATCTGTTTCCGCTGTACTTCCGCTTTCGCGGTGGCAAGGGCGTCGCCACGGCGGCCGGCATGTTGCTGGGGATTTACCCTCCGGCAGCGTTGCTGGCCGTGCTCGCCTGGTTACTGACGTTCTACCTGACCCGCACGAGTTCCTTGGCCGCACTGATCGCCACACCACTCACCCTGCCACTGCTGGCCTGGCAAGAACCTGCGGCGCTGTTGCCGATGAGCGTGCTGACACTGCTGATCGTCTGGCGCCACCGCGGCAATTTACGCGACCTGTTTGCCGGGCGCGAACGGCATTTTTAAATACGTTCGATGAACCCGGCTCACAGTGAGCCCTTACAACGGTGTCAGCTGCTCCATCGGCCAGCGGGCCTGCACGCTGATCGCCAGGCTCTCATGCTGGCCGGCCTGCAGGCGCTGGCAACCGGCATACGCAATCATTGCGCCATTGTCGGTGCAGAACTCAGGGCGCGCGTAAAAAACATCGCCCTTCATGTCGCCGAGCATTTTTTCCAGCGAAGTGCGCAGGGCCTTGTTGGCACTGACGCCGCCCGCAATCACCAGGCGCTTCATACCGGCCTGCTTGAGGGCGCGCTTGCACTTGATGGTCAAAGTCTCCACCACGGCCTGCTGGAACGCCAGCGCGATGTCGCAACGGGCTTGCTCACTGTCGTCCCCGGCGCTGACGCTCTGTTGCCAGGTGTTGAGCGCGGAGGTTTTCAAGCCGCTGAAACTGAACATCAGGCCAGGGCGGTCACACATCGGACGCGGGAACGTGTAGCGGCCCGGGACGCCTTTTTCGGCAAGACGGGCAATTTCCGGCCCGCCGGGATAATTGAGGCCCATCATCTTCGCGGTTTTGTCGAAAGCCTCGCCGGCAGCGTCATCCAGAGACTCGCCTAAAAGCGTGTATTGGCCTATCCCATCGACCTGAACCAGCTGCGTATGGCCGCCGGAAACCAACAAAGCGACGAACGGAAACTCTGGAGGTGTTTTTTCCAACATCGGAGCCAGCAAATGGCCCTCCATGTGGTGCACACCCAGGGCAGGAATGCCCCAGGCAAACGCCAGTGCCTGGGCGCAAGAAGCCCCAACCAGCAGGGCTCCGACCAATCCTGGGCCAGCGGTGTAAGCGATGGCATCGATCTCGGTCGGCACGCAGCCGGCCTCGTCCAACACCTGGCGAATCAACGGCAGCATACGTTTGACGTGATCACGGCTGGCCAGCTCCGGCACCACGCCGCCATAGGCGCGATGCAGGTCGATCTGACTGAACAGTGCATCGGCCAAAAGCCCGCGTTCACTGTCGTAAAGTGCGACACCGGTTTCGTCGCAGGAGGTTTCAAGTCCCAGTACTAGCATGGGTTTGCGCCTTGTAGAGGCTGAATTCGAAGGCGCGCATAATAGTCGCCACTCCCCCTCCCGACTAGCGGTTTTCGATCAGAGGCTTTGCATTCCGGGCAATGAGGGGTTAACATCCGCAACCCTTAAAAACCGACGACCTCAGCCGCGAATTTTTTGCGACGAGAACGTTGATTCCCGGTAATGAAAGAAGGTAGCTCTGGATGCCAGCCGTCAAAGTAAAAGAGAACGAACCCTTCGACGTAGCTCTGCGTCGTTTCAAGCGCTCCTGCGAAAAAGCCGGTGTTCTGGCTGAAGTTCGTAGCCGCGAATTTTATGAGAAGCCAACTTCTGAGCGTAAGCGTAAAGCAGCAGCCGCTGTTAAGCGTCACGCTAAGAAAGTTCAGCGCGAGCAGCGCCGCGCCGTTCGTCTGTACTAATACACAGACGTTCGTAGCAAGCTTCTGCCAAGCCCGGCCCTCAGCCGGGCTATTGGCATTTGCGGATATCGCTTGATGCTTCACCGTCGACGCCGCACACGCGACCGAGACACTGCTTCAAACGTCAGGACTGGCTTTTCTGCCAGCGGTGCGCGTCTCTTCTGACGAGCCTAACAAGGCTACTGACGAGCACACTTATTTTTTAACAGGCGATCAACAGATCGACTGCGCCCACCGATGAGCTTCCGAGGCCCGCACACGGCCAAGACCGGACTCCCGGGCAACATGTCCATGCCGAAATCTGATTGAAATTAACGTCAGTGAATGTTCGGCAGATACACTTCCTGACAGCCCAAGCAGACGACAGTTGATCGAGCCGCACAATTTGCGCGCCCGAGCACTTCACGGGCCTCATTGACACGCAGTGATGACGAGAACGCCATGGCCGGGCTAATTCCCCAGAGCTTTATTGACGACCTTCTGAACCGCACCGACATCGTCGATGTAGTCAGCTCGCGCGTGCAAATGAAGAAGGCTGGCAAGAACTACACCGCCTGCTGCCCGTTTCACAAAGAAAAAACCCCGTCGTTCAGCGTCAGCCCCGACAAGCAGTTCTACTACTGTTTCGGCTGCGGCGCGGGCGGCAACGCCCTCGGCTTCATCATGGACCACGACAACCTGGACTTCCCCCAGGCCGTCGAGGAACTGGCGAAAGCCGCCGGCATGGAAATCCCTCGCGAAGAAAGTGGCCGCCCGCACAAACCGCGACAACCCACCGACTCGCCGCTGTACCCGCTGCTGACGGCCGCTGCCGACTTCTATCGTCAGGCGCTTAAAAGCCATCCGCAGCGCAAGGCCGCCGTCGATTACCTCAAGGGCCGCGGCCTCACGGGCGAGATCGCAAGGGACTTCGGCCTCGGCTTCGCCCCGCCCGGCTGGGACAACCTGTACAAGCACCTGAGCAGCGACACCTTGCAACAGAAGGCTATGATCGACGCCGGCCTGCTGGTGGAAAATGCCGAGACGGGTAAGCGCTACGACCGGTTCCGCGACCGCGTGATGTTCCCGATCCGCGACAGCCGTGGCCGGATCATCGCTTTCGGCGGCCGAGTACTGGGGGACGATAAACCCAAGTACCTGAACTCCCCGGAAACCCCCGTGTTTCATAAAGGCCAGGAACTCTACGGCCTGTTCGAGGCGCGCAAAAACAATCGCAACCTCGATGAAATCATCGTGGTGGAAGGCTACATGGACGTGATTGCCCTCGCCCAGCAGGGCCTGCGCAATGCCGTCGCCACCCTGGGGACTGCCACCAGCGAAGAACACATGAAACGCCTGTTTCGCGTGGTGCCCAACGTATTGTTCTGCTTCGACGGCGACCAGGCCGGCCGTAACGCCGCCTGGCGCGCACTCGAAGCCACACTGTCGAGCCTGCAGGATGGGCGCCGCGCACGCTTCCTGTTCCTGCCTGAAGGCGAAGACCCTGACACCCTGGTGCGCTCCGAAGGCACCGACGCCTTCCGCGCGCGCATTAATCAGCATGCGCAGCCCCTGGCGGACTATTTCTTCCAGCAACTGACCGAAGAAGCCGACCCGCGCTCCCTCGAAGGCAAGGCCCACATGGCCACCCTCGCAGCACCGCTGATCGACAAAGTGCCGGGCGCCAACCTGAAGTCACTGATGCGCATGCGCCTGCTGGAAATAACCGGCTTGAGCGGCGAGGCCGTCAGCCAGCTGGTACACAACGCACCGCAAGACGCGCCACCCGCGTACGACCCAGGCATGGATTACGACGCCATGCCGGACTATTCCGACTTCCACCAACCGCAGGACGCCTACGCGCCACAGCAGGAGTGGACACCGAAAAAGCCCGGCGCCGGCGGTAAAAAATGGGACAAGAAGCCGTGGAGCAAGAACGGCAAGCGCGGTGATCGTGATGAGCCCTACGCCCCACGCACGCCCCTGGCGGTCGAAGCCCCGACACTTATTGCGTTGCGAACGCTTATTCACCACCCGCAATTGGCGGGAAAGGTGGAAAGCGCCGACCATTTTGCCAACGAGAGCAACACCTATGCTCAGGTACTGATCGCCTTGATCGAGGCGGTACAGAAAAATCCTAAGCTAAACTCAATTCAGTTGATGGCTCGTTGGCATGGCACCGAACAAGGCCGCCTCCTTAAAGCACTTGCAGAAAAGGAGTGGCTAATTGACGGCGACAACCTTGAACAACAGTTTTTAGACACCATTACTAGGTTATCCGCGGGTCAGCATACGCAGACCCTCGATGAACTCATCAAAAGAGCGAGGCAGCCGGGATTGTCGGCTGAAGAGCAAATTCAGATAGCAAAACAGATGCGTGACCTCTTAAAACAGAATGTTTCCGCATCAAACCCGACCTCAGCTGGCGTGTGAGGTCATAGCTCGGGTATAATCCTCGGCTTGTTTTTTGCCCGCCAAGACCTTCAGTGGATAGGGTGTTATGTCCGGAAAAGCGCAACAGCAGTCTCGTATCAAAGAGTTGATCGTTCTCGGTCGTGAGCAGGGTTACCTGACTTACGCGGAGGTCAACGACCACCTGCCTGAGGATATTTCAGATCCAGAGCAGGTGGAAGACATCATCCGCATGATTAACGACATGGGGATCAACGTATTCGAAGCTGCGCCAGATAAGGATTCCCTTATGCTGGCGGACGCCGATACCGACGAGGCTGCCGCTGAAGAAGCGGCTGCCGCGCTGGCCGCTGTGGAGACCGATATCGGTCGTACCACCGACCCTGTGCGCATGTATATGCGTGAAATGGGTACCGTCGAGCTGTTGACACGTGAAGGCGAAATTGAAATCGCCAAGCGTATCGAAGAGGGTATCCGTGAAGTGATGGGCGCAATTGCGCACTTCCCAGGCACGGTTGACCACATTCTCTCCGAGTACACCCGCGTCACCACCGAAGGTGGTCGCCTGTCCGACGTTCTGAGCGGTTATATCGACCCGGACGACGGTATTGCGCCGCCTGCCGCCGAAGTACCGCCGCCCGTCGACCCGAAGGCCCCTAAAGCCGACGACGACACCGAAGAAGACGATGCTGAAGCCAGCAGCGACGACGAAGATGAAGTCGAAAGCGGCCCGGACCCGATCATCGCTGCCCAGCGTTTCGGTGCGGTTTCCGATCAAATGGAAATCACCCGCAAGGCCCTGAAAAAGCACGGTCGTGGCAACAAGCTGGCAATTGCCGAGCTGGTGGCCCTGGCTGAGCTGTTCATGCCAATCAAGCTGGTGCCGAAGCAATTCGAAGGCCTGGTTGAGCGTGTTCGCAGTGCCCTTGAGCGTCTGCGTGCCCAAGAGCGCGCAATCATGCAGCTCTGTGTACGTGATGCACGCATGCCGCGTGCCGACTTCCTGCGCCAGTTCCCGGGCAACGAAGTTGATGAAAGCTGGACCGATGCACTGGCCAAAGGCAAGGCGAAATACGCTGAAGCCATTGGTCGCCTGCAGCCGGACATCATCCGTTGCCAGCAGAAATTGACCGCGCTTCAAACCGAAACCGGTTTGACGATTGCTGAGATCAAGGACATCAACCGTCGCATGTCGATCGGCGAGGCCAAGGCCCGCCGCGCGAAGAAAGAGATGGTTGAAGCGAACTTGCGTCTGGTGATCTCCATCGCCAAGAAGTACACCAACCGTGGCCTGCAATTCCTTGATCTGATCCAGGAAGGCAACATCGGCTTGATGAAGGCTGTGGACAAGTTCGAATACCGTCGCGGCTACAAGTTCTCGACTTATGCCACCTGGTGGATCCGTCAGGCGATCACTCGCTCGATCGCCGACCAGGCCCGCACCATCCGTATTCCGGTGCACATGATCGAGACCATCAACAAGCTCAACCGTATTTCCCGGCAGATGTTGCAGGAAATGGGTCGCGAACCGACGCCGGAAGAGCTGGGCGAACGCATGGAAATGCCTGAGGATAAAATCCGTAAGGTATTGAAGATCGCTAAAGAGCCGATCTCCATGGAAACGCCGATTGGTGATGACGAAGACTCCCACCTGGGTGACTTCATCGAAGACTCGACCATGCAGTCGCCAATCGATGTGGCTACCGTTGAGAGCCTTAAAGAAGCGACTCGCGACGTACTGTCTGGCCTCACTGCCCGTGAAGCCAAGGTACTGCGCATGCGTTTCGGCATCGACATGAATACCGACCACACCCTTGAGGAAGTCGGTAAGCAGTTTGACGTGACCCGTGAGCGGATCCGTCAGATCGAAGCCAAGGCGCTGCGCAAGTTGCGCCACCCGACGCGAAGCGAGCATCTACGCTCCTTCCTCGACGAGTGATACCAGAACCCCCGGCCCAGGCCGGGGGTTTTGCTTTCTACAGACTACTTTCTATAGATTTACTGCCCCGCAATACCCCTCTCCCGCAATGCCCGTCTACACTCGAACCATTCCCCGTGCCATAACGAGACCGTTATGCCCAGACTGCCGACCGTGATACTGCTGTCGCTGCTGACCTGGACCGCAACGGCTGGCGCGTTGACTCTTACTGATGAAGAGCGTGGCTGGCTGTCGGACCATCAGGAGCTGCGCCTGGGGGTGGATGCTTCCTGGCCACCCTTCGAATACCGTGACGAAAATGGCCGTTACCAAGGCCTGGCTGCTGACTATGTTCGCTTGATCCAGGACCGCCTGGGCGTGCGGATCAAACTGGTCGAGCCCGTAAACTGGACCGCCGTGCTTGAGCAGGCAAAAAATAACCAGCTCGACCTGCTGCCCGGCATCATGTCCACGCCGGAGCGCCAGAACTACCTGGCCTTCACACGCCCCTATCTGGATTTCCCCATCGTCATCCTCGCCCATGAGGGCGGCGCGCAACCGCGCAACCTCAAGGACCTGTATGGCCTGAAGATCGCGGTCGTGGAGAACTACGCGCCTCACGAATTGCTGCGCACCCACCATCCCGATCTCAACCTGGTGGCGATGCCCAATGTCAGCTCGGCCCTGCAAGCACTGGCCACTGACGAAGTGGATGCCGTGATTGGCGACCTGGCATCCAGTGTCTGGAGCCTGCGCCAGCTCAAACTGGATGGTTTGTACGTCAGCGGCGAAACGCCCTACCGCTATCAGTTGGCGATGGGTGTGCCGCGCGATCAGAAAATGCTGGTAGGCATTCTGGACAAAGTCCTCGCCGACCTCAGCTCAGACGAAACCGACGCGATCCAGCAGCACTGGGTCGGCAGCGTCACCGATCACCGCACCTTTTGGGTCGACTTGCTGAAATATGGCCTACCGGCGGTGCTGTTGTTGAGTACCGTGCTGGCCATCGTGATTCGGATCAATCGTCGACTCAGCTCGGAGATTGCCCGGCGGGTCGCCCTTGAGCAGGAACTGCGCAGCAGCGAGTATCACTATCGCGGCCTGGTAGAGAGCCTGTCCGCCATCGCCTGGGAAGCCAGCATCAGCGATTTCACCTACAGCTACGTATCACCCCATGCCGAAGAACTGCTGGGCTACCCCCGCGCCCATTGGCTGATTCCAGGCTTTTGGCGCAACATCATCCACCCCGCCGACCTGACGCGCGCTGAAGCCTATTGCTACCGGGAAACGCGCGCCAACCGCGACCACAGCATCGATTATCGGGTGATGACCGCCAACGGCCGCTGCTTGTGGGTGCGCGACATTGTCAGCCTCATCGAGCACGGGCACGAGCCGGTGCTACGCGGCTTGATGATCGATATCAGCGAAGCCAAGCGCACCGAAGAAGCCTTGCAGCTGTCCGAGCAAAAATTTGCCTCGGTGTTCCAGCAATGCCCGGACATCCTGGTGATTGCACGGATGTCCGATGGCTGCCTGCTTGAAGTGAACAAAGCGTTCGAGGATCAGATTGGCCTTAGCGCCGAAGAAGTGGTCGGTAAAACCGCCACCGAACTGAATATCTGGGGCATTCAGGGCGTCGGCCCCGACCTGCTGCAACGGGTCCAAAGCAGCAGCGTGCGCAACCTGGAAATGCCATTTCTGCGCAGCAATGGCCAAGCGTTTACCGGGCTGATCTCCGCGGAGCCGTTCCAGCTCGACACCACCGAGGCCCTGGTCGTGGTGGTGCGTGATATCACCCAGCTCAAGGAAACCCAACAACAGCTGCAAACCTCCGAAGAGAAATTCGCCAAAGCCTTCCACGCCTCACCGGATGGCTTGCTGCTGAGCCGCCAAAGCGATGGGTTACTGATTGAAGTGAACGAGGGTTTCAGCCGACTGACCGGGTTTACCAGCGCAACCTCACTTGACCAGTCAACCCTGGACCTGGGCATTTGGGTCGACCTCAACGAACGCAAACAACTGCTGGAACTGATGCAGCGCGACGGTTTTGTCCGCGATTTCGTCTGCCATATACGGCGCAGTGATGGGCAAATTCGCCTTTGCGAAGTGTCCAGCCGCCCGCTGCCCATTGCTGATGAAGATTGCATGCTGACCATCGCGCGGGACATCACCGAACGCCAATTCATGCAGGAAAAACTGCAACAGGCCGCCACCGTGTTCGAAAGCACGGCCGAAGGTGTATTGATCACCGACACCCGGCAGAACATCAGCGCCGTCAACCGCGCCTTCAGCGAAATCACAGGCTACAGCGAAGCCGAAGCCCTCGGCAGTACGCCGCGCCTGCTCGCCTCCGGCCTGCATGACAGCGCATTCTATGCGGCAATGTGGCACCAGTTGACCG
Organism: Pseudomonas antarctica; assembly: GCF_001647715.1. Taxonomy (NCBI): domain Bacteria; kingdom Pseudomonadati; phylum Pseudomonadota; class Gammaproteobacteria; order Pseudomonadales; family Pseudomonadaceae; genus Pseudomonas; species Pseudomonas antarctica. The sequence continues at coordinate 5,848,628 of NZ_CP015600.1, forward strand.
CTTTGGGGCACTGGCAGGGCGAGATTTCCAACCGCCGCAAGAACGGCGAGCTGTACCCCAGTTGGCTGACCATCAGTGCCGTGCGTAACCGCGAGCAAGTGGTCACACACTTCGTCGCTGTGTTTGCCGACATCTCCAGCCTCAAGCATGCCCAGGCCCGCCTCGACTACCAGGCCCATCATGATCCGCTGACCGGACTGCCCAATCGCACCCTGTTTGAAAGCCGTTTGCAGGCGGCACTTAACGGCCAGCAGGAAAGCGGTAACCAGGGCGCCGTGCTGTTCCTCGACCTGGACCGCTTCAAACACATCAACGACAGCCTCGGCCACCCCGTTGGCGACCTGTTGCTCAAAGACATCGCGGTGCGACTCAAGGAGCAACTGCGCGACGTCGATACCGTGGCGCGCCTGGGCGGCGACGAATTCATCATCCTGCTGCCCGGCCTGCAACAAGCCAGCGACGCCGAGCACCTGGCCAACAAGCTGCTCGCCTGCTTCACCCCACCGTTCCAGGCCGGCGAGCACGAGTTCTTTATCAGCGCCAGCATCGGCACCAGCCTGTACCCGCAGGACGGCACTGACGTCGCCACCCTGGTCAAAAACGCCGACGCCGCGATGTACCGCTCCAAGGCCAAGGGCCGCAACCGCGTTGAAAGCTACACCCGCGACCTCACCACTCAAGCCAAAGAGCGCGTAGCACTGGAGCATGAACTGCGCCGCGCCATCGAGCGTGAAGAGCTGTTTTTGTACTACCAACCGAAGCTGAGCCTGGACACTCAGGAACTGATCGGCGCCGAAGCACTGATCCGCTGGCACCACCCGACCTTCGGCGACGTGCCACCCGAACACTTCATCGCCCTCGCCGAAGAGAACGGCACGATCCTGCAGATTGGCGACTGGGTACTGGAACAAGCCTGCCGGCAGCTGCACGCCTGGCAAACCGCCTATGAGGGTTTCGGCCCACTGTCGGTCAACCTTGCTGGCGCGCAACTGCGTCATCCCGGCCTGTTAGCGCGCATCGAACAACTCTTGCGCGACTACCGCCTGGAGCCCGGCTGCCTGCAACTGGAAATCACCGAAAACTTCATCATGAGCCAGGCCGAAGAAGCGCTGGAGGTGCTGCACCAGCTCAAACAACTGGGCGTGCAACTGGCAATCGATGACTTCGGCACCGGCTATTCATCCCTCAGCTACCTCAAGCGCCTGCCGCTGGACTTCCTCAAGATCGACCAGTCTTTCGTACGCGGCCTGCCCGACGATCCCCACGACGCCGCCATCGTGCGCGCCATCATCGCCCTGGGCCACAGCATGCAATTCACCATCATCGCCGAAGGCGTGGAAAACCCCGCGCAACAGGCCTTCCTCGCGGCCGAAGGCTGTGAACAGATGCAAGGCTACATCGTCAGCCTACCGCTGCCGCCCGAGCTTTTTGCCGAAGCTTTTCTTCATATGAGGGTTTCAGACTTTTCGGATGGCACAGCGGGGAAACCGTCGTTATAATCCGCGACCTACTGAGGGCCTATAGCTCAGTTGGTTAGAGCAGGGGACTCATAATCCCTTGGTCGTAGGTTCGAGTCCTACTGGGCCCACCAATAAAATCAACGGCTTACGTCATTTTTGAGTAGGCCGTTTGTATTTATAGACTCAAATTTCTAACGAACTGCTAAACGAATGCTGGCGGCTACCCGTCATCGGCACTTGAGTGCCACTTCTCGCCGGATGCTTTCAATACACGCACAAAAAAGCCCAGCAACTGCCAGGTTTGGTTGGAAATAGGCGACCACTACGCGCGCGCGCGCGATGCGTGCCCTGACCCTTATGATTACTCAGGGTCTCATGGGGTCGGCCTTAGCACTCCCCAAGGGGCGCCTGTCGGTTTACGCTTCGGCCCGGTAGATAGGCCACCATGCAAACGACAACGGCCACTGGCGTATAGGTCACGGCGCTTACATGGCGTACCCGCCCGAATCTTAGCCCCGCAAATCATTCCGCGTAGCTCATCGGGGTACGGCAGGGCAAAGAGTTGTCCGTGTGGCATTCCTGCGGCAAGCCAGGCAAGCGTTATGGCCTTGCTCACCTTGTTGTGCTTTACCCACAGCTTGCGCAGTTCAGCTTGATCGTTGGTCACTGGTCGCGCTCCGTTGGTTGGTGTCTTTGTGATCGTCCCGCGCGTGCGATGCGTACCTGAGCCTGAGCCTGAGCCTGAGCCTGAGGATTGCTCAGGAATTGTTCGGGCCTCAAGGGCTTGCCCTACCTGAATACTGAGGATTTCGCGGATTTTGCGGAAAGCCCCGCCATTGCTAGGTTTGCGACTGCGGAAAGTTTGCGGAAGGTTGAGGATTTTTAGCGATGCAGCCTTTTTCCGCACTTTTCCGCAAAACTTCCTCAACCACTAAGGCCCGGTATTACTGGCTTTCCGCAGATTCCTCAAAATCCTCAGCCTCCGCAGACAGGTTAATGCTGAAGTGCTTGCCGTCAGTGGTTAGCAGGTGGTGATGCGCCGCCAGCACGGCGAGCAATCGGTCGCGCTCCCTGGCACTCTTGCGGGTGGTGGGCGGCCCTGACTTGCCCAGCTTGTCGCGGTGGAACTCTTTCCAGTCATCAGCCCGCCTCGGATCGCGTAGCCACCCCATTAGCGCTGCTGCCTGCTGTAGTAACGGGTCAGGTACAGCACTGTCCGTATACCGCCGCCATTCTGAAAGTGAGTGGCGGACTATCGCAGCAGCACGGCACATACACTCTTCGTCAATTTCGGTCTTACCTTCAAAGCAGGCAAATACGGCAGCTACGCGGCGGGCAATTTCACCAGCGCGGCCAGCAAAGGGGCGCAGATTGGCGAACTTACCGAGGGAGGATTGCTCGCCCTCAACCTCATTGTAGAACTCAAGCCAATCCTGTTCGGCTTCAGGGGTCAATTGCAGCACGGGCGGCTTAACTTCGCCTGTCTCGTAGTCAATTGCTTGGGGGGTTGCTGCAATAGCCTCACAACGCGCCCAGTAGCGCTGTAGTCGTGTGTCGGTATACGCCTTTCGGCCTAACTGCTCAGCAGTGAGAACGCGTGTCCCGGCAATACTGGCTGGGCTGGCGAACAGAAAGCGCGGCAAGAAGCCCTGACCACGCAACAGCGGATCGGCCAAGGCGTCACGCACCGTCACTGCCTGCGCCAGCAGGTTAAGGCTCAGGCGGCGGTGATAGGCAACGCCGGAGCCTTCCTCGTTGCCCTGTGACCGAGTGCGCTCAAAGCCTCCAGTGTCATACGCTTTGACCAAGGCGCCCAGGGTTGCGGCGCGGGTGTCTGCTTTGAGCGATGCACCGCCCAGCACCTGCCCCCCCTCATCAGTGTCCCAACTTGCAGCAGGCATACCGCGAATAAATGCCCCGGCAATCGGCTCAAACGTGGCATCGGTGTATTGCGTGCGCGGGTCGGCTGGCCGTGGGTTATCCGCTAAGTGCTGCTTTAGCTCTTTGCCTTTAAGTCCCCGTGCAAACGAGTCCATCTCCTCGCAGGCTTTCTTGTGATCGGTACGGACCTTCTTTTCGGCCTCGTCTATCGTCTTGGAAGCCAAGCGCCGACATTCGCTCTTACGGTCGCCAGAGTCGGCCAAGGTCAGCGTGAACAGTGAGCAAGGCATACCATCAGGGTTGTTAATATGCGGGGCGTTAACACGGGTCTGCGCCAAGTAGACAGTCGCGCCGGTAACGCACTGCGCAGCCAGCGCCAACGGTGCCTGTACATGCTCAGCAATGGCTTGGACGGCATCACGCATAAGGGGCGGCAACGCCAAGATAGGGTAGGGCTCTGCGGCCTCCAATTCAGGCAATAACGGGCGCGGCTCGGGGCACGGCTCCAGAGTCTCAGGAAAATATGGTCGGCTAGGTACAGTCCTTGGCTCTAAAGGCCCCCTCATACGTGCTATTTGCTGATCGTACATTCCTAGTCGTTGAGTTTTGGGTGGCAGCCCAAAGTCATACAACCGCTCAACAGGAGGCGCGGTACTCGTCTCGTTGGCAAGCGGATCGCCATCAGCTACAAGCTCGGCAGACGGCTCAGTCGCCTTTGTCGGCGTATTGGAGTCCCTACCTATTGGCAGGTCATCATAATGCCCGTGACGGTCTTGAAATTCGGCATTAGACGCCCCCGCATACGCTTCTATTGGTAGCTCGTCTCTAGCGGGTACATTGCCAATGTCGGGGGGGCTAAACGGATCGTCGTCAAGCTCAACGGCCATATTCATTTGGCCACCTCTCGCAATACGTACAGCGCCACGCCGTGGTGGACGGTTCCGTTTTCGTCGATAGTTGATATGCGGTGCGTCTCGATATCAAAGCCGCGTTGTTTAAGCTCAAGAACGCGCGGCGCAGGCATTAAGACAGACAAATCACAACGAAGAGACAGGGTGTCGGCTGGGCCTTCGCGTAGGCGCTCAAGAATGCGGGCACGTTGAGCGAAAGCGCTAGTAGAATGGCAAGGTGAGTGATTATGGTTGGCCGTTTGGTCAGCCTTTTTTTTGTTCATGATTTAGGCCACCTCGCCCTGACGGGTAGCCAGCCAGGCATCAAGCTCGGACTTGCGATAGCCCACGGCACGGGTGCTCAGCTTGATTTTGCGAGGGAAGCCCTCGGTCTGGGAAAGACGCCAAAGGGTCACAAGCGAGATACCGCCCAGGTAATCTGCGGCGGCTTTGTTGCGGTAAATAGTGTCGGTTGATTGGTTCATTTCATGAAGCCTCACATAGTTAGCAGAGGCCCCATCTAAAAGTTTTTAAAAAGGTTCGTCGTTTGATGGATTGGTGAGCGATTGATTACCTTTCCATCAATCCTCTAGTCAACACACCAGCCCTCCCCTCAAAGCTGAGGTCGGACGTACCGCACTTGCAATCATCACTATGCTAATGATTTATGCAGACGGGGTTAAATCGGTATCCCGGGTCGGTAGAGTCGACTTTACAGATCTGCTTTCCAGCAGAATTAATCAGATACAAAACCTCATCCCTACCGCGATCTGGAAAAATTTCATCTCGCCAGACCAGCACGTTTCCAATATTTCTTGAAGCGTTACTAGTCCCTAAGTCAAACATCACGAAATCGATTCTACCCGGCCCAAAATACTTGAGAACCGGTTTCTCACCTTGAAGTACAGGGAAGACCGGAAAAGAGTATATTGCGCTAGCAGTAGCAAAAGCCGGAGTTTCGAAATATACAACCTTGTTGAACTCGTCATAGCCGGCTAAGTGAAAATCCTCAATTGTCTTTGTCGGATCATTGTCCTGCTTCTGAGTCGCAAGCATAGTGCGTTTCAGCTCGCCCGTTTCTTCATCTACTCGAAGTAGGATAAGCGCGGCTTTGTAGTCACCTGCCCAGTAACCTCGACCGTCCTCCAGCCGTTCGTGTGCTGTAACAATGGCAACAGTCCCATTCTTAAAAAAGCCATTGCTGCCGGATGTAATCTCCATTCCAAGGCCAGCCGCCCACTGGGTAACGTCCTTGCCCCTGTAACAAACCTGGTGAGTATCATATTGAGAGTTCATTTCTAGCCCCGTGTGCGGCAGCGCTATACCATCACCCTTTCTTTGGGACTTCAAAAATTCATAGCCGTTGAGGCAATCCTGATTTTCGGCGAGAGCATAGTCAGAGATCAAAACAGCTATCGGGAGCAAAAGGGCCCCTATAGTTTTGTGGATGTGAGTCATGGCGCAAGCTCTCCTTAGCAGTGATGAGGGCCCGTTTATGTAGGCTCTCCGGTGTTTGTAGGTGTCTGACATTATGCCGGTTGAAAAGTCAGGCCGATTGTTCGCGGTAGTAATGGCAGCTACCTGCCCTCCCTCACAGATTCGTACGCCAGCAGCATTGGCACCATCGTTCTTAGATGGGGATTAAGAAGCTGAACCTTCTCGCCAAATTTCCTCGGCCTCTCTAATCAGCGCCTCCAAGCCATTTGTCTTAATACCTACCGCTTTCAAGACTCCATCGCAAAATTCAGCAAATGGACCCGTTGCTCCACCTGCCGAGCCTTTTCGCTGAAATTTCGGCTCGCCATCACCCGCCCGCGCCCAAATGGCAAGCAATGCGCGAATGGCCTCCTGCCGAATCATGTTCCCGCCTTTAACCTTTTGAGCGAGTTCAGTGGGTTTAACATCTGGTATTAAAGAAATTAAATCACCAAGCCGACACAGAAGCGATCTCTCCAGCGTTCGACTTCCGACTGTTCCTGCGGGGGTCAGAAACATGGCCTCCGTCGCACCAATTGCAGAACTCAACTCTAAAGGTGTTCTCCTTTCATTCAAGAGCTTATATAGCGTATCCGCAGAGTCTCTAATCTTTTTCAAGTGCATCTGGTGGTCAAAGTCGAACTCTTCAGGCACCACCCCCCCTTTCGGCAATCCCTGATCCTCAAATTCCCACCAAACAGCAAGAGGCCTTGCATTACATCTAGCCAAGTCATGAGCGAGTCCTGAAAGAGCAATATCAGGAGTCGCACCTTTCTCCTTCACCAAATAACCAAATAAATAACCTTCCAACCCATAAACCACATCGGAGTAGCTCCCAGGCTTGCGCATGACCGCCATTCTCTTTTCAAGACTCTTATTCCTGCTAACCATGCCTACCCCTCAGTTGCACCACGTTTCCAGCAGGCACGACTCCCACAAGCTCATCCAAGTAGCGCGCCCACCCGTCCAAATCAGCACGCTTTTCCGGTAGGTAGTTCCAACGGTCATAGTGCTTTGCCTGTACCCCGCTCCGACCATGCGATAACAGCCAGGCACGGCGCTCCTGATTCACGCCCAGGGCTGCCAAATGGGTTTCGATAGTTGCGCGCATGTTGCGCCAGGTGAAACGGCGGGCCTTGCCCTCTCCCGCCAGGCGTTCACCCAGATCCTGAAAAATATCCAGTGCAGTACCCGGCGCAATCGTCACTTTGCCGCGCAGTGAGAACGGGCCAGGGGCTTTACCTTCGCTCTCCAGGGCTAGCAACGGGGCCATAATCTCGCCCAGGCGTTCGACCATTGGCAGAAGATGCTCACGCGGCGGGGTGCCCTTGCCACCTTTCAGATCCAGCAAACGCATTACCGGGCCATGCTCGCCATCGTCGTATAGGTCCTGCCAGGTAACACGGCAGAGCATTTCCACGCGCTGCCCGGCTAGGTAAAGCATGGCCTTGGCGATAGCACGGCGACGCTCAGGTAGGTCCTCGACAGCGAGAACGGCAGCCCTCAATTCATCCTTGGTCAGTGCCCAAGTGTTAGCCTGGTTAGCGCCCTCGATGGTCGGTACGTCACGCGCTGGATTGAATTTCAATCCATATTGAACGGCGTCACCGGCACGCAGTGGGTTAAGGTCGTTCGCCAGCCCAAAGGAGAATGCCGCTTGCAGATAGCTGCGCAGCTTGTCCGCTTGGCGCTTCTTGCCGTTGGTGGCGTTGGCCTTGGTCAGCCGTACCCCGCGCCCTTTGCTGGCGACAGGCCGGTTTAGGCAATGGCGCAGAAGCTCGGCAATATCACCGGGCTCGACCTCCTTAGCCTTGCGGGTGGATAGCTCAGGAAATGGGGTTAGCACATTCAGTTTTAGAGCGCCGCGCACTTCCTTGGCGCTGGTCTTGCCGCGTCTTTCCATATCCTCGACATAGGCGTCGAGCAACTGCGCAAAAGTGCCTTGCCTGGCCTCCAGATTGGCGGCTCGCTGCACGGTGCGCTGGCGCTCACTTTGGGCGACCTGGTAATCCTCAATGGTAGAGAACTCCCGCACCTCCAGCGACCTAGCAGCGGCATAGGTACGCCAATCGACTAGGGCTCGATCATCGTAGCCGCCTAGCTTGAGCCGCTCTTGCTTACCGTCACGGCGCAGAGACAGGTAGACCAATATTCCACTAATCCTACGTTCAAAGATCAGTGAACCGGAGCCCTTCACGTCCAAAGCCTCGGACAAAGTGCCCTTTTTCAAGGCAGTGATTTTGCTGTGAGCCAGTTTCTGCGCCACTTTCAGCCCCTCAAACCGCTTAACGAATTGCTCAACGAATGCCAGCAATATAAGGGTTTTTTGGGAAATGTCACGAAACGATAAATCAGGCTTAGACGCCTGTATTTACTGGCCTTAGCGTTCCATAGTGTTACACAGAATTAAGTAATCTCATGCCTCATAATCCCTTGGTCGTAGGTTCGAGTCCTACTGGGCCCACCAAACAAGAAAGCCGCGCACTGCGCGGCTTTCGTGTATCTGGCGTAGAGGTTTTTGTCAGCTGTTCGCCTACCACCTCCACACCCACGCAAACCTGTAACATGGCGCCCCATTGCCGCCCGCACTGGAGCTCCCCTTGCCCGCCCTGGATGAAATCGATCGCCAACTGATCGCCGCCTTGCAGATCAACGCCCGCGAAAGCGTGGCCATGCTTGCACGGCAGTTGGGTATTGCGCGCACCACGGTGACGTCGCGCCTGGCACGCCTGGAGAAAACCCAGGTGATTACCGGGTATGGCGTGCGCCTCGGGCAGCGTGTGATCGATGGTGGTTTGCAGGCTTATGTCGGGATCACCGTACAAGCGCGTTCGGGCAAGGAAGTGTTGCGCCGGCTCAGCGCCATGGCGCAGGTGCAGCAGCTGTGTGCGGTGAGTGGCGAATTCGATTACGTGGCCTGGCTGCGCACCGATTCGCCGGAACAGCTGGATCAGTTGCTGGACCAGATTGGCAGCGTCGATGGCGTGGAGAAAACCACCACCTCGATCATCCTCAGTAACAAATTGGATCGTGGCCAACCAATCTGACTTACAACTTCGTCACTTTGACTAAAAACAATCCAATCCGACGACACTTTGCGTCTTATTAACGAACGCAACGCTCCCTAAACTGGCTGCCATCTTTTCCTATACTCAACGGGCTGAATCCCGCCGAGTCGCCAGTAAGGTCAGCCATGAGCATTCCGTCCAGCACCATCAGCAAAACCAATCGCCACCCCGCCGACGGTAAAAAACCTATCACCATCTTTGGCCCGGACTTTCCGTTTGCCTTTGATGACTGGATTGAGCACCCGGCCGGTCTGGGCAGCATCCCGGCGGCCAACCATGGCGCCGAAGTGGCGATTGTCGGTGCCGGGATCGCGGGTCTGGTGGCCGCCTACGAGCTGATGAAGCTGGGCCTCAAGCCCGTGGTGTATGAAGCCTCGAAAATGGGCGGTCGCCTGCGCTCCCAGGCGTTTGAAGGGGCCGAAGGCATCATCGCCGAGTTGGGTGGCATGCGTTTTCCGGTGTCGTCCACCGCGTTCTACCACTATGTGGACAAGCTGGGCCTGGAAACCAAACCCTTCCCCAACCCGCTGACGCCGGCCTCCGGCAGTACCGTTATCGACCTCGAAGGCCAGACTCACTACGCGCAAAAAATCTCCGACTTGCCGGTACTGTTCCAGGAAGTTGCCGATGCTTGGGCGGATGCGCTGGAAGCCGGTTCGCAGTTCGGTGATATCCAGCAGGCCATCCGCGACCGCGACGTGCCACGCCTCAAAGCGCTGTGGAATAAGCTGGTGCCGCTGTGGGACGACCGCACCTTCTATGACTTCGTCGCCACCTCCAAGGCCTTCGCCAAGCTGTCGTTCCATCACCGCGAAGTGTTCGGCCAGGTCGGTTTCGGCACCGGCGGCTGGGACTCGGACTTCCCTAACTCGATGCTCGAGATCTTCCGCGTGGTGATGACCAACTGCGACGACCATCAACACCTGGTGGTCGGCGGTGTGGCGCAAGTGCCCATGGGCATCTGGCGCCATGTGCCGGAGCGTTGTGCGCACTGGCCGGCCGGCACCAGCCTCAGTTCGTTGCATCGCGGCGCGCCACGGGCGGGTGTGAAACGCATTGCCCACGCCGCCGATGGCCGCTTCGCCGTCACCGACAACTACGGCGACACCCGCGAATACGCCGCCGTACTGACCACCTGCCAAAGCTGGCTGCTGACCACCCAGATCGAATGCGACGAAACCCTGTTCTCGCAAAAAATGTGGATGGCCCTGGACCGCACGCGCTACATGCAGTCGTCGAAAACCTTCGTGATGGTCGACCGCCCGTTCTGGAAAGACAAAGACCCGGAAACCGGCCGCGACCTGATGAGCATGACCCTCACCGATCGCCTGACCCGTGGCACTTACCTGTTCGACAACGGCGACGACAAGCCTGGGGTTATCTGCCTGTCGTACTCGTGGATGAGCGACGCGCTGAAAATGCTGCCGCAGCCCATCGACAAGCGCGTGAAGCTGGCCCTCGACGCGCTGAAGAAGATTTACCCGAAAGTCGACATCAAGGCGCGCATCATCGGCGACCCAATCACCGTATCGTGGGAAGCCGACCCGCATTTCCTCGGGGCGTTCAAAGGTGCATTGCCCGGCCACTATCGCTATAACCAGCGGATGTATGCGCACTTCATGCAAAAGGACATGCCCGCCGAACAACGCGGGATTTTTATCGCCGGTGACGACGTGTCCTGGACGCCCGCCTGGGTGGAAGGCGCGGTGCAGACTTCGCTGAACGCGGTGTGGGGCATCATGACTCACTTCGGTGGCAGCACTCACTCGGAGAACCCGGGGCCGGGTGACGTATTTGATGAAATCGGACCGATCGCCCTGGCCGATTAAGGAGTTGAACATGCGCGTCGCCCTATACCAATGCCCACCGCTGCCGTTGGATGTCGCCGGTAACCTCAAGCGCCTGCACCAACTCGCGCATGAAGCGTCGGGTGCCGATGTGCTGGTGCTGCCGGAGATGTTCCTCAGCGGCTACAACATCGGTGCCGAAGCGGTTGGCGCGCTGGCCGAAGCCCAGGACGGGCCGTCAGCACAGACGATTGCCGACCTGGCGAAAAGCGCCGGGCTGGCGATCCTCTATGGCTACCCGGAGCGGGCCGAGGACGGGCAGATCTACAACGCCGTGCAGTTGATCGACGCTCACGGCCAGCGCCTGTGCAACTACCGCAAGACCCACCTGTTTGGCGACCTGGATCACTCGATGTTCAGCGCCGGGGAGGACGATTTCCCGCTGGTGGAATTGAACGGTTGGACGCTCGGTTTTCTGATCTGCTATGACCTGGAATTCCCGGAAAACACCCGTCGCCTGGCCCTCGCCGGGGCCGAACTGATCCTGGTGCCCACCGCCAACATGGTGCCGTTCGACTTCGTCGCCGACGTGACCGTGCGAGCGCGGGCCTTTGAAAATCAGTGTTATGTGGCCTATGCCAACTATTGCGGGCACGAGGACGAGATTCAATACTGCGGGCAAAGCAGCATTGCCGCGCCGAATGGTCAGCGAATCGCCCAGGCTGGCCTGGATGAAGCCTTGATCGTCGGGCAGTTGGATCGCCAAGCCATCACGGACGCACGTGCTGCCAACCACTACCTCCAGGATCGACGCCCCGAGCTATACGGCGCGCTGCACAAGCCCTGACCCAGCCGGTTTGTTAGCGGTTTGTTAACATGGGCACATCCTACGTTTCGGAAGTGCCCATGCCTGCGCCGGCCCACCCTCATCACCTGCACCTGACCCTGGCCAACGGCCTGCACGTTTCCCTGCACCATGCGCCGCGTTTGAAGCGTTGCGCCGCGGTGTTACGCGTGGCCGCTGGCAGCCATGACGTGCCATTGGCCTGGCCGGGGCTGGCGCATTTTCTTGAGCATTTGTTGTTTCTCGGCACCCAACGGTTTCCGACAAACGAAGGGTTGATGGCCTACGTGCAGCGTCATGGCGGGCAGGTCAACGCCAGCACCCGCGAGCGCACCACGGACTTCTTCTTTGAGTTGCCGGTGGCGCCCTTTGCGGATGGCTTGGAGCGGCTGGCCGAGATGCTGGCCCATCCGCGCCTGGCGCTTGAAGACCAACTGCGTGAACGCGAAGTGCTGCAAGCGGAGTTTGTTGCCTGGTCTCAGGACGCCCAGGCGCAACAGCAAGTCGCGCTGCTGGAAGGTTTGGCAGCCGATCATCCTCTGCGAGGCTTTCATGCGGGCAATCGCGATAGCCTGCCGGTGGAGCGTGAGGCATTTCAACAGGCACTGCGGGAATTCCACTCCGGGTTCTATCGGACCGGGCAGATGACCTTGAGCCTCGCTGGCCCGCAACCGCTGGAGGAACTGCACGCGTTGGCTCAACAGTTCAGCGAAACATTGGTTTCAGGGCCTGCGCGCCCACAGGCACCGCCGCCAGCGCTGATGCGAGGCCAGGCACGGCGTTTTCAACACATCGCCAACCACCACCTGCACCACGTCATTACCTGTGACGCCCCCCGTGAAGCACTGGATTTTCTCTGCACGTGGCTCAACGCCTCGGCACCGGGTGGGCTGCTGGCGGAACTGAAAGCACAAAAACTGGCCAGCGCTGTGCAGGCTTCCGTGCTCTATCACTTCGCCGGTCAGGCAGTGCTGGATATCGACTTTACCCTCGACAATCAAGATAGTTCGGCTACTCGAATCGAAACGCTGCTGCACGACTGGCTGAGCTTTTTCATACACAGCGACTGGGCTTCGTTACGCGAAGAATTCGCCCTGCGTGCGGCTCGCCAACAACAGGTCCAGGGCGCCCTTGCATTGGCTCGGCACGACAGCGCAGGCCTGTCGGACGAGGACTGCGTAGCCCTGAAGGCGATGCTTGATGCTCTGCACCTGCCGCCCTCTGAACACACCTGGCAATTGCCACCCCACAACCCGTTCCTGCGCCCGCCCGTCAAAGAAGAACGCGCCGGGCTGATTCGCGGCCAGACCAGCGCCCACCGTGGTTTGCGCACCTTTGCCCAGGACCGCTCCCGAGGCCGCCGAGAAGTGTCGGCGCTGGCATTCAGCCAGGCCTTGGCAGATGACACCGATGAAGGCGCGCTCTACCTGCACTGGCGGTTTGATTGCGCCGTACCCGCCGGGCTGGAAAGCGCATTGCAGCCGTTGCGTGAGCATGCCCATCAGGCTGGAATCGAGTTGTCTTTCGAAACCACTGGTAATGACTGGCAGGTGAAAATGGTCGGCCTTCACGAGCCCATGCCGGCAGTGGTTGAAGAACTGTCGCGTCGCCTTGGCTCAGCGGATGAACACCTGCCGCCACCCGCCCCAGCGCCGCTGATCGCTATTCGCGCATTGCTCAAGGCGTTGCCTGCTTGCTGCACCGGTGATCATTCGCGAGCATGCGAGACGCCCGCCCCATGGACTAACGCCCGGTGGCAAGGGCTGGGTTTCGGTTTACCCGCCGCGTGTGAAGCTGCGATCAAAATCGCGGCAGCCCGGTTGCCCGGGCAGCCGGCAAGCCTTGAGTACACGTCACCCACCCTCGACGGCCAGAAGCGATGGCACGAGGTAAACACCGACGCCAGCGAGGCCGCGTTGTTGCTGTTTTGCCCAACGCCGACGCGCGCCCTGGCAGACGAAGCGGCATGGCGACTGCTTGGGCATCTGCTGCAGGGTCCGTTTTACCAGCGCCTGCGCGTCGAACTGCAAATCGGCTACGCGGTCTTCAGCGGTATGCGACAGGTCAACGGGCAAACCGGGCTGCTGTTTGGCGTGCAATCCCCCGGCGTTTCCCTGAGCGGGATCGTTGATCACCTGAAAACCTTCCTGGAACAGGTGTCGGCATTGGTCGACAGCCGCGGCGACTTTGACAACCAACGCTTGGCGCAGCAATTCACTGCCGATGAGCTGCCTGTCGCCCAAGCCGCCGAGCTGCTTTGGCATGCCCACCTGGCGGGCCACACGTCGGATTATCTGGGGCAACTTCAACACCTGATCCAAACCCTGACGCGCGAGGATTTGCAGCACGCCGTCCAGCAACTCAACGACGCTACAGGAGGCTGGCGCTGTGTGGCCAACGGGCCGCGTGTCACGGACGCCTGGCAACCGGCAGGCTGATCATTGCCAACCCTGCAACAGGCTTTTTCCGCCAAGACAGCGCTAACTTGAAAAGAATTGCGTAACATTAATAGGCAATATCTGAACATCTCCGATTGGAGGTGGACTATATGTATTACTCAGTAGTGAACGTCCCATCCCTTGGTAGGAGTATGAATATGACTTGGTCCAAACCTGCTTACACTGATCTGCGTATCGGTTTTGAAGTCACCATGTACTTCGCCAGCCGCTGATTGGCTGGGTAAGACAACGCCTCGGCTCGCCCGGGGCGTTTTTGTTTTGAGTTTTGCTTGATGGAGCGACCATGTTTGTCCAGATTCTAGGTTCCGCCGCCGGCGGTGGCTTCCCGCAGTGGAACTGCAACTGCGTGAACTGCGCAGGCTTTCGCGATGGCAGCCTGCGGGCCCAGGCGCGTACTCAGTCGTCCATCGCGATCTCTGACGATGGCGTTAACTGGGTGCTGTGTAATGCTTCGCCGGATATCCGCGCGCAACTGCAAGGCTTTGCACCGATGCAACCCGGCCGCGCCCTACGCGATACCGGCATCAGCGCGATCATCTTGATGGACAGCCAGATCGACCACACCACCGGCCTGTTGAGCCTGCGCGAAGGCTGCCCGCACCAGGTGTGGTGCACCGACATGGTCCATGAAGACCTGAGCACCGGCTTCCCGCTGTTCACCATGCTCACGCACTGGAACGGCGGCCTGGCCTGGAACCGCATCGAACTGGACGCCAGCTTCACCATCCCGGCGTGCCCTAACCTGCGTTTCACCCCGCTGCCACTGCGCAGCGCCGCACCACCCTACTCGCCGCACCGCTTCGACCCGCACCCCGGCGATAACATCGGCCTGATCGTTGAAGACCTGCGCACCGGCGGCAAACTGTTCTACGCCCCGGGCCTGGGCAAGGTCGACGCGCCATTGCTGGAGATCATGGCGGGCAGCGATTGCCTGCTGGTGGACGGCACGATGTGGGATGACGATGAAATGCAGCGCCGTGGCGTTGGCACCCGCACCGGTCGCGAGATGGGCCACCTGGCGCAAAACGGCCCCGGCGGCATGCTGGAAGTGCTGGAGCAGTTGCCCAAGCAACGCAAAGTGCTGATTCACATCAACAACACTAACCCGATCCTCGATGAGGACTCCCCCGAAAGGGCCGAGCTGGTACGGCGTAATGTTGAAGTGGCTTACGACGGCATGAGCCTCGAATTGTAGGAGCAACCGAAATGACTGACACACCACTGACGCCCGCCGAGTTCGAGCACGCCTTACGGGCCAAGGGCGCCTTCTACCATATCCATCACCCGTACCACGTGGCGATGTATGAAGGCCGCGCCTCCCGCGAGCAGATCCAGGGCTGGGTCGCCAACCGTTTTTACTATCAGGTGAACATCCCCTTGAAGGATGCCGCCATCCTGGCCAACTGCCCGGACCGCGAAATCCGCCGCGAGTGGATCCAGCGCCTGCTCGACCACGACGGCGCCCCCGGTGAAGATGGCGGCATCGAAGCCTGGCTGCGTTTGGGTCAGGCGGTCGGCCTCGACCCGGACCAGCTGCGCTCACAGGAGCTGGT
Source organism: Pseudomonas antarctica (assembly GCF_001647715.1). Classification (NCBI taxonomy): domain Bacteria; kingdom Pseudomonadati; phylum Pseudomonadota; class Gammaproteobacteria; order Pseudomonadales; family Pseudomonadaceae; genus Pseudomonas; species Pseudomonas antarctica. The sequence continues at coordinate 5,864,046 of NZ_CP015600.1, forward strand.
ACTGCCCGGCGTGCGGTTTGCCGTGGACGCTTACGTTAACTTCGCCCGCCGCGCCAGCTGGCAAGAAGCCGCCAGCAGCTCACTGACCGAACTGTTCGCGCCGCAGATCCACCAGTCGCGCCTCGACAGCTGGCCGCAGCACTACCCGTGGATCGACCCTGCCGGTTATGAGTATTTCCGCACCCGCCTGGGCCAGGCCCGGCGCGACGTAGAACACGGTTTGGCGATCACGCTGCAGCACTACACCACCCGCGAAGGCCAGGAGCGCATGCTGGAAATTCTCCAGTTCAAATTGGACATTCTGTGGAGCATGCTGGATGCCATGAGCATGGCCTATGAACTGAACCGCCCGCCCTATCACAGCGTGACCGAGCAGCGGGTCTGGCATAAAGGGATCACCCTATGAGCTTTGATCGCAGCAAAACACCGACCTGGCGCCAGGGCTATCGCTACCAGTACGAGCCAGCGCAAAAAGGCCACGTGTTGCTCTACCCCGAAGGCATGATCAAGCTCAACGATAGCGCCGCGTTGATCGGTGGTTTGATCGACGGCGAGCGCGACGTAGCGGCGATCATCGCCGAGCTGGATAAACAATTCCCTGGCGTGCCTGAGCTTGGTAAAGACATCGAGGATTTCATGGAGGTCGCCCGTGCTGAGCACTGGATCACCCTTGCCTGAAAAGCCACCGATTGGCCTGCCGCTGTGGCTGCTCGCAGAGCTGACCTACCGCTGCCCGCTGCAGTGCCCGTATTGCTCCAATCCACTGGATTTTGCCGAGCAAGGCAAGGAGCTGAGCACTGAGCAATGGATCAAGGTATTTCGCGAAGCCCGGGAGATGGGCGCTGCGCAATTGGGCTTCTCCGGCGGTGAACCGCTGGTGCGCCAGGACCTTGCCGAGCTGATCGCCGAAGCGCGTAAGCTGGGCTTCTACACCAACCTGATTACCTCCGGCATTGGCCTCACTGAGCAGAAGATCAGTGACTTCAAGAAAGCCGGCCTGGACCATATCCAGATCAGCTTCCAGGCCAGCGATGAGCAGGTGAACAACTTGCTGGCAGGCTCGAAAAAAGCCTTCGCGCAAAAACTCGAAATGGCCCGCGCAGTGAAAGCGCATGGCTATCCGATGGTGCTGAACTTCGTCACCCATCGGCACAATATCGATAAAATCGACCGCATCATCGAGCTGTGCATCGCACTGGAAGCAGACTTCGTCGAGCTCGCCACCTGCCAGTTCTATGGCTGGGCGCAGCTCAATCGTGTGGGGTTGCTGCCGACTAAAGAACAGCTGGTGCGCGCCGAACGTATCACCAACGAGTACCGCGCCAAGCTGGAGGCCGAAGGCCACCCGTGCAAGCTGATTTTCGTCACACCGGATTATTACGAGGAACGCCCGAAAGCCTGCATGAATGGCTGGGGCAGCATTTTTCTGACGGTAACGCCGGACGGCACTGCCCTGCCCTGCCACGGTGCCCGACAGATGCCGGTGCAATTTCCCAATGTGCGTGACCACAGCATGCAGCACATCTGGTACGACTCGTTTGGCTTCAACCGCTTTCGCGGCTACGACTGGATGCCCGAGCCTTGCCGTTCATGCGATGAAAAAGAAAAGGACTTTGGCGGCTGCCGTTGCCAGGCGTTCATGCTCACGGGCGACGCGAGCAATGCCGACCCGGTGTGCAGCAAGTCCGAGCAGCACGGCATCATCCTGCAAGCGCGGGAAGAGGCCGAACATGCCACCCAGACCATTGAGCAACTGGCCTTTCGCAATGAGCGCAACTCACGGCTCATCGCAAAAGGCTGACGGCTTTAGCGTTTGGCGATGATGTACACGGCGTGAATGATGCCCGGGAAATAACCGCACAGGGTCAGCAGGATGTTCAGCCAGAACGCGCCGGCGAAACCCACTTGCAGGAACACACCCAGTGGCGGCAGCAGAATGGCGATGATGATACGAATGATGTCCATGGGTCAGCTCCAAAAAGTCGGCTCGTGTGAGCCGTGTAGCTAATCGACCTTGGCCGTTCGTGAGGGTTCAGTGGAATCTGGCACTGGGCCATCCTGAAGTGAGCAGGCAAAAAAACGCCCCCAGCCAAAAGAATCAGGCTGGAGGCGCCGCGTATGCCGCGAGACGGTTCTGGAATAGGGGGTTAAACGGCGATGCCCTTGCGGCATTGCAGTTGCGCGGTGCGCACGCGCGCGAAGGCGCGGGCCAGGCGTACGAGCATTTCGTCGATGTTGCTTTTGCTGACCGTGAGGGCCGGAGTAAAGCGCAGGCAGTCAGGTTGCGGGGCATTAAGGATCAGGCCTTCGTGCAAAGCGGCTTTTACCACGGCATCAGCGCAATCATCCGATAACGTCAGGCCCCACATCAGGCCATGGCCGCGTAATTGGCCGTGGTCGTATCGATAGGCCAACCGGGCGAGGCCTTCGCCGAGGTAAAGGCCGGACTCTCGGACGTGTTGGAGAAAGCCGTTCGCCAATACCGTATCGAGTACCGCCACCCCGGCCGCGGCCATCAACGCATTGCCGTGATGGGTGCCTGCCAACTCGCCCGCTTCGAAGCAACACGCCTTGCCACGCGCCAGCAGTGCTGCCAACGGCACGCCGCCGCCCAGGCCTTTGCCCAGGGTCACGATGTCGGCGCGCACGCCGTACTGTTGTTCGGCAAGCAAGGTGCCGCAACGCCCAATACCGGTTTGCACCTCGTCGAGGATCAGCAGGATTCCCAACTCGCGGCACAGGCGTTCAACACCCTTGAGGTAGTGTTCGGTGGCAGGGATTACACCGGCTTCGCTCTGGATCGGCTCCAGCATGATGGCGACAGTCTGCGCATCCACCGCCGCATGCAGGGCGGGCAAGTCGTTAAAGGGCACATGGCTGAAGCCCGGCAACAGCGGTTCAAAACGGCTTGCGCCAGCGCCGGCCGAGGCCGCCATCGCCGCAAAACTGCGGCCATGGCAACCCGTGCTGGCGCTGATGATGCGATAAGCGCCGCCGCGATGCAGTTGCCCCCATTTGCGCGCCAGCTTGATCGCGGCTTCGCAGGCTTCCGCACCACTGTTGAGCAGGTAACCCTGATCGCTGCCGGTGTGCTGGCACAGCCGGTCGACGAGGTTCAATTGGGCGCGGTTGTGCAGGCCGCTACCTGGGTTGATCAGCGCTTGAGACTGATCGGCCAGGGCGTTGATCAATACCTGTGGGCTGTGGCCGAGGCTGTTGGCGGCGCTGCCCTGGCTGAAATCCAGATAGGCTCGGTCTTCGCTGTCCCAGAGCCAGGAGCCCTGGCCGCGCACGAAGACCTGCGCAGGCCTGGCCACCGTCGGCATCAGGGATTCACTGGGCAATTCATGCGGCGCGTCCAGGATCAAATCGTCCAGGCTCGGCGCAGGGCGACGAAACAGATTCACAGCTCACCCTCCATGGCAACCCGACCTTGGTCGGCGTCCCGTGCAGACACTGCCTGAAGGTTTTTTGCCTTGCCTATGTAAACGCTATCAAGATAAACGTTATTCATTGCCCGATCCGGCCCTGTAAGCCCTGCGAATAGGCGCTAGACTAGGCGTCTCAGGGGCCAGCGGCCATTTCGATTTTCCAGCTTTTTCGATAAGTAAGTCTTATGGATTTCAAGCAACTGCGTTATTTCGTCGCGGTGTATGAGGAAGGCCACGTGGGCCGTGCCGCGGAGCGACTTTCGATCTCTCAGCCGGCGCTGTCGCAACAGATTCGCCAACTGGAGCAGAACCTGGATGTGAGCCTGTTCGAGCGCAGCAGCAAGCGCCTGTTACCCACGCTGGCTGCGCATACGTTGTACAACCACGCGTTGCCTTTGATTGATGGCATGCAGCAGGCCGTCGAAGCCCTGCGCAACTTCAAGGGCCAGGCGATGCGCACCTTGGCCATTGGCGTACTGCAAACCGTGCACACCAGCCTGGTCCCGCAAATGCTGGAGCGCGTGCGCAAGGCCCAGCCGCATTTGGTGGTACAGATTTACGAATTGACCGGGCTGGAGATCGAACGCCGGTTGCTTAACGGCTCGCTGGACATCGGCATCAGCTACTTGCCGCCGCGCCAGCCAGGGCTGCATGGCGTGCTGTTGTATGAAGATGAGTTGAAGGTGGTCATCCCCGAAGACCATCCTCTGCGGGCATTCAAAAAAGTCTCGCTGAAACAGGCGGCCGAGTTGCCGATGTTGCTGCTGGGGGAAGAGTTTCAGGTGCGACAGATCTGGCAAGGCCAGCTGTCCAACCTCGGGCGGCGACCGCAGGTGCAAGCGGAATTGAATACCATGGTGGGGATTCTCGACAGCCTGCCCCATACCAAACTTGCCACCGTATTGCCGGGGCGCTCCCAGGATGAACACAACAGCAAAGCACTGCTGTGGAAACCCTTGAGTGAACCGAGGGTGCCGCTCAAAGTGGGGTTGGTGTGCCGCGACGTACAGCGCCAGCAAGCGACCGTGGCGTTGTTGCGCACGTTGCTGGAGGACGTGATGAATGCCCCTCAGGCGTCGGCCTGACTTTTTCGCGGGCAAAAGAAAACCCCGCCGAAGCGGGGCTTTGCAGACTGTTTCCCTGACATCCATTTCACTCCGCCGTCCTGGCAGAATCCTACGTGTCCGTGTTGTTGCTTTGCGCTTCCTGCGCGACGTCCATGTGAAGTAGATTATCCGTGGATCCAATTTGGCGATAGAGGACGAATAGCAGCACGTCATGTAAGAGAATGCTTACACGCCCTCCAAGCCCTTAAAACAGTGCTTCATCCAGCAAAAACAGTGATTCACTGCCGGCTTTTACCGATGCACTCAGCGAATGAATACGTGGCAGCAGGCGGGCGAAGTAGAAGCGTGCGGTGCCCAGCTTGCTGGCGTAGAAGTCTTCTTCAGACTCCTTGCCCCACGCCGCCTTGGCCATGCGCGCCCACATGTAGGCGTAAGCCATGTAGCCAAAGGCGTGCAAGTACTCCACCGAAGCCGCGCCGATTTCATTCGGGTTGGCCTTGGCGCGGTCCAGCACCCAGGCAGTCAATTCATCCAGGTTATCCACTGCCGCGCTGAGCGGACGGGTGAATTCGCCCAACTCGGGGCCAGCCGTGGTGATGAACTGACGGATTTCGTCGGCGAACAGGGTATAAAACGCACCGCCACTGCCGACAATCTTGCGGCCCATCAAGTCCAGCGCCTGGATGCCGTTGGTGCCTTCGTAGATCTGGGTGATGCGTACGTCCCGCACCAGTTGCTCCTGGCCCCACTCGCGAATGTAGCCGTGGCCACCAAACACTTGCTGGCCGAGCACGGTCGTTTCCAGGCCCAAGTCGCTGAGGAAGGCCTTGGCGACTGGCGTCAGCAACGCCACCAGGTTGTCGGCGCGCTCGCGGGCGGCGGCATCTTCGCTGAACTTGGCGATGTCCAACTGTGTGGCCACATAGGTGGAGAACGCACGACCGCCTTCGTTCGAAGCCTTCATGGTCAGCAGCATACGGCGCACGTCCGGGTGCACGATGATCGGATCAGCCACTTTATCCTTGGCCTTGGCGCCGGTCGGCGAACGGCTTTGCAGGCGGTCGCGCGCATAGTCAATCGCGTTCTGGTAGGAACGTTCGCCGGACGCCAAGCCCTGGATACCCACCCCCAACCGCTCGTAGTTCATCATGGTGAACATCGCCGCCAACCCACGGTTGGGCTCACCCACCAGGTAACCCACCGCTTCGTCGAAGTTCATTACACAGGTGGCGGACGCCTGAATACCCATTTTGTGTTCGATGGAGCCGCAGGTTACCGGGTTCCGCGCGCCCAGGCTGCCGTCGGCATTGACCATGAACTTCGGCACCAGGAACAGCGAGATGCCCTTGGGGCCCGCCGGCGCATCCGGCAGCTTGGCCAGCACCAGGTGGATAATGTTTTCGGTAAGGTCGTGTTCGCCGCCGGTGATAAAGATCTTGGTGCCGCTGATCTTGTAGGAACCGTCCGTCTGAGGCTCAGCTTTGGTGCGGATCATCCCCAGGTCAGTCCCGGCATGCGCTTCCGTCAGGCACATGGAACCGGCCCACTCACCCGAGTACATCTTCGGCAGGTAGGTCGCCTTGAGCGCTTCGCTGGCGTGAGTGTTGATCGACACGCAGGCGCCGGACGTGAGCATTGGGTACAGGCCAAACGCCAGGCTCGACGAGTTGATCATCTCTTCAACCTGGGCCGAGACGGCTTTGGGCATGCCCATACCGCCAAATACCGGATCACCGCCTACACCCACCCAGCCGCCTTCTGCGTAGGTTTTGTAAGCCGCAGGGAAACCCTCCGGCGTGCTGACCACGGTGTCGGCCCAGCGGCAGCCTTGCTCATCGCCGTTGCGGCTTAGCGGTGCGATGGATTTAGCGGTGACCTTGCCAGCTTCCTCAAGGATCGCCTCAACGGTTTCGGCATCCACGGTGTCTGCCAATGCTGGCAATTGGGCCCAAGTATTAGCGACCTCAAACACTTCGTTGAGGACGAAGCGCATATCACGCAACGGCGCTTTGTAATCAGCCATGGCAAACCTCGTGAGAACATGAAAAGTGATTCGATAGGATCGGTTTTACAGACTCCGAGTGTACCCGAACAACTTTTCAGACACATAGGGTCCACTTGTGACTGATTGGTATTTTTTGGTCACGACAAGCCAAACGCCTCCGCCGGCAGACTCATCAAGCACTCACTGCCCGCCTCCACAGCAGCTCGGTGTGTTGCCGTGCGCGGCAGCAAGCGCTTGAAGTAGAAGTCGCACGTCGCCAGCTTGGCTTTGGCAAACTCGGTGTCGTCGAGTGCCTGGGCGGTGATCGCCATACGCAACCACAGGTAACCGAGGATGATGTAACCGCTGTACATCAAGTAATCCATCGCCGCCGCGCCCACTTCATCCGGATTTTTCATCGCCGCCATCCCCACCTTGACGGTCAACTCACCCCACTGCTGATTCAGTTGATTGAGCTGCTCCACATGGGCCTTGAGCTGCGGATGCTCGGCATTCGCCGCACAGAACTTATGCACGATCTTGGTAAACCCGCGCAACAACTTGCCTTGGCTACCCAGCACCTTGCGCCCCAGCAGGTCGAGGGCCTGGATGCCGTTGGTGCCTTCATAGATCGACGCAATCCGGCAATCGCGCACCAACTGCTCCATGCCCCATTCGCGAATGTAGCCATGGCCGCCGAATACCTGCATGCCGTGGTTGGTCACTTCCAGCCCGGTTTCGGTCATAAAGGCTTTGCAGATCGGCGTGAGGAACGCCAGCAGGTCTTCAGCTTCCTGACGTTGCGTGGCGTCACTGCTCAGGTGCGCGGTGTCGAGAAGTTGCGCGGTGAAATACGTAAGCGCGCGGTTGCCCTCATTGAAGGCTTTCATGGTCAGCAACATGCGGCGCACATCGGCGTGCACGATGATCGGGTCGGCGGCTTTGTCCGGGGCTTTGGCGCCGGTCAGCGAACGCATTTGCAGGCGATCGTTGGCGTACTTGATCGCGCCCTGGAAGCTTGTCTCGCCATTACACAGGCCCTGCATGCCAGTGCCCAGGCGTGCGTGGTTCATCATGGTGAACATGCAGTTGAGGCCTTTGTTCGCCTCGCCGATCAGGAAGCCTTTGGCACCGTCGAAGTTCAGCACACACGTCGCCGAAGCCTTGATGCCCATCTTGTGCTCGATTGAGCCGCAGTGCACCGCGTTGCGCTCCCCCGAATCCGCGTGGAACTTGGGCACGATAAACAAGGAGATGCCCTTGGTGCCTGCCGGCGCATCCGGCAATTTGGCCAGTACCAGGTGGATGATGTTGGCGCTCAGGTCATGCTCACCGGCCGAGATGAAGATCTTGCTGCCGGTGACGGCGTAACTGCCGTCCGCCTGGGGCACGGCGCGGGTCTTGATCAGCCCCAGGTCGGTGCCGCAGTGGGCTTCGGTCAGGCACATGGTGCCGGTCCATTCGCCGGCGGTGAGTTTGTTCAGGAAGGTGGCTTTCTGTACCTCGGTGCCGTGGGCGTGGATCGCCGACATCGCACCGTGCGTGAGCCCCGGGTACATGCCCCAGGAGGTGTTGCTGGAGCCGATCATTTCGCTCAGCACCAGGCCCAACGAATGCGGCAAGCCCTGGCCGCCGTAGGCCGGGTCCGCCGCCACGCCGTGCCAGCCGCCTTCCACGTACTGGGCGAAGGCTTGCTTGAAGCCCTTGGGCGTGGTGACCACGCCATTATCGAAATGGCAGCCCTCTTCATCACCACTGCGATTGAGCGGGGCGAGCACGTTCTCGCAGAACTTGGCGCCTTCCTCGAGGATCGCACTGACCATGTCCGGGCTGGCGTCGGTAGCGCCCAAGGCAGCGTAATGGCCGTGGAAATCAAACACGTTGTCGATCAGAAAGCGCATGTCGCGCAGGGGAGCTTTGTACTCAGGCATGGCGATGTCTCCGGCAGCAGATGGTTTCAACCTACTGCCGGCCACGACCGCAAACAATCACTGTAGAACCGCTGAATACACCACCATCACTCAACCGGCAGCGTTTTCCATGCGCACCGCGCCACGACGGGTTTGCCCGGCCGCGACCACACAGTTGCGCCCGGCGCCCTTGGCGGCGTACAGCGCCTGGTCGGCGGACTTGAGCACTTCCTCAGGGCTGCGCTGTTCAGCCTGGCGTTCGGCCACACCGATGCTGACCGTCACCGACACACTCGACGCACCGCTGCCTGCACGGCGCTGGCGGCCCTGCAGGTCGTCATGGGGACGGTCCGGGTTGCGCAGCTTGATGTCGTAGTTGGCGATGATCTCGCGGATCTCCTCCAGGTGCGGCATGCATTCATCCAGGGTCTTGCCTGCAAAGACCACGGCAAACTCTTCACCGCCATACCGATAGGCCCGCCCGCCACCATTGACCTTGGACAGCTTGCTGGCCACCAGGCGCAAGACCTGGTCGCCGACGTCATGACCGTGAGTGTCGTTGAACCGTTTGAAGTGATCGACGTCACTCATCGCCAACACATAATTGCGCCCCAGCCGCTGCATACGCTCGTTGAGCGCCCGGCGGCCCGGCAAGCCGGTGAGCTCATCACGAAAGGCCATTTGATAGGCCTCATGCGCCACACCGGCCGCGATCATCAGCATCACCTGGCTGCACATGATGTTCAGGGTAAACGGCAGGATGAAGGTTTGCGGCAACATCCAGAACAACCCCAGCAAACCGACCAACTGCGCGGCGTGCAAAGGCCGCGGCTGGTACCAGTACTGCGCCGCCAGGGTGACAAAACCAATCAGGAACATGGGGTACGACAATTGGATCAGGCTCATCCAACTGCCGTGCAGCGCCGGCCAGCGAATCTCCGCCAGCCAGTTCAGCAGGGGCTGGGGGAAACTTTGCTCAAGCGCCAGTGCCACGCTGCCGATGGCAAGCAGCACAGCGCAGCGGGCAACGAAGTCGCGGAACAGGTGGGTTTTCTCCTGCCACACCGCGTAGATGCTGAACAGCAGCGGCAGCAACAGGCAACACAGATGAAAGACCACCGCCGCGTCTTCGCGGACACGGCCGTTGTCGCGGTAGTAATCGGTCTGGGCGTCCAACAGGAAGTAAACGACATACACCGTGATCATCAGGAACAGCTCACGCTGGCGCCGATACACCGCGCAGTACGAACCGCCGAGCAACAGCACAAGGGTAGGCAACACGTTGAACAGCGAGGTGAAGAAGACGTTGAGATCTTTGACGTACGCAGCCGAGAGCCCGGCCAGTAACAGCAGTAATGAAGGAAGGAAATGACTGAAACGTACAGCGGACACGCGCAACAAGGGTAAAGCTCCGACCCGCTCAAAAAAAGATGGCACAGTGCCTTCACTGCACACAGTTAAGCACATTCACTGTGACCTGCATCACATTGCCATCACTGTAACGGCAGCCAACTGCAATCCCTGAGTGCGGCGCTGTGTTTTTTATCAGCCAATAAAAAACCGCCGCTCCCAAGGGAGCGGCGGCTTTCAAAAGATCCGGAAAGGCTTAGTAAGCCAGGCCGAAGTCTTCTTCTTTCATGTCCATCAGGTTGCTGGCGCCCGACAGCATGGTTGCAACGTGGGTGCGGGTACGCGGCAGAATGCGCTGGAAGTAGAAGCGCGCCGTCTGCAGCTTGGCGGTGTAGAACGCCTCTTCAGTGGTGCCGGCAGCCAGTTTCTCGGCAGCCAGGCGCGCCATGTCGGCCCAGAAGTAAGCCAGGCACGCGTAGCCGGAGTACATCAGGTAATCCACCGAAGCGGCGCCGACTTCTTCACGGTCTTTCATCGCGGCCATGCCGACCTTCATGGTCAACTCGCCCCACTCCTTGTTCAGTGCAGCCAGCGGTGTAACGAACTCTTTGACGGCTTCAACGCCTTCGTTGGCCTGGCAGAACTTGTGCACGATCTTGGTGAAGCCCTTGAGCGCTTCGCCTTGAGTCATCAGCACTTTACGGCCGAGCAGGTCCAGCGCCTGAATGCCGGTGGTGCCTTCGTACAGCATCGAAATGCGGCTGTCGCGAACGTTCTGCTCCATGCCCCACTCGGCGATAAAGCCGTGGCCGCCGTAGATCTGAACGCCGTGGTTGGCGGATTCAAAACCGACTTCGGTCATGAATGCCTTGGCGATCGGCGTCATGAATGCCAGCAGGCCGTCGGCCTGTTTCTTGGCTTCGTCGTCGGTGCCGTACTTGACGATGTCCACTTGCTTGGCGGTGAAGTACACCATCGCACGGTTGCCTTCGGCGAAGGCTTTCATGGTCAGCAGCATACGGCGCACGTCAGGGTGCACGATGATCGGGTCAGCCGCTTTGTCCGGCGCTTTCGGGCCAGTCAGGGAGCGCATTTGCAGACGATCGCGAGCGTATTTCAGGCCGCCCTGGAAGCCGATTTCAGCGTGGGCCAGGCCTTGCAGTGCAGTGCCCAGGCGAGCGGTGTTCATAAAGGTGAACATGCAGTTCAGGCCTTTGTTCGCCGGGCCGATCAGGAAACCGGTGGCCGCGTCAAAGTTCATCACGCACGTGGCGTTACCGTGGATGCCCATTTTGTGCTCCAGGGAGCCACAGGTCACCGCGTTGCGCGCACCGATCGAGCCATCTGCGTTCGGCAGGAATTTAGGCACGATAAACAGCGAGATGCCTTTGGTGCCGGCCGGTGCGTCCGGCAGGCGAGCCAGCACGATGTGGACGATGTTGTCTGCCATGTCGTGCTCACCGGCCGAGATGAAGATCTTGGTGCCGGAGACTTTGTAGGAACCGTCCGCCTGAGGCTCGGCCTTGGTGCGCAGCATGCCCAGGTCGGTACCGCAGTGGGGCTCGGTCAGGCACATGGTGCCGGTCCACTCACCCGAGACCAGTTTGGTCAGGTAAGCGTCCTGCTGTTCCAGGGTGCCGTGCTCGGAGATAGTGTTCATTGCACCGTGGGACAGGCCTGGGTACATGCCCCACGACCAGTTGGCTTCACCGACCATTTCGCTGACGGCCAGGCCCAGGGATTCCGGCAAGCCTTGGCCGCCGTGCTCCACGTCGTGGGCCAGGCTTGGCCAGCCGCCTTCGACGAATTGTTTGTAGGCTTCTTTGAAACCAGCAGGGGTCTTAACGCCTGACTCGCTCCAGGTGCACCCTTCGATGTCACCCACGCGGTTCAACGGTGCCAGCACTTGCTCACAAAACTTGGCGCCTTCCTCGAGAATGGCGTCAACCATGTCCGGGGTAGCGTCCTGGCAAGCCGGCAGGCTCTGATAGTGCGCTTCATAGCCGAGCAGTTCGTCACGAACGAAGCGAATATCACGCAAGGGGGCCTTGTAGTCAGGCATAGCGATAAACCTCTGCTGATGTATCTGGGATGAACAACCGCGTGGATTTGTTATGGCGGTCAAACAGGTGTTTGAAACATACGTTTACGACCTGGGGTTGTCAAGCATCGTCCAGGCGCCATTTGTCATGACCCGGATCAACGGCGCGCACAGCAAGGCCTGCGGCGGTACGCCACATCAAAAAGGACTGTAGAAATTCCAGAGAGCTAAACAGGACAACGGTGGGAGCTGGCTTGCCTGCGATACAGGCGCCGCGCTGTATCAGGCAAACCGAGTAACTGCCATTGCAGGCAAGCCGGCTCCCACAGAAAGCGAGAGCCCGCGTATGAGGGCGTTAAGCGTAGGTGTCGATCAAGGTGCCGAGCATTTCATTCGAAGCCTTGGCAACTTTGGCGCCCAGCTCCACTTGAAACTTGCCCTGGGCCATTTCGACCATATTGCTCGCCGAGTTGGACGGCTGGGCGCGATCGTTGGCTTGCAAACGGTCGCTTTGGGCGTCGGAGGGCTGGGTCGTCGCGGCGCTGGCAATGTTGCCGGCGGCCTGGTCGACGCGGTTCTGCCCGGCCTGAATAGTGCTCAGCCCCGAATAAAACGCGCTGCTTCCAGAGATTTCCATGGCGTAAGCCTGCCTTTAGAGAATCGTGAACCTGAATTGAAGCAGACATCCTGGCAAAACGCCCGTCAAAAACACTAATGGCATAATGCCTTAGCGATAGCCAAAATCAGTCAAGCAGGTCCAATTCCAGGTACTCGGCCACAGCTTCGGCGCTGGCCTGCTTGAGTTTCGGCACGCGGCCCAGGCATGGCGCGGGCAATCGTTCAGCCAGGGTAGCGAGGTTCTCTTCCAGACGAGAGGTCTTGGGGTCGATGATATTCGCCACCCAGCCAGCCAACGGCAAACCGTCCCGCGCGATGGCTTCAGCGGTCAGCAAGGCATGGCTGATACAGCCCAGGCGCACGCCCACCACCAGGATCACCGGTAACTTGAGCGCCATGGCCAGGTCCGACAGGTTGTCCTGATCGGCCAGCGGCACGCGCCAGCCTCCCGCACCTTCAATCAGGGTGAAATCTGCCTGCCGCGCCAGTATTTGCTGCATCGGTTTCAAGAGCGATTGCACCGTCAAGGCAACGCCCGCTTCGCGCGCCGCCAGGTGAGGCGCGATGGCCGGCTCGAACGCTACCGGGTTAACTTCGGCATAGCTCAGCGGCAACGAACACTCAGCCAGCAGCGCCAAAGCGTCAGCATTGCGCAGCCCTTTGGGCGTCACCTGACAGCCAGAGGCCACCGGTTTTCCGGCAGCGGTACTTTTTCCCGCGAGCCGTGCGGCATGTAGCAGGCCGGCGGCGATGGTGGTCTTGCCGACATCAGTGTCGGTGCCCGTGATGAAGTAAGCGGCGCTCATAGAGGTTTCTCCAGTACGGCATACACCACTTGATACGTGGCGGGCAGGCCCTGGGCCTGACGGAACTGCTCGTAAGCGTCCACCAGTGCAACAATCCGCGCGCGCCCCGTCAAGCCTCCCGGACGACCCGGGTTGAGGTTATGCGCGCCCAACGCTTTGAGTTCGTGGGTGAGGCTGCGCACATCCGGGTAGTGCAACACATGGGGCCGGCGCTCCAGGCTCACCATCCGCAAGCCGCTGGCGGCGCACAACTGTTGATAAGCCTCGAAGGTGCGGAAGCGGTTGACGTGCACCCACCCATCCGCCGCACGCCAGCTTTCGCGCAACTCATCCAGGGTGCCCACGCACAGGCTCGCGAATGCCAGCACGCCACCAGGGTGCAGCACGCGGCGGGCCTCGCTGAGCACAGCGTCGAAATTCGCACACCATTGCACCGCCAGGCTGGAGAAGATCAACCCGCAACTGTCCGCCTGCAAAGGCAGGCGTTCGGCGTCCCCGGCGATGAAATGCTCGGCGCCGCCCAATGGCCGCGCGTGGTTGAGCATGCCCTCGGCAATATCCAGCGCGACACCCTGGCTGCCAGGCAATCGTTCGCCCAACACGCGGCTGAAAAACCCTGTGCCACAGCCCAGGTCCAGCCAGCGTTGCGGCGCGCTGCCCGCCGGCAAGCGAGCCAGCAGTTCAGTCCCCACCGCGCGCTGCAACTCGGCCACGCTGTCATAGCTGGCCGCCGCACGGGAAAACGACGCCGCCACCTGGCGCTTGTCCGGCAAGGCACCCGGCAGTGAGGGGTGGGATAAATCAGTCATCAACGCACTCATGCAAAAAAGCCTGGATGGCCCCCGCTACACCGTGAGGGTCCTCCAGAAGAAAAGCGTGACCGGCCTGTTCAATCAGGCCGATTTCAACATCAGGCAGCAGGGCCAGCAGATCGCTGGCGGCTTCGGCGGGCACCAGGCCATCCAGGCCGCCAAACAGGTGCAGTTGCGGGCCGCGATAGCCTTGCAAGGCCGCACGGGTATCCAGTTGGGCGAGCAGTTCCAGGCCCGGCATCAGCACATTGGAAGGCGTATTCGGTGCCCCGCTGACCAACAAGCGCGATAGCCCGCGGGGGTCTTCGGCACCCTTGGCGCACAGCAGGCCGAAGCGTTTGAGGGTGACCTGGGAATCGGCGTGGCAACCGGCGAGGAACGCATCGAAGGTTTCGGCGGGCATCGCGTTGGGCCAGCTTTCATGAGCGACAAAACTCGGGTTGCTCGCCAACGTCAGCAGGCCGCAGCAACGCTCGCCACGCCGCGCCGCCAACTCGGAGGCGAGCATGCCGCCCAGGGACCAGCCGCCCAGCCAGGCGTTGTCCGGCAGCGTGGCGTCGAGTTCGTCGAGCCATTCATCCAGATCACTCGAAGCCAGCGTCGGCAATGGCTCAATGTGCACGTGCAGGTGTTCGTCGAGGCCGCGCAAGGCGGCGGCCAAAGGCTCCAGCGGTGAAACGCCGAGGCCCCAGCCAGGCAGCAATATCAGCCGATCACGCATGGTCGGGCTCCGTGATGCTTAACAAACGGAAACACTCTTCCAATCCGCTTAACAATAGCTGCACCTGCGCCTCGCTGTGGGCCGCCGTCAATGTCACGCGCAGTCGGGCACTGCCGGCTGGCACGGTAGGCGGGCGAATAGCAGTCACCATCAGGCCGCGCTCGCGCAACATCTGTGACAGGCGCATGGCCTTGGCGCTGTCGCCGATCATGATCGGCTGGATCGGCGTAAAGCTGTCCATCAATGCCAGGCCGATCTGCTCGGCGCCCCGGCGGAACTGGCGGATCAGGTTATTGAGGTGCTCGCGTCGCCACTGTTCGGTGCGCAGCAGCTCGAGGCTCTTCAAGGTTGCACAGGCCAATGCCGGCGGTTGGCTGGTGGTGTAGATATACGGCCGGGCGAACTGGATCAGGCTCTCGATCAGCTCTTCGCTGCCCGCCACAAACGCCCCGGCGGTGCCAAACGCTTTGCCCAGGGTGCCGACCAGCACCGGCACGTCCTCCTGGCTCAGGCCGAAATGCTCGACGATCCCGCCACCCTTTGCGCCCAACGGGCCAAAACCATGGGCGTCGTCCACCATCAACCAGGCGCCTTTGGCCTTGGTTTCACGGGCCAACGCTGGCAGGTCAGCCAGGTCGCCGTCCATGCTGAATACCCCATCGGTGACCACCAGCGTATTGCCGGTCGCCCTCTCCAGCCGTTTGGCCAGGCTGTCGGCGTCGTTATGCAGATAGCGGTTGAATCGCGCCCCGGACAACAAACCTGCATCCAGCAGCGACGCGTGGTTGAGCCGGTCCTCGAGCACCGTATCGCCCTGCCCCACCAACGCAGTGACCGCACCGAGGTTGGCCATATAGCCAGTGGTAAACAGCAGTGCACGCGGGCGACCGGTCAGGTCGGCGAGGGCTTCTTCCAGTTCGTGGTGCGGCGTGGCATGGCCCACCACCAAGTGCGAAGCGCCACCGCCCACGCCCCAACGGGACGCACCGGCGCGCCAGGCTTCGATCACTTGCGGGTGATTGGCCAGGCCCAGGTAATCGTTATTGCAGAACGCCAACAGCGGTTGGCCGTCCACCACCACTTGCGGGCCTTGGGGGCTGTCCAGCAAGGGACGTTGACGGTACAGGTGTTCGGCACGGCGGGCAGCGAGACGCGCGGCGAGATCAAAAGACATGCAGGCCTCGGTAGATCAGGTGGAACTCGGTCAAAAATGTGGGAGCGGGCTTGCTCGCGAAGGCGGTGTATCAGTCACTGCATCTATCAACTGACCGATCGCCTTCGCGAGCAAGCCCGCTCCCACATTTGGAGTGCATTTCAATCAAACAACAGCGTTATAAAACTGCTCGCTGCTCTTTTGCTCAACCAACGCCTGCTCAATCGCCGCCTGATGCACTTCATCCGCGTGCTCTTCACGCGCTTCCGGCAGGATGCCCAGGCGCGCGAACAGTTGCATGTCCTTGTCTGCCTGCGGGTTGGCGGTGGTCAGCAACTTGTCGCCGTAGAAGATCGAATTGGCACCGGCGAAAAACGCCAGGGCCTGCATCTGCTCGTTCATCGCCTCACGACCGGCCGACAGGCGCACATGGGATTGCGGCATCAGGATGCGCGCCACCGCCAGCATGCGGATGAAGTCGAACGGGTCGATGTCTTCGGCGTTTTCCAGCGGCGTACCGGCTACCTTCACCAGCATATTGATCGGCACCGACTCCGGATGCTCCGGCAGGTTGGCCAACTGGATCAGCAGGTTGGCGCGGTCGTCGAGGGACTCGCCCATGCCGAGGATGCCGCCCGAGCAGATTTTCATCCCGGAATCGCGCACATAAGCCAGGGTTTGCAGGCGCTCGCCGTAGGTGCGGGTGGTGATGATGCTGCCGTAGAACTCGGGCGAGGTGTCGAGGTTGTGGTTGTAGTAGTCGAGGCCGGCCTGGGCCAGGGCTTCAGTCTGGTCCTGGTCGAGACGACCGAGGGTCATGCAGGTTTCCAGGCCCATGGCCTTCACGCCTTTGACCATTTCAAGCACGTACGGCATGTCTTTGGCCGACGGGTGTTTCCAGGCGGCGCCCATGCAGAAGCGGGTCGAACCGATGGCCTTGGCGCGAGCGGCCTCTTCGAGGACCTTCTGCACCTCCATCAGCTTTTCTTTTTCCAGGCCGGTGTTGTAGTGGCCCGACTGCGGACAATATTTGCAATCTTCCGGGCAGGCGCCGGTTTTGATCGACAGCAAGGTCGACACCTGCACCCGGTTGGCGTCGAAATGCGCGCGGTGCACGGTCTGCGCCTGGAACAACAGGTCATTGAAGGGCTGTACAAACAGCGCTTTGACTTCGGCTAAGGACCAATCGTGACGCAGGGTGGCAGTGGTGCTGGCGCTCATGGGCGATTCCTTGATTATGCTTGGGCTTTCGCTGTGGGAAGGGCAATACCCACAGGCACGACACGGATGCTCGGCATATTTAAGGAAGATTCATGCACTGTCAACCCGAATACAAACACAAGGTTTACATCTGGTTAAAAAACAACCAGCACTGTTTAATCTGCGATGAAGCTACAGAATCCAGCGATTGCGTGTGCAACGTCTGCGAAATCGAACTGCCGTGGCTAATGGAGCACTGCGAAGTGTGTGCGCTGCCGCTGCCGATGGATGGATTGGTGTGCGGCCAATGTCAGAAGCAACCACCGGCCTTTAAACGGGTGATTGCGCCCTGGACCTACAGTTTCCCTGTCGACACACTCATCAGCCGCTTCAAACACCAGTCACGCTGGCCGCTCGGCCATCTGCTCGCGCGTTTACTGGGGCACCACCTGCAACACCGCTTCGACAACGCCGAACTCGCCCGGCCCGACTGCCTGCTGGCGGTGCCCATGGCGCGCAAACGCCTGCGCCAACGGGGTTTTAATCAGGCGTTGATGCTGGCCCGCTGGCTCAGCGAAGACCTCGACCTCCCCCACGATGAACAGGTGTTGTTACGCCCCCATGAAACCGTCGCGCAACAAGCCCTGGACGCCAGGACCCGTAAACGCAACCTGCTCACGGCGTTTTCACTGGCACCTGGCGCCCACGTGCAAGGCCGCCACCTGGCGCTGGTGGACGACGTACTCACCACCGGCGCTACGGCCCACAGCGTGGCCCGGCTGTTGATGGAAGCCGGTGCGCGCCAGGTCGACATCTACTGCCTGGCACGCACGCCAAAACCCGGCACATGACTTGACTCCCGTGCGCCACGCCTGCAACGTCCGCTGACCTTATCCAAGCGTGCGCACATGTCTCTGCCGACCTCCCTCAGCCAACACATCATCCGCCGTCCCCAGCGTATCGCCCTGCTGGCGCACATCGCCGAGCAGGGTTCGATCACCCGCGCGGCGAAAAGCGCCGGTTTGAGCTACAAGGCCGCCTGGGACGCCATCGATGAACTGAATAACCTGGCGCAAAAACCACTGGTCGAACGCAGCGTCGGCGGCAAGGGCGGCGGCGGCGCCAAGCTGACGGCCGAAGGTGAGCGCGTATTGCGCCTCTACCAGCGCCTGCAAGTGCTGCAGGCGCAGGTGCTCGATTCGGACGAAGATGCCAGCGACTTCAACCTGCTGGGCCGCTTGATGCTGCGCACCAGCGCGCGCAACCAACTGCACGGCCAGGTCAGCAGCATTGAGAGCCACGGCCGCAATGACGTGATCCGCCTGCAACTGTCCGGCGGCCTGAGCCTGAAGGCGCAGATCACCCACGACAGCACGCAGCGGCTGGAACTTGAGATCGGCACAGAAGTGGTGGCCTTGATCAAGGCCGGTTGGCTGGAATTGCTCGCCACCGAGCAAACTGCAACACCTGGACACAATTGCATGAGCGGTGTCATCGAGACGGTTTTCGCCGCCGATGACGGCCCCAGCGAGGTGCGTATCGCCCTGCCCAATGGCCAGGTTTTGTGCGCCCTGGCGCAGCCGGCCGCGCTCAGGGGATTGAGCGCCGCCGAAGGCCAACCGATCCAGGTGCAGTTCTCGCCCAGCAACGTGTTGCTCGGCACGCCGGTTTAACGGGCGGGCGTGCTGCGCTCGCCTTCAAACTGCAACAATTTCGTCACGACCGCTCCTTAAGGTGTCTGCAAAAACCGCAGGGAGCCTGAAATGAGCCTATTAGAAGAAAACCAAGCCACTGACCTCGAACAGATGGTCGGCCTCACCCGCCGTCGTTTTATCGGCGCCGGCGCCCTGTGCGGTGCCGCGATGTTCCTGGGTGGCAACCTGCTGACCCGCAGCGCATTGGCCGTGAATGCCGCGACCGCCAGCCCATTGTTGGGCTTTACCAGCATCGCCGCCGCCACCAGCGACGCCATCACCTTGCCGCCCGGCTACACCGCCTCGGTGTTGATCAGTTGGGGCCAGCCGCTGCACAAGAATGGCCCGGCCTTTGACCCGTCCGGCAACGGCAGCGCCAAGGCCCAGGAGCAGCAATTCGGTGACAACAACGACGGCATGAGCCTGTTCGCCTTCCCTGGCGACGACAACCGCGCACTCATGGCGATCAACAACGAATACACCAACTACCGTTACCTCTACGCCCACGGCGGTGCGCCGCAGTCTGCCGAAGACGTGCACAAGGCGCAGGCCAGCGAAGGCGTGTCGGTCATCGAAGTGCGGCGCAAGGGCGACAGTTGGCAGTTCGTCCAGGACTCGCGCTACAACCGACGTATCCACGGCAACTCGCCCATTCGCCTGAGCGGCCCGGCCGCAGGGCATGAATGGCTGAAAACCAGCGCTGACAAAACCGGCAAAAACGTGCTCGGCACCTTCCAGAACTGCGCCAACGGCAAGACGCCGTGGGGCACTTATCTGACGTGCGAAGAGAACTTCACCGACTGCTTCGGCAGCAGCAACCCTCAACAAACCTTTGACGCGGGGCAAAAGCGCTACGGCGTGGTGGCCACCAGTAAAGAGATCAACTGGCACCCGCACGACCCGCGTTTTGACATGGCCAAGAACCCCAATGAACTCAACCGGCATGGTTGGGTGGTGGAGATCGACCCGTTCGACCCGAAGTCCACGCCGGTCAAGCGCACCGCCCTTGGTCGCTTCAAGCACGAAAACGCCGCGCTGGCAGAAACCCGCGACGGGCGTGCCGTGGTGTACATGGGCGACGACGAACGCGGTGAGTTCATCTACAAATTTGTCAGCCGCGATCCGATCAATCATCACAACCCGAATGCCAACAAGGACCTGCTCGACCACGGCACGTTATACGTGGCCATTTTCGACGCTGGCGACGGCAATGCCGATCATCCCAAGGGCAAAGGCGAATGGGTCGAGCTGACCCACGGCAAAAACGGCATCGACGCCAGCAGCGGTTTCGCCAGCCAGGCCGAAGTGCTGATCCATGCACGCCTGGCCGCCAGTGTGGTGAAAGCCACCCGCATGGACCGCCCGGAATGGATCGTGGTCAGCCCCACCGATGGCCAGGTCTACTGCACGCTCACCAACAACGCCAAGCGCGGCGAAGACGGCCAACCTGTGGGCGGGCCCAACCCGCGCGAGAAAAATGTCTACGGCCAGATCCTGCGCTGGAAAGCCGATGCCGATAACCACGGCGCCCCGACCTTTACCTGGGACCTGTTTGTGGTGGCCGGCAACCCGGGTGTGCATGCCGGCACACCCAAAGGCGGCTCTGCCAACATCAACCCGCAAAACATGTTCAACAGCCCCGATGGCCTGGGTTTCGACAAGGCCGGGCGCCTGTGGATTCTGACCGACGGCGACTACAGCAACGCGGGCGACTTCGCCGGCATGGGCAATAACCAGATGCTGTGTGCCGACCCGACGACCGGCGAAATTCGCCGTTTCATGGTCGGGCCGGTGGCGTGTGAGGTCACGGGGATCAGCTTTTCGCCGGATCAGAAGACGCTGTTCGTGGGGATTCAGCACCCTGGGGAAACCGGTGGTTCGACCTGGCCACAGCATCTGCCCAACGGTAAACCGCGCTCGTCAGTGATGGCGATTCGGCGGGATGACGGTGGGGTTGTCGGCGCCTGACAGGGCCTCATCGCGGGCAAGCCCGCTCTCACAATTGATCGAGTTTCACCTTTGGAATGCGGTTGAATGTGGGAGCGGGCTTGCTCGCGAAGGCGTCCGCACAGCCACCCCCTATCTCCCGCAATTGATCAAGTTTTACCTTTGGAATGCGGTCGAACGTGGGAGCGGGCTTGCCCGCGAAGGCGTCCGCACAGCCACCCCTATCTCGCGCAATTGATCAAGTTTTACCTTTGGAATTCGGTCGAACGTGGGAGCGGGCTTGCCCGCGAAGGCGTCCGCACAGCTACCACCTATCTATGCGCGGGTGCGTTACCATATCGAGCCGGACGCGGCGCCCTGCTGCGCGCAGGAGTTCGCATGGCCCATCCGTTTGAAACACTCACCCCCGACCTGGTACTCGACGCTGTCGAAAGTATCGGCTTTCTCAGCGATGCTCGCGTTCTGGCGCTCAACAGCTACGAAAACCGTGTGTATCAGGTGGGCATCGAAGACTCCGAACCGCTGATCGCCAAGTTCTACCGGCCCCAGCGCTGGACCAATGAAGCGATCCTCGAAGAACACCGCTTCACCTTCGAACTGGCCGAGTGCGATGTGCCGGTGGTCGCCCCCATGATCCATAACGGAGAAAGCCTGTTCGAGCACGCCGGTTTTCGCTTCACCCTGTTTCCACGCCGTGGTGGCCGTGCGCCGGAGCCGGGTAATCTCGATCAGCTTTATCGCCTTGGGCAGTTGCTCGGCCGTTTGCATGCGGTGGGCTCCACCCGCCCGTTCGAACACCGCGAAGCCCTTGGCGTGAAGAACTTCGGCCACGATTCCCTCAACACGTTGCTGGAAGGCAATTTCATTCCCAAGAGCCTGCTGCCGGCGTACGAGTCCGTGGCCCGCGACCTGCTCAAGCGTGTGGAAGAGGTGTACAAGGCCACGCCGCACAAGAACATCCGCATGCACGGCGATTGCCACCCCGGCAACATGATGTGCCGCGATGAGATGTTCCATATCGTCGACCTCGATGACTGCCGCATGGGCCCGGCCGTCCAGGACCTGTGGATGATGCTCGCAGGGGACCGTCAGGAATGCCTGGGCCAGCTGTCGGAATTGATGGACGGCTATCAGGAGTTCCACGACTTCGACCCGCGCGAACTGGCACTCATCGAACCGCTGCGCGCCTTGCGCCTGATGCACTACAGCGCCTGGCTGGCACGGCGCTGGGATGACCCGGCGTTTCCTCACAGCTTCCCGTGGTTCGGCAGCGAGCGGTATTGGGGTGATCAGGTGCTGGCGTTGCGTGAGCAGCTGTCGGCTCTCAATGAAGAACCGCTGAAACTGTTCTGACCCTGACGCTGCTTCTTGTGGGAGCTGGCTTGCCGGCGATGCAAACAACTCGGTGCATCAGTAGCACCAAGGTGATGTCATCACCGGCAAGCCAGTTCCCACAGAAAAGCCAATCCCACCGGCGGACAAAAATCCTTACAATCGCGCTTTGATAGCTGCCTAAGCAAGGATTCTGCAATGCAAGCCGCCAACCCCCGCAAGGGGTACATCCTGGGCCTGAGTGCCTATGTCATCTGGGGTCTGTTCCCGCTCTATTTCAAAGCCATCGCCAGTGTTCCCGCCGCAGAGATCATCGTGCACCGTGTGTTGTGGTCCGCGCTGTTCGGCGGTTTGCTGTTAATGGTGTGGAAACACCCGGGCTGGTTCCGTGAACTGCGCGACAACCCCAGGCGCCTGGCCATTCTGGCACTCAGCGGCTCGCTGATTGCGGCTAACTGGCTGACCTATGTGTGGTCGGTGAACAGCGGGCGCATGCTGGAAGCGAGCCTCGGTTATTACATAAACCCGTTGGTGAATGTGCTGCTGGGCATGCTGATCCTCGGCGAACGCCTGCGGCGCTTGCAGTGGATGGCCGTCGGGCTGGCAGCGGTAGGTGTGGCGCAACAGGTGTGGCAAGTCGGCAGTTTGCCGTGGGTGTCGCTGGTGCTGGCGCTGACCTTTGGCTTTTACGGCTTGATCCGCAAGCAGGCGCCGGTCAAGGCGCTGCCGGGGCTGGTGGTGGAAACCTGGATGCTGGTGCCGATTGCCGTGGCCTGGTTGTTGTTCAACCCGTCGGCCCACAGTGCACAGCTTGAATTTTGGAGCACCTCCGAAGCCTGGTGGCTGGTGGCCGCAGGCCCGGTGACGCTGATCCCGCTGGTGTGTTTCAACGCCGCCGCACGGCATTTGCCCTACACCGCGCTGGGCTTTTTGCAGTACGTCGCGCCGACGCTGGTGCTGCTCGAAGCGGTGCTGTTGTTCGGTGAACACCTGGCACCGAGCACGCTGATTGCCTTTGCCTTCATCTGGGCCGGCCTGGTGGTCTACAGCCTGGATGCCTGGCTGACCGTGCGCAAACGCTGATCAAATAACGTACAAACCTCTGCAAGCCACAGCGCACTTGGCTTGCAGACATCCACCCCAAGGTTATCCACAATCTGATCCCCGTCATTTGTGCACAAGCCGTTGAAACTGCTCGTTTTTTGCTCAGCTGACGAAGAACCCCGGCGCACGTGGCCTGGCGCCGGGTCTCTACAGCTTATCCACAGGCCCATGCAAGATTTCCATGCATAACCCTGTGGGCCGTTATTCCTCGCTGCGCAGTTCCACCATCAAGTCATCCGCCAAGGTTTCCAGAGATTCCTGCAGCGTCTCCAAGGACATCGTTGACGGCACCCGCAACAGGGCCTCGGCGTTGAATAGAGGATCACCACTCATGGGGGCCGGACGCACATCGGTGCTCAAGCGCTCCAGGTTGACGCCCTGCCGGCTCAACAGCGCGGTAATCTCGCGCACAATCCCCGACCGATCATTGCCCACCAGCGTCATCAGGATCGGCTTGGAGTCCGACGCCTGCCCGGTACTGCCCTCGCCCACCAGCACACGAATGCCATGTGTGGATAAATCCTCCAGCGCATTCACCAGGTCCTGACGGCTTTGCGTGGGAACGCTTACCCGCAGGATCCCGGCAAATTGCCCAGCCATGTGGGCCATTCGGCTTTCCAGCCAGTTGCCACCGTGAGCGGCGATGTTCTGCGCGATGCGTTCAACCAAGCCGGGTTTGTCGGCGGCGATAATAGTGAGTACAAGATGGTCCATGGCGAAGCCCTCTGAATTCAACTTACAAGGTGGACGCAGGCGCCCTCGAAAACAAATCGTGTACCATTTTTATATTTATCTGGAACAATCCAATAGTTTTTTGAGAACATCCCGTTATCCGCTGTGACCGCATGACCAAAATGGGTCGCTAAACGACGTATTTAGTCTAATTTTCACAACCGCAAGTCATCATGTAGTATGCCCAATCGCGCACTACATAACGTTAGGTCGATGTCTGCCAAGGCACCCAAGTACCGCGTCAACCCTCTCGCCCAGCCGCCTGCACGGCATGTACTGGGAATGGGTTCGTGGTTTAAATGGCCAGAGGCTTCATTGGTAAATTGAAAAGCTGAAAAGCGCATTAGCTCCGCAGAGTGAGGCAAGCAATGACTGAACACGTTCAAGTCGGTGGCCTGCAGGTCGCCAAAGTCCTGTTCGACTTCGTGAATAACGAAGCCATTCCCGGTACCGGCATCACTGCCGACCAGTTCTGGGCCGGCGCCGACAAGGTCATCCACGACCTGGCACCGAAGAACAAAGCCCTACTCGCCAAACGCGACGATTTCCAAGCGCGGATCGATACCTGGCACCAGACCCACGCCGGCCAGGCCCACGACCCGGTGGCCTACAAAGCCTTCCTGCAAGACATCGGATACCTGCTGCCAGAAGCCGCAGACTTCCAGGCCTCGACCCAAAACGTCGATGACGAAATCGCCCGCATGGCCGGCCCACAGCTGGTTGTGCCGGTGATGAACGCCCGTTTCGCCCTCAACGCCTCAAATGCGCGCTGGGGCTCGCTGTATGACGCGCTGTATGGCACCGATGCCATCAGCGAAGCCGACGGCGCCGAAAAGGGCAAGGGCTACAACAAAGTGCGCGGCGACAAGGTGATTGCCTTCGCCCGTGCCTTCCTCGACGAAGCCGCGCCGCTCGCTGCCGGCAGCCACGTCGACTCCACCGCTTACAAAATCGTTGATGGCAAGCTGGTCGTCGGCCTCAAGGGCGGCAGCAACAGCGGCCTGCGCGACGATGCCCAGTTGATCGGTTTCCAGGGCCCGGCGACCGAGCCGACTGCGATCCTGCTGAAGCACAATGGCCTGCACTTCGAAATCCAGATCGACGCCAGCACCCCGGTCGGCCAGACCGACGCCGCCGGCGTCAAAGACGTGCTGATGGAAGCTGCGCTGACCACCATCATGGACTGCGAAGACTCCGTCGCCGCTGTTGATGCCGATGACAAAGTGGTGATCTACCGCAACTGGCTCGGCCTGATGAAAGGCGACCTGGCCGAAGAAGTGGCCAAGGGCGGCAAGACTTTCACCCGCACCATGAACGCCGACCGTGTCTACACCGGCGTCGATGGCCAGGACGTGACCTTGCACGGCCGCTCGCTGCTGTTCGTGCGCAACGTTGGCCACTTGATGACCATCGACGCGATCCTCGACAAAGATGGCAACGAAGTACCGGAAGGCATCCTCGACGGCCTGCTCACCAGCCTCGCGGCCATCCACAGCCTCAACGGCAACAGCAGCCGCAAGAACAGCCGCACCGGTTCGGTGTACATCGTGAAGCCGAAGATGCATGGCCCCGAAGAAGCGGCGTTCACCAACGAGCTGTTCGGCCGCATCGAAGACGTGCTGAACCTGCCGCGCAACACGCTAAAAGTCGGGATCATGGACGAAGAGCGCCGCACCACGGTCAACCTCAAGGCCTGCATCAAGGCGGCCAGCGAGCGTGTGGTGTTTATCAACACCGGCTTCCTCGACCGCACCGGCGACGAGATCCACACTTCCATGGAAGCCGGCGCGATGGTGCGCAAGGCCGCCATGAAGGCGGAAAAATGGATCGGTGCCTACGAGAACTGGAACGTCGATATCGGCCTGAGCACCGGCCTGCAAGGGCGTGCGCAGATCGGTAAAGGCATGTGGGCAATGCCCGACTTGATGGCGGCGATGCTCGAACAGAAAATCGCTCACCCGCTCGCCGGCGCCAACACGGCCTGGGTGCCATCGCCAACGGCGGCTGCACTGCACGCGCTGCACTATCACAAGGTGGACGTGTTCGCGCGCCAGGCCGAACTGGCCAAGCGCGAGCGCGCGTCGCTGGACGATATCCTGACCATTCCTCTGGCCAGCAATACCGATTGGTCCGACGAAGAAATCCGTAATGAGTTGGACAACAACGCCCAGGGCATCCTTGGCTATGTGGTGCGTTGGATCGACCAGGGCGTGGGCTGTTCGAAAGTGCCGGACATCAACGACGTCGGCCTGATGGAAGACCGCGCTACGCTGCGTATCTCCAGCCAGCACATCGCCAACTGGCTGCGCCACGGCGTTGTCAACGAAGCCCAAGTGATGGAAAGCCTCAAGCGCATGGCGCCGGTGGTAGACCGTCAGAATGCCGGTGACGCGCTGTATCGCCCACTGGCCCCGGACTTCGACAGCAACATCGCCTTCCAGGCGGCGGTGGAACTGGTGATTGAAGGGACCAAGCAACCCAATGGTTATACCGAGCCGGTGTTGCACCGTCGGCGTCGTGAGTTCAAGGCCAAGAACGGCTTGTAAATGAAAAGGCCCTGATCGCGAGATCAGGGCCTTTTCATTGGGTAGTGTGGTGGTCGCACTGGCGCTTTCGCGAGCAAGCCCGCTCCCACACTCGACCGCATTTCTACAGGAAGCATGCGGCCAAATGTGGGAGCGGGCTTGCTCGCGAAGAGGCCTGCACGGTCAACAGATAATCAAGACGCCATGCCTAACTCGCGCTTCACCATCTTCGCCAACTTGGCGCTGTCGATGGGCTTGAGCATGAAGTCCACCACACTCATGTGCATGGCCTCGATGACGTCGCGCGCTTCCGCGTCCCCCGACATGATGATAATCGGCAGCGCCGCTCGGCCAGAGCTGCGCACTTGCTGGATCAGTTCCAGACCGTTGCTTGGCGCCATGCGCAGGTCAGTGATCAGTAAACCAATGGAGCTGCTGGACTCCAAGAGATCCCAGGCCGTCTCGCCACTGTCAGCGGTCATGCAGCGAATGCCGTCCAGGCCCAGGATCTCCGCCAGCAATTCACGCGCGTCCTTGTCATCATCGACAATCAACACCCGTTGTGGCGGTAAATCAGGCTCCAGCATCACGGCGCTCAGCGCCTCGCGCTCGGCATCACTCAAAATATCGTGGTCGGACATACGTTTCTCAGCAGTTCTATTCAATCTCGCAGCACACTCGTCAGACATCTGCGGAAGGGCGAACAATGTGCACTTCGTCGGAAAGTTTGCCTAGTGGGCTTTTTACCGGGTTTTAACACTAGCCATGTAAGGTATTTCCCTAGTCGTGAATCGTTTTACCGCGCACTAGACTTACGTCCAATGGGCACCCGGAGCACGGGGGCTGACCATAAAGGACGATAACGACAAGAAACTGCGGTCACTGTTATGAGTAAAGCTGATGCTTTCACGCAGGCGGGAAAAACCGCCGTGTTGCAGAACATCCACGGCACCCTGCAATTCCTGCAACGCTTCCCCCCGTTCAACCAGATGGAAAACGCCCACCTGGCGTTTCTGGTGGAACAGTGCCAACTGCGTTTCTATGGCCCCGGCGAGAGCATCCTCAAGCCGTCGGGCGGGCCGGTGGAACATTTTTATATCGTCAAGCAAGGCCGAGTCGTCGGCGAACGCCCACTGTTAAATCAGGAAGTGGCCGAAACCACCTTCGAAATCACCACCGGTGAGTGCTTCCCTCTGGCCGCGCTGCTGGGCGAACGAGCGACACGCACCGAGCACAAGGCCCCCGAAGATACGTTCTGCCTGCAACTGAACAAGCCGGCGTTTATCAAGCTGTTCGCCCTCTCCAGTGCGTTTCGCGACTTTGCCTTGCGCGGTGTCAGCAGCTTGCTGGACCAGGTCAACCAGCAGGTGCAGCAAAAAGCCGTAGAGACCCTCGGCACCCAGTACTCGCTGAATACCCGTCTCGGCGAACTGGCCATGCGCCATCCGGTCACCTGCAGCCCGAACACACCGCTGCGCGAGGCGGTGACGCTGATGCACGAGCAACAAGTGGGCAGCATCGTGATCGTCGACGAGCATAAGGCGCCCCTGGGGATTTTCACCCTGCGCGACCTGCGCCAGGTGGTCGCTGACGGCACCAGTGATTTCAATCAGGCCATCGAAGGTCATATGACCCAGGCGCCGTTCTTCCTGAGCCCGGACCACAGCGCCTTCGACGCCGCCATCGCCATGACCGAGCGGCATATCGCCCATGTGTGCCTGGTGAAAGATCAGCGCCTGTGTGGCGTGGTGTCCGAACGCGACTTGTTTTCCCTGCAACGGGTTGACCTGGTGCACCTGGCCCGCACCATCCGCAACGCGCCCCGGGTCGAAAACCTGGTGGCACTTCGCGGCGAGATCGGCCAACTGGTCGAACGCATGCTCGCCCATGGCGCGTCGTCCACCCAGATCACGCACATCATTACGTTGCTCAACGATCACACCGTGTGCCGGGTAATCGAGCTGACGTTGGTCGAGAGAGGCGACCCCGGCGTGCCCTTCAGTTGGCTGTGTTTCGGCAGCGAAGGCCGTCGCGAGCAGACCCTGTTTACCGACCAGGACAACGGCATTCTGTTCGACGCCGGGGACGCCGCCGAAGCCGCCGCGATTCGTGGCCGCTTGTTGCCCCTGGCGCAGCAGATCAACCAAAGCCTGGCGTTGTGCGGCTTCAGCTTGTGCAAGGGCAATATCATGGCCGGCAACCCCGAACTGTGCCTGTCGCGGGCCGAATGGGCGCGGCGCTTCGGTGCGTTTATTCGCGAGGCGACGCCGGAAAACCTGCTGGGCTCGAGCATCTATTTTGACTTGCGCGTGGTGTGGGGCGACGAACAGGGCTGCGAGCAATTGCGTCAGGGCATTCTGGATCAAGTCGCGGATAACCGGCTGTTCCAACGCATGCTGGCCGAGAACGCCTTGCGCCAACGCCCACCCGTAGGGCGTTTCCGCGATTTTGTACTGACGCGCAAAGGCGGCGAAAAGGCCACACTCGATCTTAAGGTGCAGGGCCTCACGCCCTTTGTGGATGGCGCTCGCCTATTGGCTCTGGCCAATGGCGTCCACGCCATCAATACCCTGGAGCGCCTGCGCCAATTGGTGGACAAAGAGGTCATTGAGCCACTGGACGGCGCCGCGTACGAAGAGGCCTATCACTTTATCCAGCAAACCCGCATGCAGCAGCACCAGTTGCAGACCCGCGAGAACCAGCCCTATTCCAACCGTGTCGACCCCGACAGCCTCAACCACCTGGACCGGCGCATCTTGCGTGAAGCCCTGCGTCAGGCCCAGCGCCTGCAAAGCAGCCTGACCTTTCGGTACCAGCTGTGAGCCTGTTCAGTTGGCTACGTAAGAAAAAGCCCGGGCTGGACGCCCCCCAACAGCTGCGCCTGGCGCAACTGCCCAAACCCGCAGTACTGGGGAACGGTTCCCTGCGCAGCCAGCGGTGGGTGGTGGTTGACCTGGAAACCAGCGGCCTGAACCTCAACCGGGATCAGGTGCTGTCCATCGGCGCGGTGGTCATCGAGGACGGCGCGGTGGATTTCTCGCAAATGTTCGAGCGCACCCTGCAACGTGCCGAAACAAAACTGAGCCCCAGCGTGTTGATCCATGGCCTCGGCCCCAGTGCCATCGCCGCCGGCAGCGACCCGGTCGAAGCGCTGCTGGATTTCATGGCGTTTGTCGGCGACAGCCCGATGCTGGCGTTTCACGCACCGTTCGATCAACACATGCTGTGCCGCGCACTCAAGGACAGCCTGGGCTATCGGCTGAGCCATCCGTTTCTCGATGTTGCGGACATCGCCCCACTGCTCTGCCCCGAAGCGAATATCCGCGAAGCCGGCCTCGACGACTGGATCACCCACTTCAAGCTGCACGTGGGCGAACGCCATCACGCCAGCGCCGATGCACTGGCCACGGCTGAGCTGATGCTCATCCTGTTTAACCGCGCGCAGCAGCACGCCATCAACAGCCCTCAAGCGCTGCAAGAGCGCTTGAGCCAATGGAAACGCCGCAAACAAGCGCCAGCGTTTTAGTGGCACCGCCCGACAGACGCCAATTGCGCCCACCCCCTGCCTCTGACACAATCGCGAATAATTCTCGTTAGTTTAAACCTCTTGTTTATTCGGTGATGCCTTGTCGTCGGTCCAGACCCCACACAGTGAGCTTGTTGGCGCGTTATACCGCGACCATCGTGGCTGGCTGTTGGCGTGGCTGCGCCGCAACGTGGCCTGCCCGAGCCGCGCCGAAGACCTGAGCCAGGACACGTTCATGCGCCTGCTGGGCCGTGATGAGTTGCGCGAACCGCGCGAGCCACGGGCGTTTCTGGTGTCGATCGCCAAAGGCCTGCTGTTCGACTACTTCCGCCGCGCAGCACTGGAACAGGCTTACCTCAACGAACTGATGCTGCTCCCGGAAAGCGAACAGCCGTCGCCCGAAGAACAGCAATTGATCCTCGAAGACCTCAAGGCCATCGACCAACTGCTCGCCAAGATGTCGAGCAAGGCCCGCGCCGCCTTCCTCTATAACCGCCTCGACGGCATGAGCCACGCAGAAATCGCCCGGCGTCTCGACGTGTCGGTGCCCCGCGTGCGTCAGTACCTGGCCCAGGGCATTCGCCAGTGCTACGTCGCGCTGTATGGCGAGCCGTCGTGCCCGTGATCAGCTCCAAACCGGTCTCGGCCCGCGTGCTGGACGCTGCAATTGCCTGGCAACTGTCCCTCGACTCGGGCGACGGCAACCTGGTTACGCAGGAAGAGTTCGCCAAATGGCTGGCCAGCGATGAGGAGCATGCGCGCGCCTGGCGCCAGTTGGGCATGCTCGACCAGCGTTTCAGCAGAGCGTCGGGCCCGGCGCGAGCGGCGTTGGTGCAGTCACGCGAGAGCCTGCGCCAGCGCGTGCGCAAACTTGGGCGCGGCCTGGCAAGTATCGCGCTGGTGTGCGGCCTGGTGTTGTTTGCCGGTGAGCGCTACGTGCCGATCCACTATTGGCTGGCAGACCAGCGCACCGCCACCGGCGAGCAGCGCACGCTGAAACTCGCGGATGGCACACTGATCAACCTCAATACCCACAGCGCAATCGACGTGCGCTTCGATGAAAAACGCCGGCTGATCGTGTTGCAGGAAGGCGAGATGCTGGTCGAAACCGGCCACAACGATGCGCGCCCCTTCTATGTACAAACCCGCGACGGCAGCCTGCGGGCGCTGGGCACGCGGTTTATCGTCAAGCGCGAAGACGCCGCCACGCGCCTGAGCGTGCTGCAGTCTGCGGTGGCCGCCCAGCCACAGGCACTGCATCAAGAACAGATTTTCAGCGAAGGCCAGCAAGTGCTGATGCGCAGCGACAGTCTCGGCCCTGTGCTGGCCGTCACGCCCGCCACCGATGCCTGGACACGCGGCATGCTGGTGGTCGACAACGCCCGCCTGGGCGACGTGGTCGAGGAGCTCAGCCGCTATCGCCCCGGCTACCTGGGTGTGGATAAGCGCGTGGCCGACCTGCGCATCACCGGCAGTTTCCCTCTGCATGACACTACGCTGGCGCTGAACGCCCTGCTGCCGACCTTGCCGGTGCAGATCGAGCAGCGCACGCCGTGGTGGGTGACCGTTATCGCCAAGCCTTAGGTTATGCGGTGCATGGGCTGTAGCTTTCGCGAGCAAGCCTGCTCCCACATTCGGCCGCGTTTTTCCAAGTAGAACGCAGTCGAATGTGGGAGCGGGCTTGCCCGCGAAGAGGCCCTGAAAAACGCCTCAAATACTCGACTCAAAAAATATCTTCGCTCAGCCCTATCACTTTTCCAATCTCGCTCGGCACATAGGCAATTGAGAAATATTTCCATTCAGGAGCCACCCCATGTCCCGCACGCTAGACACCCTGTTGCGCCCCAGCCTGTTAGCCGTGGCCATTGCCCTCAGCACGCCGCTGACTAGCACGTCGCTGATCGCCGCTGAACAGGCCTCGAACGTGCGCGCCTACAACCTGCCGGCCGCGCCGCTGGCCAGCACCCTGAACCAGATCGCCAGCCAGGCGGGCCTGGCGCTGACCCTTAACCCGGCGCTGGCGTCGGGCAAAACCTCGGCACCGGTGAAGGGCCAGTACGATGCGCAAGGCGCGCTGCGTGAGGCCTTGCGTGGGACAGGGTTGCAGTTGGAACAGAGCAGCGCCGGGACGTTTACCCTGGTGGCGATTCCGGAAGGCGTCGTGGCGCTGCCGGAGACCAGCATCATTGGGCAAGGCAGCTATGAAAGCGCGTGGGGCCCGGTGGATGGTTATGTAGCAACACGCACAGCGGCGGGCACCAAGACGGATACACCGATTGCCGAACTGCCACGTTCGGTAACGGTCATTACACGTCAGCAAATGGAAGACCGCTCCGTACTCAACCTCAATGACGCCTTGCGCTACACCGCTGGCGTACAAAGCAGCGGGTATGGCGCTGATTCGCGCAGCGATTGGCTGCTGGTCCGGGGATTTGTGCCGACTCAATTCCTGGATGGCCTGCCATTGCCGAAAGGCAACTACGCCACGCCTAAGATCGACACCTGGGACCTTGAACGTATTGCAGTGCTGCGCGGCCCAGCGTCGTCGGTGTACGGGCAAACTCCACCCGGTGGCCTGCTGGACATGGTCAGCCGTCGCCCCCAGGCTGAAAACTCGAATGAAATCGAGGTGCAAGCCGGCAGCAACAATCACAAACAAATCAACTTCGACAGCACCGGCAAGGTCGACGACCAAGGCCAGTTTCTTTATCGCGTCAGCGGCGTAGTACGCGATAGCAACGCACCCGTGGACCACATTCCAGACAAGCGCTACAACATCGCCCCCAGCCTGACCTGGAACATTAACGACGATACCAAGCTGACGCTGCTGACCCAGTTCACTCGCGACGACACCGGAATTACCGGGCAATTCCTACCCCTGCAAGGCACCAAGCTGAGCTCGCCGGCCGGCAAGATTTCTCACCACAAGAACCTGGGTGATCCGGACTGGGAATTCTACGACCGCACCTACTACGCGCTGGGTTACGCCTTCGAAACACGTCTGAACGACACCTGGCAGTTCCATCAGAACCTGCGTTACACCAAGAACGAACTCTCGTTCCAGGGCATCACCGCAGGTGGTGCGTTCTATCCCAATGGTCCTGAAGTCGCGGTTGACGCAGAGGGTAACGTGAGTCGCTCGGCCGGTAAGGTCGACGAAAATATTGGCCAGTTTGCGGTCGACAACAACTTCCAGGCCGACTTCCAGACCGGCGCTGTGAGCCATACGCTTTTACTCGGCCTCGACCATCAGCGCTCCACCAGCGATGCACGTTGGCTGTGGGGGTCGGCGGGGGTTCCGACGATCAACTTCAACCGTCCGGTGTATGGGCAGGACTTCTCCAAAGTCCAGTACTTCACCATGTACGACTACACCCAGAAGACCCAGCAAACCGGCCTTTATGCCCAGGACCAGATGGCCCTCGACAACTGGCGCCTGACCCTCGGCGGTCGTGAAGACTGGGTGCACACCGGTACAACTTTCCACAACCAGAATGACGCAACCAACACTCAGCGCGACAAGCACTTCAGCGGCAACGCAGCGCTGAGCTACGTCTTCGACAACGGCATCACTCCGTATCTGTCCTACGCCGAGTCGTTCCAAGCGGGATCAGGCACCCAAGTGGGCAGCACCGGGGCATTCAAACCCACTGAGGGTAAACAGTACGAAGCCGGTATCAAATACCAGCCTCCAGGCACCAAAGCCCTGTTCACCGCTGCCGTGTTCGACCTGACCCAGCAAAATACTTCGGTTACCGAAGGCAGCATCACGCGCCAAGTGGGTGAAGTGCAGGTACGCGGCCTGGAACTGGAAGCCAGCGCCGACGTCACCGAAAGCCTCAAGTTGGTCGGTTCCTACACCTATAACGACAGCGAAATCACCAAAGGCGCTGCCGCTGAAAAAGGCAATCGCTTGAATCAACTGCCTCGCAACCAAGCCACCGGCTGGGCCGATTACACCTGGCGCAGTGGCCTGCTGGACGGCTTCGGGATCGGAGCGGGCGTGCGCTACGTAGGCGACACTTACGGCAACGCAGCCAACACCGACTTGGGCCATGTAGGTTCCTACACTGTGTACGACGCCTCGGTGCACTACGACCTTGGCCGCGTAAACAGCGCCATGAAAGGCGTGACTGTGGCCGTCGATGCCAAGAACATCTTCAACAAGGACTACCTGTCCACCTGCGATGGCTTCTACTGCTACTACGGCGACCAACGTAACGTGGTCGCCAGCGTGAATTACAAATTCTAAAACGGTAAACAGCCGCACATGAAGGGCCGCCTGAAGCGCGGCCCTTTTGCCTTTGGAGCCGTGATGAAAAGCAAAACCATCCGCCGCTGGTCCTTCATCCACACCTGGGCCAGCCTAATCTGCACAGTCTTCCTGCTGCTGCTCGCCCTCACCGGCCTGCCGCTGGTGTTTCACCACGAGATCGACCACCTGCTGGGCAACGAGCATGAACTTGCGCAGATGCCCGCCGACACTCCGCACCTGAACCTTGAGCAGTTGGTGGCCAAGGCCCAGGCTCATCGACCAGGTGAAGCCATGCAATACCTGGCGTGGGACGAGGACGACAAGAACGGCGTGATTGCGATCATGGCCGCCACGGCCGGCACCGAACCCAACTCGTCTCACACCTTCATGCTCGATGCGCGCACTGGCGACGCCGTGGAAACCCCGGCGGCCAACGGCGGGCTGACGCTGTTCCTGCTGCGCCTGCATGTGGATATGTTCGCCGGCCTGCCGGGCAAATTGCTGCTGGCGTTCATGGGCATTCTGTTTGTGCTGGCGATTGTCTCGGGCACGGTGCTGTACCTGCCGTTTATGCGCCGCTTGAAGTTCGCCACCGTACGCCAGGACAAATCCACCCGCCTGCGCTGGCTCGACCTGCATAACCTTATCGGCGTGGTCACGCTGACCTGGGCGCTGGTGGTGGGCGTGACCGGCGTGATCAGCGCCTGCGCCGACCTGATCATCGCCGCCTGGCGCCAGGACAGCCTCAGCGCGATGATCGAGCCCTACAAAAACGCGCCGCCGCTGACACAACGCGCACCGGCCACCGAGCTGCTGAGCATTGCGGCCAAGGCCGCGCCCGGCATGCAGCCGGACTTTATCGCCTTCCCCGGTACGCGTTTTTCCAGCGAGCACCACTATGCGGTGTTCATGAAAGGCAGCACCCATCTGACCTCGCACTTGCTCACGCCAGTGCTGATCGACGCGAGCACCCTGGCCGTCACCGCCATCGCCGAACGGCCGTGGTACATGGACGCCATGGGCATGTCCCAGCCGTTGCACTTTGGTGACTATGGCGGCCTGCCGATGAAGATCCTGTGGGCAGTGCTGGATGTGCTGACCATCATCGTGCTGGGCAGCGGCATTTACCTATGGATCGTGCGGCGCAAGGCGGCCAGGGCATGAAGCCGCGCCAGTCGAATTTCTGGAAGGTGTTTGGTATTCCGCTTGGGATTGGTGTGCTCAGCGCGGCCGGGTTGTTTGCGGCGTTGCTGGGCGATGGGCTGTGGGATTCGCTCAGTTGGGTAGGCTTGGGGATTCCCGCTGTCATGGGTGTTTGGGCGTTGTGTAAGCGGCGCGGCTGAGGGCGCCATCGCAGGCAAGCCAGCTCCCACCTTGGGCTGCGTTCACAATTCAAAATGTGGGAGCTGGCTTGCCTGCGATGAGGCCCTCAAAAACACCCAAAAACCCCCTCGCCAGCCACGGCGCAACCCTCTAGGCTAGCCACTGCCCATTCAGAGGAATGCCCATGTCCGTGCCCAGCATGACCTTGTTCCACAACCCCGCGTCACCGTTCGTTCGCAAAGTCCGCGTGCTGCTGGCCGAGACCGGCCAGCAGGACCGTGTGGCCCTGCAAGGTTGCATGCCGACACCGGTCCAGCCGGATGCGCAATTGGTGCAAGACAACCCCGTGGGCAAAATCCCGGCCCTGCGCCTGGCCGACGGCACAGTGCTGCACGACAGCCGGGTGATCCTCGATTACCTTGACTACCAGCACGTCGGCAACCCGCTGATACCCCGCGACGGCGCGGCGCGCTGGCGCCGCCTGACCCTGGCCTCGATGGCCGACGGCATCATGGATGCCGCCGTGTTGGTGCGTTACGAGACGGCCATGCGCCCGGCGGAAAAGCACTGGGACCAGTGGCTGGACGAACAGCGCAAAAAGATTCGTCGCACCCTCGCAGCGCTTGAAGCCGATGCAATTGCCGAACTGGCCAGCCACTTCGACATCGCCTCCATCAGTGTGGCATGCGCCCTGGGCTACCTCGACTTCCGCCACCCAGACCTGCAATGGCGTGACGCTAATCCCAAGCTTGCCGCCTGGTATGCCGAGGTCAGCCAGCGGCCTTCGATGCTGCAGACCCAGCCACCGGTGTGACATTCATCCCCATCCATTGTGGGAGCGGGCTTGCCCGCGATTGCGGCGTGTCATTCAGTACATCTGTTTGTGACCCACCGCTTTCGCGGGTAAGCCCGCTCCCACTTCGGAAGGTGACGGAGTTGAGGAATATGACGATTCTTGCGGCCAACTGCGCGCCCACCTGCTGATCCTCACGCAACCCGATCATTGCACGGCCTCCAGATCAAACTGCAGTGGCTCGCCCGCTTTGCGTTTGCCCACGCCATACCAGTCCAGTTTGCGCGTCAGCACCATCACCGTGCCGAGCAGGCCGAACAGCAACAGCGAGCCCATCAGCAGCGCGTAATCCTCGGCACTCAGCAACCCGTACAACAAGCCATACAACGCCGCCAACCCCGCCGAAAACCCCAGGCCGTGAGTGACGCTGCGCAGCACATGGCACACGTAGAAACCAATCAACAACACGCAAGCACTGGCGGATATCAAATACGCCAGCGCAAAACCCAGGTGCTCGGACAACGACAACAACAGCAAGTAGAAGAACGCCAGGGCAACACCCACCAACGCGTATTGAATCGGGTGCACGGCCAGGTTCTTGAGCACTTCGAACAGGAAGAAGCCGGCAAACGTCAGGGCGATAAACAGCAACGCGTATTTAATTGCTCGGTCGCTCTTGAGGTACTGGTCAACCGGGTCGATGAAGTTCACGCCGAAGCTGCGATTGGTGAAGTCTTCACAGCCCTGCCGGTCCAGGCAGGTTTGCAGGGCTTGTTCGAGGTTGGTGGAAAAAAACGAAGTCTGCCAGTTGGCGGTGAAGCCTTTATCGGTGACGTCTCGTTGAGCCGGGAGGAAGTTGCCGATAAAGCTCGGGTGCGGCCAGTTGGAGGCGAGGGATACCTGGCTGGTCTTGCCCACCGGCACCACTTGCAGCTGTTCAGTGCCTTGCAGGCGCAGGTCGAAAGCAAAGTCCACCTCGGCCGGTTTTTTGCTGTCCTGCTCGGGCAGCGTTACGTGCACGCCTTCCCCTAGCCAGTCCACTTGAGTGCCCGGCGAAAACTCCAGACGCTGGCTGCCCAGCTCCAGCGTCAGCGCGTTTTCGATACCGCGAATATCGCTGATACCCACCGCCAGAAACGCCGGTTCAAAGCGGTAATCAGCAAAGTCCTCGGTGATACCCAACTGCGCAGGCAGCTCAAAACGCCCGCTGATACGGTTGTCGGCATGGAACAGCCGCGCTTGATAAATGCCCCGTGCGCGCAGCTCGGTCTGCACCTTGCCGTCGAGTTCAAAACGCTCCGGCAGGAAATACAGACGACCGCGCTCTTCACGGGTTTGCTCGTAGCGTTTGTTGAGCTTTTCATTGAGTTTCCACTCGCGCACGGTCTTGCGATACGGCACCACCATCACCGGCCCGGTGACGCGCTGGCTGTAGCTGGAGCTGCGGGCGATGTCCATCAATACGCCATCGCGCAGTTGCTGACGGTCGCTGATGATGCCGTTGATCATCAGCAACGGAATCAGCAACAACAGAATCAGCAGCGCAATTGCGCCAAGTTTGAAAAGCAGGCTGCGGTTCATGGGGCTCTCCCTGTTTTGATAGGCAGAGCGTGAGCCGCGCATATGGGCGATTTATGTGGGCAATGTGGAGACTGTGTGGAGATGCAGCACCACTTGTACGCCGCCTTGCACGTTGCCGATCTGCAAAGCGCCGCCGTGCAGCTTCATCACTTCTTCGACAAAGTTCAGGCCCAGGCCGGTGCTTTTACGCCCGCTGGCCGGGCGTGGCAGCGAGTAGAAACGTTCGCTCAGGCGTGGCAGGGCGTAGTCGGGAATCGGCGCCGCCTGGTTGAACAGGCTGACGTGTACGTCGTTGTGCTGGGTGTGCGCACTGAATTTCAACGCGCCGCCCGGTGGCGTGAAGTCCAGCGCGTTTTCCAGCAGATTGCCCAAGGCCTGGCGCAACAGAAAAGGCTCGCCAAACACCTTCACATCCCCAGCAATGGTCTGCTCCACCTGCAAGCCGGCGCCCTCAATACGTGCGCATTGGGCCTTGAGTACGTCATCAACCAGGGCGGCCAACGGCACACTGGTTTGCTCTTCCAGGCCCTGGCGTTGCTCCACTTGCGCCAGGTTCAGCAGGCGTTCGATCAACTGTTGCAGGCGCGCGCTTTCACTGTCGATATTGCCGACGAAACGCTGCTGCTGCTCGCGGGTCATGTCGCCCTGCAACAGTTCCGCTGCGCCGCGAATCGCCGCCAGCGGGCTTTTCAGTTCGTGGGTCAGGGTGTGCACGTAATGCTCGACGTAGGCCTTGCCCTCCAACTGCGTGCGCATGTGCTCCACGGCGGTGGACAGTTGCTTGAGCTCGCCGCCACGGTAATGCGGCAGCTCGGCACGCCGCCCTTCGCTCACCGCCTGCGCGTAAGCCGTCAGCCGGTGCAGCGCAACGCTCAGCCACCACGACAACAGGGCGCCGAGCAGCAGGCCCATGACCACGAGCCCGGCGCCGTACCACAGCAGGCGGCGCTCGGTGCGGTCGACATAGGGCTGCAACGAACTGTTGGGCTTGGCCACGGTGACCACGCCGATGATTTGCCCGTTATCGCGGATCGGCGCACCAACGTGCATCACCGACGAGGCGGGGTCATCCGGTTCGCTGCGCGTGGAGCGCGCGCCGTACTCGCCGCGCAGGGTCAGGTACACGTCGTTCCACTTGGAGTAGTCCTGGCCCACCGCTTCGCCCTTGGAGTCGAGCAGCACGATGCCCTTGGCGTCGGTCACGTAGATACGGTGGTTAACCTGGTTTTTCGGCAGGCCCCAAATGGTCGCGCCGGGCTGGCGATTGCCATAGGCCTTGAGCAGTTCGGCCCAATGGCTTTGGCCGAGGGTGTGGTTTTTCACGTCATCGCGCAGAATCTCGGCCAGCAGATTGGCGGTGTCCACCAGGGTTTCTTCGGTGGACTGGCGCACGCCCGGGCGGATTTCCTTCATCACCGTGTTGAGCACGAAGTAGCCGGTCAGGCCGATAAACAGCGCATACACCAGGAAAATCCGCAGCCCCAGGCGCATCAGCTGTGGCTCGGGCTGTAGCTGTAGCCCAGGCCGCGATGGGTCTGGATTGGCTCCGCATCGGCCGCGATACCACGCAGTTTGCTGCGCAAGCTCTTGATGTGGCTGTCAATATTGCGCTCGTAGCCGGCATCCGCCGC
The DNA here is from genome assembly GCF_001647715.1 of Pseudomonas antarctica. Taxonomy (NCBI): domain Bacteria; kingdom Pseudomonadati; phylum Pseudomonadota; class Gammaproteobacteria; order Pseudomonadales; family Pseudomonadaceae; genus Pseudomonas; species Pseudomonas antarctica. Next base: position 5,903,582 of record NZ_CP015600.1, read on the forward strand.
CACGCCCACCGCGTCGAGTAATTGCTCGCGGCTGAACACGCGTTCGGGTTGCTCGAGCAGGCTTTGCAGCAACCGGAATTCATGCCGGGTCAGGCTCAATGACTGCCCGCGATAACTGATTTGCATGCGTTCCAGGTCCACCTGGAACACGGCGGGCGCCACACCTGGGCCGACGCGCTTGAGGATCGCCCGCACCCGCGCCGCCACTTCCCGTGGGCTGAACGGCTTGACCACATAATCGTCGGCGCCGATCTCCAGGCCCACCACACGGTCAATCTCGGCATCCCGGGCACTGAGGAACATCACCGGTACTTCGCTGAAACGGCGCAATTGCTTGCAGGTTTCAAAGCCGGTGATATCCGGCAAGCCGATGTCGAGGATGATCAGGTCGGCCGGTGTCTGGCGCTGATGGGCCAGCGCCTCCTGGCCGAGGCTCAGCCAGGTGGTGGTGAAGCCCTCGCCTTGCAGGGCGAAAACCAACGTGTCGGCTATCGCCGCTTCGTCTTCGACAATCAGGATATGCGGCATGGGTTCAATCAGCAGTCCGGTTTATCAGCGGTATAACGACGGGCCGGGTTTACCGCCGCGCCGAATTCACGCAGGGCCTTGGCGCCGATCAGCAGCGGGTAGTTGAAGCTGCTGCGGTCAGTAAGGTTGACCTCGACGGTGCGCTTGACGTTACCCAGGCACATTTCCAGGTCAATCACCGGGCGCTTGGCCACCGTGGCTTCGTCCTTGTCCTCGTCTTCGTCGGCGCGGCTCTTGATCTTGCTGATGCGCGAGACTTTATGTTCGTAGACCTTGTCGCTCGCATCCTTGCCGCCGAGTCGGAAGCGCACCCAGTCGTCGCCGTCACGCTGGAAGGTTTCGATGTTACGGGCCGACAGCGAGGCGGTCAGCGCGCCGGTGTCCATCTTGGCCTTGAAGGTTTCACCGATCTCCGGCAACTGGATGTATTCGTAGCGACCGTAAAGGGTCGGTTCGGCGGCCATGACAGGCAGGGCAGCCATAACGGGAAGAACCAGGGCGAACGCAGCAAGGAGCAATTTCACGAAGTGATTTCCTCGAAAGAAGTAGGCGGATTCTAGACCGCAAAAGCCGGACTAAGTTAGTTCTCAACCATACCGGGCGCAGTGTGAAACATTCGTGCGGCGATTTGCGATTTGGCCTCTCGACTCAGCTTGCTTATCATGGCCCGCCCACGTCGATTCCAAGAGTTACTTATGCGCCGCCTGCTCACCGGCTGTTTCGTCACACTGCTGTTATTGCTCAACACCCTGGTGCTGTTCGGCCCCTTGATGGTGTTTGCCCTGATCAAGTTGGTGGCCCGCGGGCGCTGTCGCGACTACGCGTCATGGGCGGTGATGTGGATCGCCGAAACCTGGGCCGAAATCGACAAGCTTATATTCTCCCGGTGCACGCCCACTCAATGGGACATTCGCGGCGGCGGCGACCTGCGACGCGATACCTCTTACCTGGTGATCAGCAACCATCAGTCGTGGGTCGACATTCCAGCCCTGATCCAGGCGCTTAACCGCCGAACGCCGTTCTTCAAATTCTTCCTGAAAAAAGAGCTGATCTGGGTGCCCTTCCTTGGCCTGGCCTGGTGGGCACTGGATTACCCGTTCATGAAACGCTACACCAAGGCGTTCCTGGCCAAGCACCCGGAACTGGCGGGCCAGGACCTGAAAATCACCCAGCAGGCCTGCGAGCTGTTCAAGCGCCAGCCGGTGACGGTGGTCAATTACCTGGAAGGCACGCGGTTCAGCGAGGCCAAACGCAAACAACAGGATTCGCCGTTCTCGCGGTTGCTCAAGCCCAAGGCGGGCGGCGTGGCGTTTGTGCTGGCGGCGCTGGGTGAACAGCTGGACGCGGTACTCGACGTGACCGTGGTCTATCCATCTCAAGAGCAGCAGCAAAAGATTCCGGGGTTCTGGGATTTGATCAGCGGCGCGGTGCCGAAAGTGATCATTGATATCCGCACCCATGCGCTGGACCCGGCGTTGTGGCAAGGGGACTACGAGAACGATCCGGCGTTTCGCCAGACCGTCCAGAACTGGGTGAACCAGCTCTGGAGGGAAAAAGACCGGAGAATTGAGACGTTACTCAAATAAAGCCGTCTTATCGAATCAAATTGAGTTCTAACTAACGGGGAACACATTCTCCCCAAATGTTGAGTACAGGGTCATGAGACCCTTGGGGTTCTTGTGCCTTCGAGGTATTGGCCATTCCATTCTGGGCATTAGAGTGCCGCTGGTGCCCCATCAAACCTGTACCTAGGGGCTCCCGCGGGATGGCAGGGGGGTTGATCCAATACGAGACGCCAACTGGCAAATGTGAAGTTTTCATCGTGTCACCACTTAAATTCCAATGAATGAAACCTTCCAAGCCCGTGATTAGCGCAGCTTGAAAGGTCTCAATCTGTGGCGCATCCGTTACGGCGGTTCCCTACAATTCAATACGCCTCATTACGTATGCTTTTTCATCTTTAGCATCAATAAAGTCATCGCCCCGTGTATGAAATACACATTCAAACGTATTTAGCTGCCAGTGCCCCAGGCCGAGGCCAGCTTGCCCAGCACCGACTGGTTGGCGCCCTGGCCACCCAGGTATTGCAGGATCACCGGCGCAAACTTGCCGATCATGCTGTTATCCATGCCCAGCGCGCTGAACGCGGTGTTCAGGTCGCTGGTGTCCTTCACGTTACCCAGCACGCCGTCCAGGCCGCTGGTTTTGCTGCCGCCACTCTGGCCGAGCATCCCGCTCAAGGCGCCGAGGCTGCCCAGCGAGTTGCTCCCCGACAGTTGATCCAGGCCCGGCACGCTCTTGCCCAGTTGCGAATAGTCGGTGCCGCTCAGCTTGTTTTTGGCCAGGCCCAGCATGGCGCCAGTGCCGCCAACGGCTTGTTCCGGGGTAACGTTCAGTTGCGAGGTCAGGGCCTGCAACAGGCCAGCGGTCTGGGAGCTCGGCGCTGCGGCAGCCGCCTTATTGTTGCCCTGGGCACCGGATACGGCATTGGCCACATCACCGAGGCTGAAACCTGCGGCAAACACCGGGCTGGCGGCCACGGTCATCAGGCAGGACAGGGCAAAACCGCGTGAAATCTTCATCAAGACAACCTCTGAATGTAGGAGCTAAAAGCAGGCGTTTGACTGACAGTCCCGAAGGAATGTTCCCACTTACAGATTAGTTCAGAAAAAGCCGCATCCAAATGTCCCTGCTCCGCGTATATCCACCAAGCACCGCCCGGAGTTGGATGGAATGAATGCTCAAGCTGGACTACCCTCTGCCTACCGTGCGCAGTCCCGTCGCCTTCGTCCGAGAGCCTGGAGAAGCCCTATTTCGATCAATGATGCTGACCCGTTGCGGCCGTTGCTGGCCCAATGCGCCCTGGGCAACCGCCAGGCGTTCGAAACCCTCTACCGCAGCGTCTCGCCACGGCTGCACGGTGTGGCGTTGCGGTTCATGGGGCGCTCGGACCTGGCCGAAGAGGTGTTGCAGGAAGCTTTCGTGCGCATCTGGTACAACGCTTCGCGCTACGAGGCGCACCTGGCGGCGCCGATGACCTGGATGGTCAATATCACCCGCAACCTGGCGATCGACCAATTGCGCAAACACCGCGAACAACCCTTGGCCGACGGCCAGCAGGACGCCATGCTCGACGACAGCCCCAGCGCCCACGAGCAACTCGACAGCGAACGCGAAGCCAGCGCACTGAACCGTTGCCTGGACACCCTCGACGGCATGCAGCGTCAATCAATTACCGTGGCTTACTTTCAGGGCCTGTCGTGCTCGGAGTTGGCCGACCACTTGGCCGCGCCCCTGGGCTCGGTCAAATCCTGGATTCGCCGCGGCATGGAGCGCCTGCGCAGGTGCCTTGAATCATGAACTACCAAACCACTGCCCTGCGCCGCGCCCTGGCTGCCGATTACGCTATCGGCCTAATGCCTGCTACCGCCCGTCGGCGCTTCGACGCCCTGTTATTGGAAGACGCCGCGCTGCGCGTCGAACTGGGCCATTGGCAGGATGCACTCGCCAGCCTGACCGGCTCTTTGCCTGAGCGGCCGGTGCCGGACCATGTGTGGGCAGGCATCAAGGCGCGGATCGAGCCGCAAGTGCTGCACGTGCCGGCGAAGAAACCGTTCTGGATGAACTTTCGCCTGCTGGCGGCTGCATGCGCGGTCGTCGTCGCCGTGTTGGTCGGCGTGCTTTATCAGCGTGATATCGGCGCCGAGTACAACGCCACGCTGGTCGCGGCTAACCAGCAACCGGCGTTGCAGATCCAGGCGTTTGGCGATCACCTGCAAGTAGAGCCACTGTCGCTGGCGGCGGTAGAGCCAACGCGAGCGCTGGAGTTGTGGGCCATTGCACCCGGCGGCAAACCGATCTCTCTGGGGCTGGTGCCTACCTCGGGTAAAGGCCGAATCCAGTTGAGCCAGGCACAGCAAGCGTTGTTGAGCGCACCGCTGACCCTCGCCGTCAGCCTGGAACCACAAGGCGGCTCGCCCACCGGCCAACCCACCGGACCAGTGCTGTACCAAGGCGCACTGGCCTCCCGCTGACCCCTCTCAACACCTGTGGGAGCGGGCTTGCTCGCGAAGGCGGTGTATCAGTTGATGAATGTGTTGGCTGGCACGCCGCCATCGCAGGCAAGCCAGCTCCCACATTTTGATCTTCACTGCCTGGGCGACTTGCTCACACCACTACCCTGTGGGAGCGGGCTTGCTCGCGAAGGCGGTGTATCAGTTGATGAATGTGTTGACTGACACGCCGCCATCGCAGGCAAGCCAGCTCCCACATTTTGATCTTCACTGCCTGGGCGACTTGCTCACACCACTACCCTGTGGGAGCGGGCTTGCCCGCTCCCACATTTTGATCTTCATCGGCCGGGCGACTTGCTCCAGGCGTTTGCCCGCGATGGCGGTGTATCAACTGATGAATGTGTTGACTGACACGCCGCCATCGCAGGCAAGCCAGCTCCCACATTTTGATCTTCACCGTCTGGGCGACTTGCTCCAGGCGTTTCCCTGTGGGAGCGGGCTTGCTCGCGAAGGCGGTGTATCAGTTGATGAATGTGTTGACTGACCCACCGCTTTCGCAGGCAAGCCAGCTCCCACATTTTGATCTTCACCGTCTGGGCGACTTGCTCCAGGCGTTTCCCTGTGGGAGCGGGCTTGCTCGCGAAGGCGGTGTATCAGTTGATGAATGTGTTGACTGACCCACCGCTTTCGCGAGCAAGCCCGCTCCCACATTTGATTTTCATCGGCCGGGCGACTTGCTCCAGGCGTTTCCCTGTGGGAGCGGGCTTGCCCGCGATGGCGGTGTATCAGTTGATGAATGTGTTGACTGACACGCCGCCTTCGCAGGCAAGCCAGCTCCCACATTTTGATCTTCACCGTCTGGGCGACTTGCTCCAGGCGTTTGCCTGTGGGAGCGGGCTTGCCCGCGATGGCGGTGTATCAGTTGATGAATGTGTTGACTGACACGCCGCCTTCGCAGGCAAGCCAGCTCCCACATTTTGATCTTCACCGTCTGGGCGACTTGCTCCAGGCGTTTCCCTGTGGGAGCGGGCTTGCTCGCGAAGGCGGTGTATCAGTTGATGAATGTGTTGACTGACCCACCGCTTTCGCGAGCAAGCCCGCTCCCACATTTGATTTTCATCGGCTGGGCGACTTGCTCATGGCGAAGGATGGCGCTTATAGTTCGGCGGTCGTCCACATGGCGACACGGGTTTGGCGACCCGATTGAAATAATGCATGCAAAAGCACCTGCTCCTTTGCAGGTTTTTTGTACGCGTAAAGCTGCTTTATGGCGGCTGTGCGCGGGAGACCTTCGGGTCTGCCGGCCTTTGCTTTATTTCACCGGTTCGCCAACCTGCGTACAGCTGCCACCCATTCGTTTGGCGACGTGTGAGTGGTAGCCACATTCTCTGAAATAAAGGTTAAAACATGAACCGATACATCCCGCTCACCGGCCACGACAGCACCACCCCTTCCCTGCTCATCGACACCCAAGTCCCACTGGACGTGCTCCACGACGCCGCCGTCTACCGCATCCGCGCGGTCACTCAAGTCATGGAAAACCTCGCGTTTCGCGAAGGCCTGCAAACCGACACCCTTGTCCTGCAGGACTTTGCCCTGCTCTGCGCCATTCCGCTGCGAGATGGCTGCGACTTGCTCGATGTCATCAGTCGACGCTTGCAGGCTTAAGCACCCGACGCAAAAAGGGCGACCCTAGGGTCGCCCTTTTGATTTTGCCAATGCTTATGCCGCGCTGAACAGTTTGTGCGGATCAATCACAAACTTCTTCGGCACGCCCGCATCAAACTCGCCGTACCCACGCGGCGCGTCATCCAGGCTGATGACTTCGACGCCGACGATATCGGCAATATGAATGCGGTCCCACATGATCGCCTGCATCAGCTGGCGGTTGTACTTCATCACCGGGGTTTGGCCGGTGTGGAAGCTGTGGGATTTAGCCCAGCCCAGACCGAAGCGAATGCTCAGGCTGCCCATTTTCGCGGCGGCGTCGACGGCGCCCGGGTCTTCGGTCACGTACAAGCCTGGAATGCCGATTTTGCCTGCCACACGCACCACGCCCATCAGCGAGTTGAGCACGGTGGCCGGGGCTTCGGCCTTGGCGCCGTCATGCCCGTGGCCACGCGCTTCGAAGCCCACGCAGTCAACGGCGCAGTCCACTTCCGGCTCGCCCAGCAGGGCGGCGATCTGTTCGTGCAGCGGGGTGTCGGTGGACAGGTCAACCACTTCAAACCCTTGCGCCTTGGCATGGGCCAGGCGGATAGAGTTGACGTCGCCGATGATCACGACCGCCGCGCCGAGCAGGCGTGCGGACGCCGCAGCGGCCAGGCCGACCGGGCCGGCACCCGCAATGTAAACGGTACTGCCCGGGCCGACGCCAGCAGTGACGGCACCGTGGTAACCCGTCGGGAGAATGTCGGAAAGGCAGGTCAGGTCGCGGATTTTCTCCATGGCCTTGTCGCGGTCCGGCAGTTTCAGCAGGTTGAAGTCGGCGTACGGCACCAGCACGTATTCGGCTTGGCCGCCGGTCCAGTCGCCCATGTCGACGTAGCCGTAGGCGCCACCGGCACGGGCCGGGTTGACGGTCAGGCACACGCCGGTGTGTTGCTCTTTGCAGGAGCGGCAGCGGCCGCACGCCACGTTGAACGGCACCGAGACCAGGTCGCCGATTTTCAGGTTCTCGACATCGCTGCCCTTTTCGATCACTTCGCCGGTGATTTCATGCCCCAGTACCAGGCCGGTCTGGGCAGTGGTGCGGCCGCGCACCATGTGTTGGTCGGAGCCGCAGATGTTGGTGGAGACCACGCGCAGGATGACGCCGTGTTCAATCTTCCTGCCACGGGGGTCCTGCATTTTGGGATAGTCGATTTTCTGTACTTCGACCTTGCCGTTGCCGAGATACACGACACCACGATTACCAGACATGCTTTCACCTCGCTGTTGTTTTTATGGAACCGCGTTGCCCAGGCAGGCAGCGCGTAAAGTGCTCGGGTACAGATGCTGTTTGTGCGTTGTTGCTGATGGCCTCATCGCGGGCAAGCCCGCTCCCACCTTTTGATTTGTGAACACATTCAAATGTGGGAGCTGGCTTGCCTGCGATAGCGATCTAAAGAACGACGGTGCGATTGGCGTTCAAGAACACCCGCCGCTCTATGTGATACCCAACGGCCCGGGCCAGTGTCAGCCCTTCGATATCACGCCCCTTGGCAATCAGGTCCTCGGGATAATGGCTGTGGTCCACCACCTCCACGCCCTGGGCGATGATCGGGCCTTCATCCAGGTCGTTGTTGATGTAATGCGCCGTGGCGCCGACCAGTTTCACGCCCTTGTTGTAGGCCTGGTGATACGGCTTGGCGCCCTTGAACCCCGGCAACAACGAGTGGTGGATGTTGATCGCCTTGCCATCGAGCTTGCGGCACAGCTCCGGCGACAGCACTTGCATGTAGCGCGCAAGAATCACCAGTTCCGCACCGGTCTCTTCAATCACTTGCCACACCTGACGCTCCTGGGACGGTTTGTCGTTGGGGTCGAGGGGGAAATGGTAGTAGGGAATCTGGTGCCAGTCGGCCAACGGCTTGAGATCGGGATGGTTGGACACCACCGCGACCACGTCCATGGACAGTTGGCCGATACGCTGGCGGTACAGCAGGTCGTTCAGGCAGTGATCGGCCTTGGAAACCATGATCACCACTTTTGGCCGGTAGTTCGGCGCCGTCAGTTCGAAGATCATGCCAAAGGCTTCGCCGCGAGTGGCCAGGCCATCGCGGAAAGCCTGCTCGTCGAAACCGTCGGGCTGGCGGAATTCCACGCGAATAAAAAACCGGCCCGAGAGGCGGTCATCGAACGAATGGTGTTCGGTGACGTAGCAGCCCTGCTCGAACAGGTAGCGGGTGACCGCGTCCACCGTGCCGAGCACGCTGGGGCAGTCGGCAGTCAAAATCCATGTATCGGGTGCACGGCTCATCGGTCACTCCTCAGGCTTGAACGTTCAGGCCAAATTCGGCTGACGCATCCTGCAGCCACAACCACCAGTAATCCGAGAAGCTGCGACGAATCAGCAGTTCCCAGGTGTCTTCGGCGGTATGGCGGATCACCAGTTGCGACTTGGCGAACACCGTGCCCACCGCCTTGCCCACCGGGAAATTGTTCGGGTGCACGTCGTAGCTGGTGGACTTCATCAGCACGTCGCGCACATTCGGGCCGCTGAGTTCGAGGATCTGCTGGCCGCCGCTGACGTTGACGATCTGGATATGCAGGTCGCCCAGGGCAGCCCGCAGGTTTTGCTCGGCAGCGAACTCTTCACCGCTCGGCACAACCAGCAGCCATTCATCCGGGCCAAGCCATTGCAGGCTGGTTTCGCCTTTGACGATCACCTGCAGGGCGGCTGGAAGCTCGATGCCGAGGGCTTTGTGCACGCCGGCAGCGAAGGCCGCGTCATGGCCATCGCCACGAATCGTCAGGTGGCCGAGGAGTTTCTTTTCGCGCACGGTCACGCCGGCGTTCTTGCGGCCCTTGCCGACCAGGCTGGCGAGGTCGGCATGGTGCAGCGACGACTCGGCCTTGGCGCCGGTGGTTGGGCGTTGTTGGTATACGTTGGCTGCTGTCATAAAGCACCTGTCTGAATTCTGTTGTGCGGCTACTGGCCTCATCGGGGGCAAGCCCCCTCCCACAGGGGAATGCATTTCAAAATGTGGGAGGGGGCTTGCCTGCGCTGCAGGCGCCTCGGTCTATCAGATGTTCTGCCGCTCGCCTTTCGGGTCAAAGAACACCGAAGACACAATTTCCGCCTCGATCACGCTGCCATCCGCTTGCGGTGAGAACACGCGCTCGCCGATGCGCTTCAAGCCGCCCTTGACCACCGCCATCGCAAACGAATAGCCGAGGGAGTTGTGGGCATAGCTTGAGGTGACGTGGCCGACCATCCTCATCGGAATCGTCTGCTTCGGATCGAACACCAGCTGCGCGCCTTCCGGCAGCCATACGTTCGGATCAATCGGCTTGAGCCCGACCAGCTGCTTACGCTCTTCGCGCACGCAGTCTTCACGGTTCATCCCGCGCCAGCCGATCCACGAGAACGGCTTGGTGCGGCCTACACACCAACCCATGTTCAGGTCGTCCGGGGTCATCGAGCCGTCGGTGTCCTGGCCGACGATGATGAAGCCCTTCTCGGCGCGCAGTACGTGCATGGTTTCGGTGCCGTACGGCGTCAGGTTGTACTTCTTTCCGGCTTCGACAATCTGTTCCAGCACGCCCATGGCGTAGTCGGCCTGCACGTTGACTTCGTACGACAGCTCACCGGTAAACGAGATACGGAACACCCGTGCCGGCACGCCGCCGACCAAGCCTTCTTTCCAGGTCATGAACGGGAAACCGTCCTTGTCCAAGTCGATATCGGTCACTTCGCTCAGCAACTTGCGGCTGTTGGGGCCGGACAGGGTCATGGTTGCCCAGTGGTCGGTGACCGAGGTGAAGTACACCTTGAGGTCCGGCCATTCGGTCTGTTGGTAGATTTCCAGCCACTGCAGCACGCGCGCTGCGCCGCCGGTGGTGGTGGTCATCAGGAAGTGGTTGTCGGCGATGCAGGCGGTGACGCCGTCATCGAAAACCATGCCGTCTTCCTTGCACATCAGGCCGTAGCGCGCCTTGCCCACGTCGAGCTTGGTCCAGGCGTTGCTGTAGATGCGGTTGAGGAATTCACGGGCATCCGGGCCCTGAATGTCGATCTTGCCGAGGGTGGACGCATCCAGCAGGCCGACGCTGTCGCGCACGGCCAGGCATTCGCGTTTCACCGCAGCGTGCAGGTCTTCACCGTTGCGCGGGAAGTACCAGGGGCGTTTCCACTGGCCGACGTCTTCAAACTCGGCGCCGTTTTTCACGTGCCAGGCTTGCAGCGCGGTGTAGCGCACCGGTTCAAAGATGTGCCCACAGTGGCGGCCCGCAACGGCGCCGAAGGTGACCGGCGTGTAGTTCGGGCGGAACATGGTGGTGCCCATCTGCGGGATGGTCACGTTCAACGAGCGCGCGGCAATCGCCAGGCCGTTGACGTTACCCAGCTTGCCCTGGTCGGTGCCAAAACCCAGCGCGGTGTAGCGTTTGACGTGCTCGACCGACTCGAAACCTTCACGGGTGGCGAGTTCGATGGCGGCAGCGGTCACGTCGTTTTGCAGGTCGACAAATTGCTTCGGCGCCCGTGCAGTGGCTTTTTCGTGAGGCACCTGGAACAGCGCCAGCGTCGGCTCTTCCAGACGGCTCAAGGCTTTTGGCAGCGTGCCTTGCACGGGCGCGAAACCGGCTTCGCTGGCTGCGCGCACGCCGCCTTCAAAACCATCCGCCAGGGAATCGCCAAGGCCGTACACGCCGTTGATACCACCGACGCACACGCGTTTTTGTGGTGCTTCGCCCGGTACAAAACCGAGGATATCTTCACGCCAGGTCGGCTTGCCGCCCAAGTGCGAGGCCAAGTGAACAACCGGGCTGTAGCCGCCGGAGCTGGCGACCAGGTCGCACTCCAGCCACTCGCCGGGGCTGGTGACTTTATGCGCTTTCACATCGATGGCTGCGACACGAGCACCCGTCACATGCTTGCTGCCACGGGCTTCGATCACGGCACTGCCGGTGAGGATGCGAATGCCTTTGGCACGGGCTTCTTCCACCAGAGCGCCGCGTGGGTTATGGCGAGCATCGGCCACCGCTACAACCGCAAGGCCTGCATCAAACCAGTCCAGTGCCACGCGGTAGGCGTGGTCGTTGTTGGTCGACAGCACCAGTTTTTTGCCGGGTGCCACGCCATAGCGGCGCACGTAAGTGGAGACTGCGCCGGCGAGCATGTTGCCCGGCACGTCGTTGTTGCCGTACACCAGCGGGCGCTCGCACGCACCGGTCGCCAGCACCACACGCTTGGCGCGCACACGGTGGATACGCTGACGCACCACACCAATCGGCGCGCGGTCACCGAGGTGGTCGGTGAGGCGTTCGTGAATGGTCAGGAAGTTATGGTCGTGGTAACCGTTGACGGTGGCGCGAGGCAACAGCAGCACGTCCGGCAGGGAGTTGAGCTCGGCGATCACACTGGCGACCCACTCGGTGGCCGGTTTGCCGTCGAGGCTTTCGCGGGAATCAAGCAGCGAACCACCAAACTCTTCCTGCTCGTCCGCGATGATCACTCGCGCACCGCTGCGCGCAGCCGCCAGGGCGGCCGACAGACCGGCAGGGCCGGCGCCGACAATCAGCACGTCGCAGTGACGGTTCATGTTGTCGTAGGTGTCCGGGTCGTTCTCGGTCGGCGAGCGACCAAGGCCTGCGGCCTTGCGGATGTACTTCTCGTAGGTCATCCAGAACGATTGCGGGTACATGAAGGTTTTGTAGTAGAAGCCCGGCGGCATCAGCTTGCCGCCGACCTTGCCGAGAATACCCATCATGTCGTTGTTCACGCTTGGCCAGCCATTGGTGCTGGTGGCGACAAGGCCTTGGTACAGCGCCTGTTGCGTGGCGCGCACGTTGGGAATCTGGGTGGCTTCGGTGGCGCCGATCTGCAGCACCGCGTTCGGCTCTTCGGCGCCGGCGGCAAAGATGCCGCGTGGGCGCGAGTATTTGAAGCTGCGACCGATGATGTCGACGCCGTTGGCCAGCAGGGCAGCGGCCAGGGTGTCGCCTTCAAAGCCTTTGTAGCTTTGGCCGTTGAAGGTAAACGTCAGGACTTTATTACGGTCGATGCGGCCACCGTTGGACAGGCGATTGATCTGGCTCATACCTTCTCTCCAGAGGCCTTGGCGGTGAATTGCGGCTTCTCGCCGATCTTGTAGGTTTCAAGAATTTCGTAGGTCACGGTGTCGCGCGTGGCGTTGAAATACTGGCGGCAACCGGCGGCGTGAATCCACAGCTCGTGGTGCAGGCCACGCGGGTTATCGCGAAAGAACATGTAGTCGCCCCACTGTTCGTCGGTGCAGGCGTTCGGGTCCAGCGGGCGCGGGATGTGCGCTTGGCCGGACGCGTGGAATTCCTCTTCGGAGCGCAGTTCGCCACAGTGAGGACAGAAGATATGCAACATAGGGGATTTCTCCTGTTAGTGGGCGACGGCCGCAGCGCCGTGTTCATCGATCAACGCACCGTTGTGGAAACGGTCGATGGAGAAAGGTGCAGCCAACGGGTGCATTTCACCCTTGGCGAGGCTGGCGGCAAACACGTTGCCTGAGCCCGGCGTGGCCTTGAAGCCACCGGTGCCCCAACCGCAGTTGAAGAACATGTTCGGCACCGGGGTTTTGGAGATGATCGGGCAGGCGTCCGGCGTGGTGTCGACGATGCCGCCCCACTGACGGTTCATGCGCACACGCGACAGCACTGGGAACATCTCGACGATGGCCTGGATGGTGTGTTCGATCACCGGGTACGAGCCGCGCTGGCCGTAGCCGTTGTAGCCGTCGATACCGGCGCCAATCACCAGGTCGCCCTTGTCGGACTGGCTGATGTAGCCGTGCACGGCGTTGGACATGATCACGCTGTCGATAATCGGCTTGATCGGCTCCGACACCAGGGCTTGCAGCGGGTGGGATTCAATCGGCAAGCGGAAGCCCGCCAGCGAAGCCATGTGCCCGGAGTTACCGGCCGTCACCACACCGACGCGCTTGGCGCCGATAAAGCCTTTATTGGTTTCCACGCCGATGCACACGCCGTTTTCCTTGCGGAAACCGATCACTTCGGTCTGCTGGATCAAGTCCACACCGAGTGCGTCAGCAGCGCGGGCAAAGCCCCAGGCCACGGCATCGTGACGGGCCACGCCGCCGCGCCGTTGCACGGTGGCGCCGAGTACCGGGTAGCGGGTGTTTTTTGAGCAGTCGAGGTACGGGATCTCATCGGCGACTTGTTTGGCGTTGAGCAGTTCGCCGTCCACGCCGTTGAGGCGGTTGGCGCTGACGCGGCGCTCGGAATCACGAATGTCTTGCAGGGTGTGGCACAGGTTATAGACGCCACGCTGGGAAAACATCACGTTGTAGTTCAGGTCCTGGGACAGGCCTTCCCATAGTTTCATCGCGTGTTCGTAAAGGTGCGCAGACTCGTCCCAGAGGTAGTTGGAACGCACGATGGTGGTGTTGCGCGCGGTGTTACCGCCGCCCAGCCAGCCTTTTTCGACCACGGCCACGTTGGTGATGCCGTGCTCTTTGGCCAGGTAATAGGCGGTCGCCAGACCATGCCCGCCGCCGCCGACGATGACCACGTCGTAGACCTTTTTAGGGGTCGGCGTGCGCCACATCTTCTGCCAGTTTTCGTGGTGGCTGAGTGAGTGCTTGAAGAGGCCGAAGCCCGAGTAGCGTTGCATAGTCATTACTCCAAAACCGCGCTCAGCGATAAACCGGGAAATCAGCGCACAGGGCAGACACGTGCTTGGCCACGTTGGCCTCGACATCGGCGTCGCCGAGGTTGTCGAGGATGTCGCAGATCCAGCCGGCCAACTCGATGCACTGCGGTACTTTGAAGCCACGTGTGGTCACCGCCGGGGTGCCGATACGCAGGCCCGAGGTCACGAACGGCGACTGCGGGTCATTCGGCACGGCGTTCTTGTTGACGGTGATGTGGGCGCGACCGAGGGCAGCGTCCGCCTCTTTGCCGGTGAGGCCCTGGCGAATCAGGCTGACCAGGAACAGGTGGTTATCGGTACCGCCGGAGACAACATCGTAGCCACGTTTGATAAACACGCCGGCCATGGCCTGGGCGTTGTCGATCACTTGTTGCTGGTACACCTTGAAACCTGGCTCCGCCGCTTCCTTGAAGCACACCGCCTTGCCGGCGATGACATGCATCAGCGGGCCGCCCTGAGCGCCTGGGAACACCGCAGAGTTGAGTTTCTTTTCAATTTCTTCGTTGGCCTTGGCCAGGATCAAACCGCCACGTGGACCGCGCAGGGTCTTGTGGGTGGTGGTGGTGACCACGTCGGCGTAAGGCAGCGGGTTCGGGTACAAACCAGCGGCCACCAGGCCGGCGACGTGGGCCATGTCGACGAACAGCAGCGCGCCGACCTTGTCGGCAATCGCACGAAAGCGTGGGAAATCCAGGGTTTTGGAGTAGGCGGAGAAACCGGCCACCACCATCTTCGGCTTGTGCTCGACCGCCAGACGCTCAACTTCGTCGTAGTCGATCAGGCCGGTGTCGGTGTTGATGCCGTATTGCACCGCGTTGTACAGCTTGCCCGACGACGACACTTTGGCGCCGTGGGTCAGGTGGCCGCCGTGGGCCAGGCTCATGCCGAGGATGGTGTCGCCAGCATTGATCAGCGCCAGGTACACCGCGCTGTTGGCGGACGAACCGGAGTGTGGCTGCACGTTGGCGTAATCGGCACCGAACAGCTGCTTGGCGCGCTCGATGGCCAGGGCTTCAACCTTGTCCACGTGCTCGCAGCCACCGTAGTAGCGCTTGCCCGGGTAACCTTCGGCGTATTTGTTGGTGAGGCCGCTGCCTTGCGCTTCCATCACACGTTTGCTGGTGTAGTTCTCTGACGCGATCAGCTCGATATGATCTTCCTGACGCTGCTCCTCGGCATTCATCGCCGCCAACAGTGCGTCGTCATATCCCTGGATCTGGTCTTTTTTGCTGAACATCGCGTCTCTCCCAGCCTTTCGTATTGTTAAGGCCCGTGCAGGGCCCTTTGATGCGATGGTAGGGCTGGCGCCGGTAGATCAAATGCCTACGGACGCCACGCAAAGGTGCGTTTACGACATTGCCGGAACAACACCGAATAAATGTGGAAGCAGGCTTGTGTGGGAGCTGGCTTGCCTGCGATGCAGACACCTCGGTGTATCAGTTGCATTGGGGTGATGCAATCGCAGGCAAGCCAGCTCCGACAGGGGTTAGGCGATAATCTGTCGGACGATTAGCAGCATCAAAAAATGCAGTGGATACAAGCTATATGCCCAGCGCCGCATGGCGGGTGGAGACACATGCCTGGCATGACGCACTAAGACCAACCCCGCCAATGGCGCGATCAGGCAAGTGGCCAATCCCAAAAGCGCCACGGGCGTGCCGCTGTTGAGCAGGATCTGCCATTGGTTGGCAGCCACACAGACCAAACCCGGTAACAAGCTGAAATACCATGGGCGGCTGAACACCAGCAGCATTGCCAACGGCAGCAAGACACCGAAAAAGCCGAACATCAGGTGCGTGGAAAACACCGCGCCCATCGCGACGGCGATCAGCGCCAAACCTCGATCAAAAAGCGCCTTCTGCTGCCATCCTCGGGCAACGAGCAGGCCCAGCACCAGGGTCGGCAAGACGTTTAATGTATCGGCATCGTCGATAAACATTCGGTACGGCACTTCGCTGATCACACTGAACAGTAACAGCCAGCCCAGGTAGCGCCACTGGCCGGTCACGGGCGCAAGCCGGACCCGGCGCACATTGGCCGCAATCGCCAGGCAAAACCAGGGAAACGCCAGCCGGCCTGGCACATACAGGCCATCGAGGCTCAAACCGACATAACGCAAGTGATCCAACACCATGCTCAGCAGCGCCAGCCACTTGAGCAAATCCAGGGCGCCATCCCGGACGCGTCCGACAGGAATCGTTTCAGTACCGTGCATAATTCCCCAGTGACTTTGCATTTACAGTGCGTGCGCACCCTGGACAATCTTGGTTACAGTGCGCACCAACATCGACCACAGGAATGGGCCATGACCGACAAGAGCCAACAATTCGCCAGCGACAACTATTCCGGCATCTGCCCGGAAGCCTGGGCCGCCATGGAACAAGCCAACCAGGGCCATCAACGCGCCTACGGCGATGATGAATGGACCCACCGCGCCGCCGACGGATTCCGTCACTTGTTCGAAACCGACTGCGAGGTATTCTTCGCTTTCAACGGCACAGCCGCCAACTCCCTGGCACTGTCCTCGCTGTGCCAGAGCTACCATAGCGTGATTTGCTCGGAAACCGCCCACGTTGAAACCGACGAATGCGGCGCGCCGGAGTTTTTCTCCAATGGTTCCAAGCTCCTTACCGCTCGCACCGAAAACGGCAAGCTGACCCCGGAATCGATCCGCGAAATCGCCCTCAAGCGCCAGGACATCCACTACCCCAAGCCCCGCGTGGTGACCCTGACCCAGGCCACTGAAGTCGGCAGTGTGTACACCCCGGAAGAAATCCGCGCGATCAGCGTCACCTGCAAGGAACTGGGCCTGAACCTGCACATGGACGGCGCGCGCTTCGCCAATGCCTGCGCGTTCCTCGGTTGCTCCCCGGCCGACCTGACCTGGAAAGCCGGTGTGGACGTGCTGTGCTTTGGCGGTACGAAAAACGGCATGGCGGTGGGTGAAGCGATCCTGTTCTTCAACCATAAGCTGGCCGAAGACTTCGATTACCGCTGCAAACAGGCCGGCCAGCTGGCGTCGAAAATGCGCTTCCTCTCGGCACCCTGGGTGGGCCTGCTGGAAAACGACGCCTGGCTCAAACACGCACGCCACGCCAACCACTGCGCACAACTGCTGAGCAGCCTGGTGGCGGATATTCCCGGCGTGGAATTGATGTTCCCGGTGCAGGCCAACGGCGTGTTCCTGCAACTCTCGGAAGCGGCCATCGAAGCCTTGACGGCCAAGGGCTGGCGCTTCTACACCTTCATCGGCAAAGGTGGCGCACGGTTCATGTGTGCGTGGGATACCGAGGAAGAGCGTGTAAGAGAATTAGCCGCGGATATTCGCCAAGTGATGGGCGCCTAAGCGCGACGAATACTGGCGGATTGCCGAGACTGTTATCTGGTGTTTCCGACAGCATACGACTGCATTTTCATCGACTAGCCTCTTGGAACCCGAAAGGAAAAAGCCGCAGCAGCGGCCTCCTTTCGGGAATACCTGCCTGCCGAATAATCGGCCGGAAACGGAAATCCAGCAGAGGGTTAGACCATGGAAGTTCAATGCTACGCCATGAACGCACGCCAAGAAGGCAGTCTCAGCAACACATTCGTAAGCTGGGACGAGTTCAGGAAGCTTGCGAAAGTCGGTGACACCATCAGGGAGCCTTCGAGAACCCTGACCATCTATGAAAAAGTCTATGAACTGACAGCCTCCGGTGATCAGTTCGCCATTCAGCTCTACGCCCGCTAAGCACTAAGGACTGCGTCGGAGACTCATGACCTCCGACGCGGGACTGACTCACCTGTTGATCAGTGGTGAGCGCGCGGCTAATCAGAACTCAATACGCACATCGCCCTTCGGCACGCTGCAGCACGACAAAATGTAGCCTTCGGCTTCGTCTTCCTCGGTAATCCCGCCGTTGTGGTCCATCTCGACCTCACCGCCCAGCTTCATCACCTTGCACGTCCCGCAGATGCCCATGCCGCAAGCCTTGGGAATCAGCAGGCCAAGTTTGGCCGCAGCGGCGTGGACGGTTTCGCCCGGCGCCACACGAATGCTTTTGCCTGAGGCAATGAACTCCACCTGGTGCAGATCCGCCAAGTCGACTTCCGGTGCATCGGCAGCCTGTTCGGCTTGTTCCACTGCGTCGGCACGGGCTTCCGGCGGCGTGGCACCAAAGGACTCCTCGTGATAACGCGCCATGTCAAAGCCCGCCGCTTCCAGCAAGCGTTTCACCGCACTCATGTACGGCGTAGGGCCGCAGCAGAAGACTTCGCGCTCCAGGAAGTCCGGCACCATCAGCTCGAGCATTTTGTGGTTCAGGTAGCCGCGATAACCGGCCCAGGGTTCGCCCAGGCCGTGCTTTTCGCAGATCAGGTGCAGGCTGAAGTTGTCGATCCGCGACGCCATGTGCTCCAGCTCGCGGTGGTAGATGATGTCTTTGGGCGAGCGGGCACTGTGAACAAAGGTCATGTCGACATTGGCGTTGGTGTCGTAGAACCAACGGGCCATGGACATCACCGGCGTGATGCCGACGCCACCGCTGAGGTACAACACTTTCGGGCTCGGGAAGTCGATGGCATTGAACAGCCCGACCGGCCCGTGCACCGCCAACTCCTGACCTTCATGCAGCGTGTCGTGCAACCAGTTGGAGACACGCCCGCCCGGCACGCGCTTGATCGTCACCGAGAAGCTGTAAGGCACCGACGGTGAACTGGAAATGGTGTAGGAGCGCATGATCGGCTGGCCTTCGATTTCCAGCTCCAGGGTGACGAATTGCCCAGGCTTGAAGAAGAACAGGATCGGCTGGTCGGCCATGAAGCAGAACGTGCGCACGTCCCAGGTTTCCTGGATGACTTTGACGCAACGGACGATGTGCCGACCATTGGCCCAGGTCTGGGTCGTTACCGGATTCAGGAAGTTGTTGGACATGCTGTTCTCCACCGCCGATATTCGGCCTTATGGTGGCGATTCTGCGTAACGCGAGAACCACCCATTTACCTATCTGCGACATTCACATACTTATCGCGACCAGCCCCCATACCACGGGGCTTGCGCGTCGGGATCAGAGTGGGCCATGTCGCTCATGGATAAGGTTCTGGTATTCACCGGCCCCACACTCGCTCCCAACAAAGACGCTTTCTTTACGCCTTGCACTGCAATAACCGTAGCCACTTTCGCCGGCCACACAGAATGGCCATGAGGACACACACGATGGACGTCACCGCAACCTTAAGCTTGGGCGATCCGCTGGAACCCGCACGCAAGGCCACCGCGCAAATGCTGCAAGAGCGTGAGCGCACCTTTTCGCTGCCGCAGCCGTTTTACTCTGATGAGCGGTTGTTTGATATCGACATGCAGGAGATCTTCCAGAAAGAGTGGTTGATCGCCGGCATGACCTGCGAGATCCCCACCAAGGGCAACTACCTGACCCTGCAAGTGGGCAAGAACCCGATCATCGTGATCCGTGGCGTCGAAGGCGTGGTGCATGCGTTCCACAACGTGTGCCGCCACCGTGGCTCGCGCTTGTGCACCAGCGAAAAAGGCAAGGTCGCCAAACTGGTCTGCCACTACCACCAGTGGACCTACGAGCTGGACGGCCGTCTGTTGTTCGCCGGTACCGAGATGGGCGCCGACTTCGACATGAAGCAGTACGGCCTCAAACCGGTGAACGTGAAGACCGCCGGCGGCTATATCTTCATCAGCCTGGCAGAGAATCCACCGGCTATTGATGACTTCCTGTCGACGCTGAACCATTACATGGAACCGTACGACATGGAGAACACCAAGGTGGCGATTACCACCACCTTGTTTGAAAAAGCCAACTGGAAGCTGGTGCTGGAAAACAACCGCGAGTGCTACCACTGCAACGCGTCGCACCCGGAACTGCTGAAAACCCTGCTGGAATGGGACGACGTTACCGACCCGCGCGCCGACCAGGCCTTCAAGGACCACGTCGCCGCTTCGGCCGCTGCCTGGGACGCCGAGAAAATCCCTTACGCCCACGCCAGCTTCGGCCTGCGTAACCGTATCGTGCGCATGCCGCTGCTCAAGGGCACCGTGTCGATGACCCTCGACGGCAAGCAAGGCTGCAAGAAGTTGATGGGCCGCATCAAGAACCCGGACCTGGGCTCGATGCGCATCCTGCACCTGCCGCATTCGTGGAACCACTGCATGGGCGACCACATCATCGTGTTCACCGTGTGGCCGATCAGTGCCCAGGAAACCATGGTCACCACCAAGTGGATCGTGCACAAGGACGCCGTGGAAGGCGTGGACTACGACGTGGACCGCATGCGCCAGGTCTGGGACGCCACCAACGATCAGGACCGTCGCCTGGCCGAAGAGAACCAGCGTGGGATCAACTCCACCGCTTACCAACCAGGGCCGTACTCCAAGACGTATGAGTTCGGCGTGGTGAACTTTGTGGATTGGTACAGCGAGCGGTTGCTGAGCAACCTGGGGGCTGCGCCGGCGCCTTATCTGAAAGGCGTTGCCGTACACGAGTAATGGGCTGACACACTGCCGATCAAAATGTGGGAGCGGGCTTGCCCGCGATAGCGATTTAACATTCAACCCTTGTGTTGGTTGTTACTCCGTCATCGCGGGCAAGCCCGGCTCCCACAGTAGTTTGTAGCTGTACATAATTCATCCAACACCCTGACAGACCGCTGGCGCCTGCCCTCCAGCCTTTGCCCAACAACTTATCCACAAAGCCACCCACAGCAATTGTGGGCAAGTGCGCTTCCCACCTGTAAATAAATGAAGAAAATCCGTGACTTATTCAAGTAGGCCGGTTTAAACCCCACCTGATCATTTATTGATCAAATCTTTGAAGGCCACGAATGACGTGCCCTGTAGCAGTGCGCGAACACCTTATCCACAGAAGCACCAACAGACTTTGGGGGCAACTTTGCCGGCACTGTGGAAAACCGCGTCAAACCTTCATAAAACGGGGGTTTCAGGGTTTTAATTCACTAAACAGGCCGAATTGATCAATTATTGATCAACGCAGTGAGAGCCTTAATCTACGTGGCCTGTAGCCGATAGCGAACATCTTATCCACAGAAGCGCCAACAGACTTTGGGGGCAAGTCGGTACCGGCAAATAAAGTTATTCATGGGAAAACCCCAGGAAAAACCGCTGGTTAGCCTGGTTGTTTTTCATACAGCGGGCTGCAGGGCTTTATATACCGGGGGTGTGGACAGCCGCGAACAGGTTATCCACAGGTGGGTCAACAGGGATTGTGGGTAATCCTACTTTCTGTGGGAGTCGGGTTTGCCCGCGATAGAAGCGCCTCGGTCTATCAGTTAGACCGCGGTGATGCCATCGCAGGCAAGCCAGCTCCCACACAAGCCCGCTCCCACAGGGAATCAGCGCACCACGCCTTCTTCTATGAGTAACTTGAGGATGGCGTCTGCGCCCGCTTCAGGGCTAAGCCCCTTGAGCACTTGCCCACCGCCGCCGCTGGCTTTGGCCGTGGCAGCCTTCATGCGGTCCGCGCCGCTTTTGGCCTTGATCACCTTGAGGCGCTTGGGCCGGGGCTTGGCGGGTTGCAACACCGCGCCTGTGAATAACTCGTCTTGCTCAATCTCGACCTCATGGGCTGCCAACTCCCCGCGTTGTGCAGGCCCGTAGGCGCTTTGCCGTGGTTTGGGCGCGGCGTTATCCACAGTGGCCAGAAACGGCAGACGCACTTTCAAACGTCGCCGTTGACCGCGCGGCAAAGCTTGCAGCACATGGGCCACGCCGCCGTCGATGGACTCCACCTGCGCCAGCCCGACAATCAACGGCCAGCCCAATTGCTCGGCCAGCAGGAACGGCAACATGCCCGAGCCCTCGCCGGTTTCGGCCTGGGTGCCGGTAAGCACCACCTGGGCGCCTGCGTCGCGCAAATACTCACTGAGCACCGGCAACGCATCAGCGCCTGCCGGCTGTTCCAACACGTGCAACTGCGGCAAGCCCATGCCCAGGTAGCTGCGCAAGGTCGGTTCGTGGAGGCTGCCGGCGTGCAGCACCTGCAACTTATCCCCAGCCATTTGCAAGCCCAGCTCGACGGCACGTGCATCTTGCTCGGCACGGCGCGGGCGACCGGACGTGGGGTGGGCGCCGATGGAAACCAGGCTGATTACAGTCGTCGTCATGGTCATGTTCCTAAGCTGCATCGCGCTTGGCGCCGTTGCGGTAAACCTGCACCGCATCGATCAAGGCTTGCAGAATCGCGGCGCTTTCGCCGATCACCGACAGGTCGGCACGCTTGATCATGTCGCAGCCAGGGTCCAGGTTGATCGCCACCACCTTGTCGCAGGCACCGATACCTTGCAGGTGCTGGATCGCCCCGGAAATCCCCACGGCTACATACACCCGCGCCGTGACCCAGGTGCCGCTGGCGCCGACCTGGCGATCACGCGCCATAAAGCCGTCGTCCACCGCCACCCGCGAGGCGCCTTCGGTCGCACCGAGGGCGGCTGCAGTCTGGTGGAACAGTGCCCAGTCCTTCACGCCGTTACCGCCAGAGAAAATAAACTCTGCTTCGGCCATGGGAATCGCCGCCGGGTCGACTGCCACGGCGCCGAGATCTTCGATCCGCGACAAGCTGCGCGCCAAGGGTGTGGATAACTCCACGGGCAACACTTCATGGCGCGTGTCGCTGACCGGATCGGCACATTCGACTGCGGCCAGAATCAAGCGTGGCAACGGGCGAGCCATATCCTCCTGGCCCGCACCGGCACGGCCGATGCACTCCTCACCTTTGATTTGCCAGACCCGCGTGGCCGGGCGTTCCTTGAGGCTCGCAGCAAAACGCCGGCCCAACTCGCCACCACCGCTGCGACTGTCCGGCAGCAACCAATGGCGCGGGTTGAACTGGTTATCCACAGCCCGCAGGCCCTGGACGCGTTGCTCCGGTGAATAACCGTCGAATGCGTGGCCTTCGAGCACCAGCAGGCGATCAACACCCGCCGTCGCAAAGGCGCTCTCCTTGTGTTCGCCGAACACCACCGCCAGCACGGCGCCGTCGCTGCCGGCGAGTTGCCGGGCCAGGCCGAGCACGTCGCGGTCGTGGCTGCTCAGGCGGCCGCCGACCATGTCGGGCACCACGTTGATGTAGAACGCGGGCGCCGGTACCTGATGCAGCGGCAATTGCACCTCCACCGCCGCCGTACGCTTGGCCGCGCCGCCCTGTTGGGCGCCGCTGCGGTCAATACGCTTGAGGCCGTTGGGGCCGATAAAACCGATGCCATGCAGGTTTTTACGGATGACACCGTTAGGCCCCATCCAACTGTGTTGCAGCGGCTGCATCGCCGCATGCAAGGGGTGCAGGCGGTTACGGGCGATCCATTCGGCCCGTGGATCGCGGCGGATAATGTCGCTCATCAATGCACCTCCGCAGGTTCACGCTTTATAGGGGCTTTCACCGGGGCGGCGTCTTCGAGCAAGGCGTCAGCGACCAGTTCGGCGATGTCCTTGATCAATGGGCGCGGCTCGACGACGCCTTCGAGCATCGCCGTGCATTGCGGGCAGCCCACGGCCACCAGCTCGGCGCCGGTTTCGCGGATGTCTTCCATACGCATATCCGGGATACGTTGCTTGCCGGGGATATCGGTGATGGGCGCACCACCGCCACCGCCACAGCAGCGCGAGCGGAAACCGGAGCGTTGCATTTCCTTGACCTCGATACCCAGCGCCCGCAGCACTTGGCGCGGCGCCTCGTATTCGCCGTTGTAGCGGCCGAGGTAGCACGGGTCGTGATAGGTCACGCTACTGCCCTTGTGCTGGCCCAGGTTCAGCGCCCCCTCGCCGATCAGCTCGGCCATGAACGTGCTGTGGTGCTGCACGAGGTAGTTGCCGTTGAAGGCGCCGTATTCGTTTTTCAGCACATGGAAACTGTGCGGGTCGCAGGTGACGATGCGCTTGAAGCTGTACTTGGCCAGGGTCTGGATATTGCGCGCAGCCAGCAGCTGGAACGTGGCTTCGTCCCCCAGACGCCGCGCCACATCACCGCTGTCGCGCTCCTCCAGGCCCAGCACCGCAAAGTCGACGCTGGCCGCTTTCAGCACCTTGACGAAGGCGCGCAAGGTGCGTTGATTGCGCATGTCGAAGGCACCGTCGCCCACCCAGAACAACACATCGGCGCTGCCTTTTTCGCTGAGCAGCGGCAGGTTCAAATCCGCCGCCCAGTTCAGGCGACCGCCCGGTGCGAAGCCGCCGGGGTTGTCGGTGGCGATCAGGTTCTCGAGGACTTCGGCGCCCTTGTTCGGCGTGGCACCTTTTTCCAGGGTGAGATGGCGGCGCATGTCGACGATGGCGTCCACGTGCTCGATCATCATTGGGCACTCTTCCACACAGGCACGGCAGGTGGTGCACGACCACAGGGTGTCGGCGTCCACCAGACCGTTGACGATTGGCTGGTGCGGGTTGCCGCTGTGTTCGCCAATCGGCTTGCCTGGATACGGGCTGCCGGCAAAGTTGGCATCGGTGCCGCCGGCCAGGCCAACCACCATGTCCTGGATCAGCTTCTTCGGGTTCAATGGCTGGCCGGCCGCAAAGGCCGGGCACGCGGCTTCGCACTTGCCGCACTGCACGCAGGCGTCGAAACCAAGCAGTTGGTTCCAGGTGAAATCCTTGGGTTTTTCCACGCCCAGTGGCGCAGTTTTATCGCTCAAGTCCAGCGGTTTCAAACCGGTGGAGCGGCCGCCACCAAAGCGCTCGGCGCGGCGGTGCCAGGCCAGGTGCAGGGCACCGGCGAAGGCATGCTTCATCGGGCCGCCCCAGGTCATGCCGAAGAACATCTCGGACACGCCCCACAACACACCGACACCGAGCAGTGCGGCGAGCAGCCAGCCGCCAAAGTCAGCCGGCAGAACCCCGGCCACCGGCAAGGTCACCAGGAAGAAGCTCACCGAGAACGCCATCAGGCTTTTCGGCAGGCGCATCCACGGGCCTTTCGACAGGCGTGACGGCGGGTTACGCCGGCGCAGGTAGACGAACGTGGCGCCGACAAACATCAGCACCGAGGCGAGCAGCAACGCGTAGCCGAGGATGCGGTTATGCAGGCCGAAGCCGTGGACCAGAATCGCCAACAGCGCCGACAGCACAAAGCCCAGGGCCGTGGCGACGTGGGTGTTGGCGATGTATTTGTCGCGGGCGACGACGTGGTGCAGGTCGACCATGTAGCGCTTGGGCATGGCCAGCAGGCCGCCGAGCAAGTCGACCCTGGAGGCGCGGCCCCGGCGCCACATGTTCACCCGGCGCAATGCGCCGAGGGCGGCAAGGCCCAGGGCGGCAAACAAGAGAATAGGCAGCAAGGTGTTCAACATGGTGAAGCTCCCAAAGACCACACAGGTCTACTGTGAAACCGGACCTTAATGTGGGAGGGGGCTTGCTCCCGATGGCGGACTGTCAGTTCCTGTATCTGTCGCTGACCCACCGCTATCGGGAGCAAGCCCCCTCCCACACTTGACCGAGTACACAGTGGCTCAGTGTCGGGTCAGAAATCCTTGCAAAGGCGCAGGGCGTCATAGATGGCGGCGTGGGTATTGCGCTGGGCCACACAATCACCGATGCGGAACAGCAAGTACCCGTCACCCGTTTCGCTCAGGCACGGCTGCGGCTTGATCGCGAACAGGGCTTCGATGTCCATCTGGCCTTTGTTGCGCGAACCTTCCTTGAGCCCGTAATAGATTTCTTCATCCGGGCGCACGCCGTTCTCGACGACCACCTGATCGACCACCCGCTCTTCTTTGGCGCCGGTGTATTCGTTCTCCAGCACCGCCACCAGCTTGTCGCCTTCGCGGTAGACCTTTTCCAGCATCATGTCGCCGGTCATGATCACTTCCTTGGGGTACATGCTGCGGTAGTACGTCGGGAACGACGTACCGCCAATGGCCACACCCGGTTTGATATCGTCAGTGACGATCTCGACCTGGCTGCCCTTGTCCGCCAGGAAGTCCGCCACCGACATGCCGGTGAATTCGCAAATGGTGTCGTACACCAGCACGTTCTTGCCCGGCGCGACTTTGCCGTCGAGCACGTCCCAACTGCTGACCACCAGGCCTTCGGCCGCGCCCCAGTGTTCGTTCTGCTCCAGGAACGGATGACCGCCCACCGCCAGCACGACCACGTCCGGACGCAGGTCCAGGATGGTCGCCGCGTCCGCCGCCACGCCCAGGCGCAGGTCGACGTTCAGGCGTGCCAGTTCCAGCTGGAACCAGCGGGTGATGCCGGCAATCTGGTCACGCTGCGGGGCTTTGGACGCGGTGGTGATTTGCCCGCCGATAAAGTCTTTCTTCTCGAAGAGGGTTACATCGTGGCCACGCTCGGCGGCAACGCGCGCCGCTTCCATCCCGGCAGGACCGGCCCCCACCACCACGACTTTGCGTTTGGGCCCGGTGGATTTCTCGATGATGTGCGGCACACCCATGTATTCACGGGACGTCGCGGCGTTCTGGATGCACAACACGTCCAACCCCTGGTACTGGCGGTCGATGCAGTAGTTGGCGCCGACGCACTGCTTGATCTGGTCGATCTGGCCCATCTTGATCTTGGCGATCAGGTGCGGGTCGGCGATATGGGCACGGGTCATGCCGACCATGTCTACATAGCCGCCTTCCAGAATGCGCGTGGCCTGGTTCGGGTCCTTGATGTTCTGCGCGTGCAGCACCGGGGCCTTGACCACTTCCTTGATACCGGCGGCCAAGTGCAAAAACGGCTCCGGTGGATAACTCATGTTCGGGATCACGTTGGCCAGGGTGTTGTGGGTGTCGCAACCTGAACCCACGACGCCGATAAAATCGAGCATGCCGGTGTCGTCGTAATACTTGGCGATCTGTTTCATGTCCTCGTGGGACAAGCCGTCCGGATGGAACTCATCGCCGCACAGGCGGATGCCCACACAGAAATCCGGGCCGACTTCCTTGCGTACCGCCTTCAAGACTTCCAGGCCGAAACGCATGCGGTTTTCAAAGCTGCCGCCCCATTCGTCGGTGCGTTTGTTGACCCGTGGGCTCCAGAACTGGTCGATCATGTGCTGGTGCACCGCCGACAGCTCCACGCCGTCCAGGCCACCGGCTTTCGCCCGCGCCGCAGCCGTGGCGTAGTTGCCGATCACGCGCCAGATTTCTTCCGGCTCGATGGTCTTGCAGGTGGCGCGGTGCACCGGCTCGCGGATGCCCGATGGCGACAGCAAGGTCGGCCAGTGTTCGCCGTCCCAACGCGAGCGGCGGCCCATGTGGGTAATCTGGATCATGATCTTGGCGCCATGCTTGTGCATGGCATCGGCCAGGTTCTGGAAGTGCGGGATGATCCGGTCGTCGGCCAGGTTCACCGATTTCCACCAGCCTTGCGGGCTGTCGATGGCCACGCTGGAAGAACCGCCGCAGATGGCCAGGCCGATCCCGCCCTTGGCTTTCTCTTCGTAATACTTCACATAGCGGTCGGTGGTCATGCCGCCGTCGGTGGCATACACCTCGGCGTGGGCGGTACTGAGCACGCGGTTGCGGATGGTCAGTTTGCCGATCTGGATCGGCGCAAACATTGCTTCGAAAGCCATGGCAGGGTCCTCGACTTACAACGGCTTGACGGTGAACAGCCCGTCGTCGTGGCCTTCTTCGGAGCCACCGTAGACTTGTTCGGCCACCGTGCGGATGTTACTGCCGCGCGCTTGCAGAATCTGGTCCATGGCGCCGGCAAACCACCCGGTGAACATGTAGTCGACCTTGCGCCCGACCTTGCCGTACACATAGACGAATGCCGAGTGTTCGAGCTTGACGCTGGCGGTGCCTTTGTCGAGGTCGATGTCCTGGATCTTGAACAGGCCCCAGCCGCGTTGCGACAGGCGTTTCATGTAGTGCTCGAACACCGCAACGCCTTCCAGGCCGTGGCATTCAGCTTCTTTTTCACACCAGTGCCAGGCGGATTTGTAGCCGGCCTTGTAGAGGATTTCGGCGTAGGCTTCGCTGCCCAGCACTTCTTCGATACCCATGTGGTTATTGACGAAGAAATGGCGCGGCACGTACAGCATCGGCAGGGCGTCGGAGGTCCAGACACCGGTTTCGCTGTCGACTTCGATTGGCAATTGCGGGGCGATCTTGGCCATGGAAACTTAACTCCAAACAATTCGGTTTCAGTGCTTAGCAAAGCTTTTGCCTTGCTCTTATAAACAAGCCGTGTGAATGACTTTGGAGCCGTAGCGAGCACGTCGAGAGCAAGGAAGGACCGGAGCGACAAGCGAGACAGTACGGTACGTACGGCGAGTTTGGCGCGAGGACCTGACGCAGCTATCGGCGAGCGGAGTAGGCTCCAGAGTTATTCACTCGCCCCAGACGTCTTTCAAGACATTGACCCAGTTCTCGCCCATGATCTTGCGCACCACGCGCTCGCTGTGGCCGCGCTTGAGCAGGGTCTCGGTGAGGTTGGGGAACTCGCCCACGGTGCGGATGCCCAGCGGGTTGATGATCTTGCCGAAGCTGGTCAGGCGGCGGGCATAACCCTTGTCGTGGGTCAGCATTTCGAAGAAATCCTGGCCATGGCCCTGGGTGAAGTCGGTGCCGATGCCGATGGCGTCTTCGCCAACGATGTTCATGGTGTATTCAATGGCTTCGGCGTAGTCGTCGATGGTCGAATCAATGCCCTTGGCCAGGAACGGCGCGAACATGGTCACGCCGACAAAACCGCCGTGGTCGGCAATGAACTTCAGCTCTTCATCGGACTTGTTGCGCGGGTGCTCTTTGAGGCCCGACGGCAGACAGTGGGAGTAGCACACCGGCTTTTTCGATTCGAGGATGACTTCTTCGGAAGTCTTGGAGCCGACGTGGGACAGGTCGCACATGATGCCGACGCGGTTCATTTCGGCAACGATCTCACGGCCGAAACCCGACAGGCCGCCGTCGCGCTCGTAGCAGCCAGTGCCGACGAGGTTCTGGGTGTTGTAGCACATCTGCACCACACCGACGCCGAGCTGCTTGAAGATCTCGACGTAGCCCAGTTGGTCTTCAAATGCATGGGCGTTCTGGAAGCCGAAGATGATGCCGGTCTTGCCCAGTTCCTTGGCTTTGCGGATGTCGGCGGTGGTTTTCACCGGGATCACCAGGTCGCTGTTCTCACGGATCAGGGTCTGGCTGGCCACAATGTTATTGATCGTGGCCTGGAACCCTTCCCACACCGACACGGTGCAGTTGGCGGCGGTCAGGCCACCTTTGCGCATGTCCTCGAACAGGTCGCGGTTCCACTTGGCAATGATCAGCCCGTCGATAACGATGCTGTCGGCGTGCAATTCGGCTGGGCTCATCAGGCGTCCCCTTATTGGCGATTCATGCGCCGAATCGTCTGCCGGCGCTTTGGGGCCAGCATATGCCCAGGGGCAACCTGAGCCGGGTGCAAAAACGACAGGGGAATTGCCGAAAGCGTCAATCAACGACAAAGGCCTACATGACATCTCTGACTGGTAGCTGTTCTTTGTCCCACGCTTGAGCCAGAATTTGCTTCATCACCTATATGAGACGGCGCAATGAAATCGATTTTCCTGGCTTTGGCACTCATCGCAACCGGCGTGCACGCGGCAGAAGACACCGACAACACGCCGTGCGATGGCATCGAGAACGACAAGCAAACCCTGGAATGCGCCACTTTCAACAAAACCACCGCCGAGCAATTGCTCAAGGATAACTACCAAGGCCTGCTGGAACGCATGGGTTCGACCTATGGCAGCAACAAGTCACAACTGGCCGACATTACCGCTCGTCTGAAGGATGCCCAGCAGAAGTGGGAAAAATTGCGTGATGCCGATTGCGCCGTGGACACCTTCCCGGCGGTGAACGGCAGCAAGGACTACGCGATTCAGCAGAATGACTGCCTGGCGCGGATGAGTGATGAGCGGTCGGAGTTTTTGGAGTCGATTGGCCAGGAATAAGCCAGATTCAAAGCTTCCAGGATTATTGAAAAGGAATTCACATGTATTACCCACGCGAAGCGCAGAGGGATTTCCTCTACACGCGCGCCGCCCTGCTGTTTTTGGCCATGCTGATACTGTCGCTGATGCTGAGCTTGTCAGTGAGCCGGGGTGCTCCTTTTGCACTGATAAAGGCGGCGCCCATCGAAACCATCGGGCACATCACCCAACTGGAAAGCCTCAGCGCCTGGGCCTCAAGCACCAACGTGTATTACGCCTTCGACCATGAAGGCCAACGCATCGAAGGCATGGTGAACAACAGCAGCTACATCGACGACCCTGGCTACGAAGTGGGCAGCCCGGTCCCCGTGGTGTACTCAAAATGGTTTCCAACGGTGCATAACATCAAGGCGAACCTTAAATCGAGTTCGCCTAACTTCTACATCATGAGCGTAAGCGTCGGCTTGATGATGGTGTTCGCGATACTGATGTTCTGGACGGCACATCAGATCTATCAACATCAAGAAGAAGACCGGCATTACTGATACTCGCCACTCAGCCTCCACTTTATTTAATAGGCCATTCATGACTATTTGCGGCATCGAAATCAAAGGCAGCGAAGCCATCATCGCCGTCGCCTTCCTGGACAACCAGGCGCTGACCCACGTCGCCCTGGCTACCAAAAAAATCGCCCTTGAAGACGATGATGAAGCCGCCAACGTCAAAGCCTTCGCCGCCCAGGTGAAGGCGTTTGTGCAGGCAAACGCCATCACCCGTATCGCGATCAAGAAGCGCAGCAAGAAAGGTGAATTCGCCGGTGGGCCGACTACCTTCAAGATTGAAGGGGTGTTTCAGTTGTTGGATGGGGTTGAGGTGACGTTGCTGTCACCACAGACCATTAATGCGCAGAACAAGAAACACAACTTTGATCTGCCGGCCTCGCTGAACAAGTATCAGCATGAGGCCTACAAGGCGGCGTGTTCGGCCTTGGTAAAGAAATAAGCCACACCAAAGATCAATGTGGGAGCTGGCTTGCCTGCGATGGCATCAACTGTGTGTCACTGATACACCGAGGTGCCCGCATCGCAGGCAAGCCAGCTCCCACCTTTGAACCTTGTTGCCTTTAAATCCTTGTACGGCTTTTGTACAGCAGCCAATCACCAAAGGATTTGTCTTCCAGGGCATAGCCGCCCCGGCTCGACTTCCACACCAGCTCTTTGTCGCGCAGGGCATCGATACAGGCCTGAATCGTCTGGGTGCCCGGCACCACGTCGCTGCCCATGTCCTCCAGCGCTTTGCTGACGGCCGTGAGGGTGCTGTCCGTGAACGGCGCGAAGGGCTCGTTGGCGCGCGATCGCTCCACCATCACTTCCAGCACGGCGCGTTGGGGAATGGTGAGATTGTTCCAGGCGCTTTCGAACTCAGTCCATATACCCGCACGCAATAGTTCGGCACGACTGTGCAGCAGTTGGCCCAAATTGCTGGCCTCGCCCAGTTCCAGCGCCACTTCACCGATGATGGTGCGCAGCATCTCGGGACGATGACCTGCCAACTCAAACGCCTCATCAATGTCGGCAGCGCTGAATTGATTGGTTTCGGCCAGGTGCGCGTTGAGGTGTGCGGTATAAGCCTGGGTGAACGCTTTGCCGAGCAAGGGGAACGGCGTGATGCTGGAGCCGAAAAACGGCTGACTTTTGCCCAACACCAGATGCGCAAGCTTGTCGCGATTGGAACCGGTGAACACGAGGTGCAAACCGCTGCCCTCCTCGTCACGGCCTTGGTTGAGCTGATCCCGGGCAGCCTTCAACGCAAACATCGCGTTGATCCCTGACTCGCTGGTTAAGGCGTGCTGCGCTTCGTCAATCACCAGTACGACGGGTTTTTCCGCAGCACTGTGGAGCAATTCCAAGGCTTGGGTCAGCGTCGCACCGATCGGCAACTGTGGCTTGGTAAAGTCCCAGGACAGGGTACGCAGAAAGCTGAGCTTCTCGATTCCCATGTTCTTGGCCAGTTTGCGAATGCCCTTTTCATAGGGCACCAGAGCAGCGGCAATCGCGCTGTCGATCAACTCTGCCGGATCTTTCTCTTTGTCGGCCCAGAGATCGACATACACCGTCAGCCAACCCCGGAGCTGGCACTCCGGGATCAGGTCTTCGCGCAAAAACGTGCTTTTACCGGTGCGCCGAGGCGCCGCCAGGAACAGGCCCGACGTGAAATCCTGAATCCCGGCCCCCACCAAACCGTCGGCAATGCTACTTGCCAGCGTGGGGCGGCGGAACACGAAGCCGCTGTTCTTCGACATGGTTTTATACCCAATTATTCAAGCAACTATAAATTATAGTCGTGAGTATAATTAACTATAATTGCCTGTCAAACCACCTCCCGTCGCCGATCCTCCCTCGGACACTTGGCAAACCGCGCCCGATAGCTACGCGTGAAATAGGACGGCGACTCAAACCCGCACGCAATACTCACCTCCAGCACGCTCATATCGCTCTGGCGCAGCAGTTGCCGGGCTTTTTCCAGGCGTAAGCCCAAATAGAAGTTGCTCGGCGTTTCGTTCAAGTGCAGGCGAAACAGCCGCTCCAGCTGCCGCCGCGTCACTTTGATTGCCTCCGCCAGCGCCAAGGTGCTCAGCGGCGGTTCGGTGTGTTGTTCCATCTCGCCAATCACCTGCACCAACTTCTTGTTGTTGATGCCGTAGCGCGTGGCGATCTGCATGCGTTGGTGGTCTTTGCGTGGGCGGATGCGGCCGAGCACGAATTGCTCGGACACCTGGATCGCCAGGTCCGGCCCGTGAGCCTGGGCGATCAGGTCGAGCATCAAGTCGATGGACGCTGTGCCGCCAGCGCAGGTGATGCGGCGACGGTCGATCTCGAACAGCTCCTGGGTCACGGTGAGCTGTGGGTAAGATTCCTTGAAGGCGTCGATGGCTTCCCAGTGCAAGGTGAGCCGGTGGCCGTCGAGCAGGCCTGCTTCGGCGAGCACGCAGGCGCCGGTGTCGATGGCGCCGAGCGTGACGCCATCGTGATCGAGGCGGCGCAGCCAGTGTTCCAGTGCCGGCGTGGCGAACTGCAGTGGCTCGAACCCGGCCACCACCAGCAGGGTCGCGCCCTTTTTCAACGGTTCCAGCGCAGCGTCGGCGTTGACCGACATGCCATTGCTCGCCAGCACCGCGCCGCCGTCGGCGCTCAATACGTGCCAGCGATACAGCTCGCCGCGAAAACGATTGGCCACCCGCAGCGGCTCGATCGCAGAAATAAAGCCGATGGCAGAGAAGCCCGGCATCAGCAGAAAGTAGAAATCCTGGGACATGGAGCGCTCTCGTAGGACGGACAGCGTGGTCACTGTGATACGCCAGTTCAATCGGCCATTCAAGGGGGCAGGTCGCTGCAGTGCAAGAGCTGGTCGCCGCCGTGCGTTTTGTCGCCCCGCAAGCTGCGTAACGTGATCCCACGGCGCACAAAGACGCCGGAACCCACAATAACAACCTGCCGAGGGAACCACCATGAACCGACTGATCAGCCGCTGCGTGCTCGCACTCAGCGCCAGCGCCATCTTGAGCACCAACGTCATGGCAGCCGATGCGGCTTCTTGCCAGAACGTGCGCATGGGCGTGGTGAACTGGACCGACGTAATCGCCACCAGCGCCATGA
Organism: Pseudomonas antarctica; assembly: GCF_001647715.1. Lineage (NCBI taxonomy): Bacteria > Pseudomonadati > Pseudomonadota > Gammaproteobacteria > Pseudomonadales > Pseudomonadaceae > Pseudomonas > Pseudomonas antarctica. The sequence goes on from NZ_CP015600.1 coordinate 5,936,994, forward strand.
CCCAAGTGTTGCTCGACGGCCTCGGCTACAAGACCAAACAAACCAGCGCCTCCCAGCAAATCATCTTCGCCGGCATCCGCGACCAGCGCCTGGACTTGTTCCTGGGTTACTGGAACCCGCTGATGACCCAGACCATCACCCCGTTCGTCGACGCCAAGCAGGTCAAGGTCCTTGAAAAACCTAGCCTGCAAGACGCCCGCGCGACCCTGGCGGTGCCAACCTACCTGGCCGACAAGGGCCTGAAAACCTTCGCCGATATCGCCAAGTTCGAGAAAGAACTGGGCGGCAAGATCTACGGCATCGAGCCGGGCTCGGGTGCCAACACCCAGATCAAGGCGATGATTGCCAAGAACCAGTTCGGCCTGGGCAAGTTCCAGCTGGTGGAGTCCAGTGAAGCCGGCATGCTCGCCGCCGTGGACCGCGCCGTGCGCCGCAAGGAAGCCGTGGTGTTCTTCGGCTGGGCGCCGCACCCGATGAACGTCAACGTCGCGATGACTTACCTCACCGGCAGCGACGATGCCCTGGGCCCGAACGAAGGCATGGCCACCGTGTGGAGCGTCACCTCACCGACCTACGCCGAACAGTGCCCCAACATCCACAAGCTGCTGACCAACCTGACCTTCACCGCCGCCGACGAGAGCCGAATGATGCAGCCGTTGCTGGATCACAAGGACGCTCTCGAGTCCGCCAGGCAGTGGCTCAAGGATCACCCGCAAGACCAGCAGCGCTGGCTCGAAGGGGTGACGACCTTCGACGGCAAACCGGCCGCCGCCAACCTGCAATTGAGCAGCCAATAACCTGATTCGAATCACCGTGTCGCAGCCGCGCCTGGCTGCGAACGGCATCACTACGCCCGCCTGTAAGGAACCTGCCTCATGAACCACGACGTCATCATCACCTGCGCACTCACCGGTGCTGGCGACACGACCGCCAGAAGCCCACACGTGCCGGTCACCCCCAAACAAATCGCCGCCGCCGCCGTGGAAGCCGCCAAGGCCGGTGCGACTGTCGTGCATTGCCACGTGCGTGACCCGCAGACCGGCAAGTTCAGCCGCGACGTCGCCCTGTACCGCGAAGTGATGGAGCGCATTCGTGAGGCCGACATCGACATCATCGTCAACCTCACCGCCGGCATGGGCGGCGACCTGGAAATCGGCGGCGGCGAGAACCCGATGGAATTCGGCCCCAACACCGACCTGGTCGGCCCGCTGACCCGCCTGGCGCACGTCGAGGCGCTGCTGCCGGAAATCTGCACCCTGGACTGCGGCACCCTGAACTTCGGCGATGGCGACACCATTTACGTGTCCACCCCCGCGCAACTGCGTGCCGGCGCCAAGCGTATTCAAGCGCTGGGCGTAAAAGCCGAGCTGGAAATTTTCGACACCGGGCACCTGTGGTTCGCCAAGCAGATGATCAAGGAAGGCCTGCTCGACAACCCGTTGTTCCAGCTGTGCCTGGGCATCCCATGGGGCGCGCCGGCCGACACCACCACCATGAAAGCCATGGTCGACAACCTGCCCGCTGATGCGGTGTGGGCTGGCTTCGGGATCGGCCGCATGCAAATGCCGATGGCGGCGCAAGCCGTGCTGCTGGGCGGCAACGTGCGGGTCGGCCTGGAAGACAACCTGTGGCTGGACAAAGGCGTGCTCGCCACCAATGGCCAACTGGTGGAACGCGCCAGTGAAATCCTCAGCCGCCTCGGCGCACGGGTCATGACCCCGGCGGAAGGCCGCGTGAAGATGGGCCTGACCAAACGCGGCTAGACACGCAACAGGCTCCCCTGCCGAAACCGAATCAAATGTGGGAGCGGGCTTGCTCGCGAAGGCGGCGAATCAGCCACCGAATGCATCAACTGACACAGCGCATTCGCGAGCAAGCCCGCTCCCCCACTTTGAACGGGTTGCCAAAACAGAATGTGCGAATACTTTAGGAAATTGCCATGCGCTTTATCACTGAGATCAAAACCTTCGCCGCCCTCGGCAGCGGCGTTATCGGCAGCGGTTGGGTGTCCCGCGCCCTGGCCCACGGCCTGGACGTGGTCGCCTGGGACCCGGCGCCCGGCGCTGAGGCAGCCCTGCGCAAGCGTGTCGCCAATGCCTGGGGCGCGCTGGAGAAACAAGGCCTGGCACCGGGTGCATCCCAGGACCGCTTGCGTTTCGTCGCGACCATCGAAGCATGCGTAAAAGACGCGGACTTCATCCAGGAAAGTGCCCCGGAGCGACTGGAGCTGAAACTGGAACTGCACAGCAAGATCAGCGCGGCGGCCAAGCCGAATGCGTTGATTGGCTCGAGCACTTCAGGCCTGTTGCCGAGTGAGTTCTACGAGGGCTCGACCCACCCGGAACGCTGCGTGGTCGGTCACCCGTTCAACCCGGTTTACCTGCTGCCGCTGGTAGAAGTGGTGGGTGGCAAGCACACGGCACCGGAGGCTGTTCAAGCAGCGATAAAGGTGTACGAATCCCTCGGCATGCGCCCTTTGCATGTGCGCAAGGAAGTCCCGGGTTTTATCGCTGACCGCCTGCTCGAAGCGCTGTGGCGTGAAGCGTTGCACCTGGTGAATGACGGCGTGGCGACGACGGGCGAGATCGACGACGCGATCCGTTTTGGCGCCGGTTTGCGCTGGTCGTTCATGGGCACCTTCCTGACTTACACCCTCGCAGGTGGCGATGCCGGCATGCGGCACTTCATGGCACAGTTCGGCCCGGCGCTGCAGTTGCCGTGGACGTACTTGCCCGCGCCGGAATTGACCGACAAGTTGATTGACGATGTGGTGGATGGCACCAGTGAGCAGTTGGGCAAGCACAGCATTTCGGCGCTGGAGCGCTATCGTGATGATTGCCTGTTGGCGGTGCTTGAAGCGGTAAAAACCACCAAAGCCAAACACGGTATGAGCTTCGCTGAGTAACTAATGTGGGAGCGGGCTTGCTCGCGAATGCGGTGGATCAGTACCGAATGCATCAACTGACACACCGCATTCGCGAGCAAGCCCGCTCCCACATTTTTGACCGAGTACATTTTCGGATTACACGCCATGCCTGCACTGACTACCTACACCACAAAAATCCAGCCCGACTGGGTCGACTATAACGGCCACCTGCGTGATGCGTTTTACCTGCTGATCTTCAGCTACGCCACCGACGCACTGATGGACACCTTGGGTCTGGACAGCGAAAACCGCGAAGCCAGCGGCCACTCGCTGTTCACCCTGGAGCTGCACCTCAACTACCTGCACGAGGTAAAACTCGGCGCCGAAGTGGAGGTGCACACCCAGCTCATCGCCCACGATGCCAAGCGCCTGCACCTCTATCACAGCCTGCACCTGGTGGGCGGTGAGAACGAACTGGCGGGCAATGAACAGATGTTGCTGCACGTCGATCTCGCCGGCCCGCATTCGGCGCCGTTCACCGAGGCCACCCTGGAAAAACTCATCGCCATCAGCGCTGAGCAGGCCGACTTGCCACGGCCAGCCCTCCTCGGCCGGGTGATTGGACTGCCACCCGGAAAACAATAAGGAGCCACCATGCAAACCGCCGCCGCTGTTGCCGATTTTCGTACTTACCCGCTGATCAGTGACCTCGCCGAGCCGCAGGTGCTGGACGATCAGATTCGTGTGCAATGGGCCGATGGGCGGCTGAGCCCGTTTCATCATCAGTGGCTGCGGGACAACTGCCCCTGCGCGGAATGCGTGTACAGCGTGACCCGCGAGCAGGTGCTGGAAATTGTCGATGTGGATGAACACCTCAGCGCAGTCAGTGCCTGTATTGACGAAGGTTTTCTGCAGGTGGAATGGAGCGGCGGCCATCTCAGCCGGTACGCTCCCGGCTGGCTGCGGGCGCACGCCTATGACGATGAGTCGCGCGCTGAACGCCGTGCGGCAAAACCCCAATCCACGCTGTGGGATCAGCGGTTTACGCTGCCGGTGTTCGACTACGCCGCAGTGATGGAAGACCCCAAGGTCTTGCTCCAATGGTTGCTGGCCTTGCGTGATTCAGGCCTTACGCAAATCCGTGGTGTGCCTACCGAACCCGGCTCTCTGGCGCTGGTAGCCAAGCACATTTCCTTTATTCGCGAGAGCAACTTCGGCGTGCTGTTCAACGTGCAATCCAAGGCCGATGCCGACAGCAATGCCTATACCGCTTTCAACCTGCCGCTGCACAGCGACTTACCGACGCGGGAGCTGCAACCGGGGCTGCAATTCCTGCATTGCCTGGTGAACGATGCCACCGGTGGCGAGAGTATTTTTGTCGACGGGTTTGCTATCGCCACGGCGCTGCGCACGGAAGACCCCGAGGCGTTTCGTGCCCTGTGTGAAATCCCGGTGGAGTTTCGCAACAAAGACCGTCACAGCGACTACCGCCGCCTGGCGCCGATCATTGCGCTGGATGCCTTGGGGGATGTCGCGGAAATTCGCATGGCTAACTTTCTGCGGGGGCCGTTTGAGGCGCCGGTGGAGCAGATGCCGTTGCTGTATCGCGCGTATCGGCGCTTTATTGCGATGACGCGGGAAGAGCGTTTTCGTTTGGTCAAACGTTTGAATCCGGGTGAGTTGTGGTGCTTTGATAATCGCCGCACGTTGCATGCGCGCAACGCGTTCGACCCGGCCTCCGGCGCGCGGCACTTCCAGGGTTGCTATGTCGACCGGGATGAGTTGCTCTCGCGGATTCTGGTGTTGCAGCGGTAGACCGCAGCGCGGCCATCGCAGGCAAGCCAGCGCCCACACTTGCCGGCATTTCAAAGATAAAACTCGGTCAAGTGTGGGAGCGGGCTTGCTCGCGAAGAGGCCAGTGCAGTCACTGCAAATCCCAGGTAAAAAAAGCCCCGAACCAGCCGTGACTGGATCGGGGCAGAGTGCAATGCGTGAGCGTGACATCCCGAGGGTGACCAAACCTTCAAGCTGCTTGCCTGGCAGTCAGTGTGCCTATTACTTGCGTCGGTAAATGACCCGAAAACGACCTGTTCATAGCCATCTGAGCCATTCGTTGATTCTGCCCTTGCCGACCGGCCGAGGGCCTACCAGAATCCAGGTCAATCCCCGTTCCCTACACCAGGATAAACGTCATGATGCACGCGGATTTGATTGACCAGCATGACCTGCTGAGCCAGCTGCGCTCGCTGGGTTTTGAAGTGTCCAGCGGTGCCACCGCCGAGCAGGCCTGCGAGTGTGCGGTACGCGGTTTGAGTGCCGCACGGGCCAAAGCACTCAAGGGCATGGTGGAACAGATGTACACCGGCAGCGCGACGATTTTGCCGGCAGTGAGGCAGGCAATCGACAAGCAGTTGTTGCCGGCTTTGGTGCAGTTCAAGCAAAACTCCGGCGCCTGATAGAGCGCTGTCACGAGCAAGCCCGCTCCCACAGTTGACGGTGTTCACACATCAAAATGTGGGCGCTGGCTTGCCTGCGATGCAGGCGACTCGGTCTAGAGCCTTACACTGGCAAACGTCGACTCATTACGCGCCTGACTCAACGCCGACATCGGCCCCGACAACGGTGACAACACCAGCGCCTGCGGAATCGGCATCATCGCCACTTGCTGGGCGGTGTTGGAACCTACGCGCTCATCCCGTGGCGGGATGCCGAAGTATTCGCGGTAGCACTTGGAGAAGTGCGGCGTGGACACAAACCCGCACACCGAGGCCACTTCGATGATCGACATCGGCGTTTGCTTGAGCAATTGCCGCGCACGGATCAGGCGCAACTTGAGGTAGTAGCGTGATGGCGAGCAATGCAGGTATTTCTGGAACAGCCGCTCCAGCTGCCGACGGGACACAGCGACGTACACCGCCAGCTCGTCCAGGTCGATCGGCTCTTCCAGGTTAGCTTCCATCAGCGCAACAATTTCCTGAAGCTTTGGCTGGTTGGTGCCGAGCATGTGCTTGAGCGGCACGCGCTGGTGATCCTGTTCGTTGCGGATGCGTTCGTACACAAACATCTCGGAGATGGCGGCCGACAATTCACGGCCGTGGTCGCGGCTGATCAGGTGCAGCATCATGTCCAGCGGCGCGGTGCCGCCCGAGCTGGTGAAACGGTTGCGGTCGAGGGTAAACAGGCGTGTGCTCATGGCCACGCGGGGGAAAGCTTCCTGCATCGACGCCAGGCATTCCCAGTGCACGCTGCAATCAAAACCGTCGAGCAAACCGGCGCAAGCCAGGGCCCAACTGCCGGTGCACACGGCGCCGAGACGACGCGACTGGCGCGCCTGGCTTTGCAGCCACGACACGTGTTCACGGGTGACGGTGCGCTGGATACCCACGCCGCCGCACACAATGACAGTGTCCAGGGCCGGGGCTTTGTGCATGGAGGCATCGGGGGTGATTTGCAGACCGTCGCTGGCCCAGACCTGGTTGCCGTCGACACTCAGGGTTGTCCAGCGATACAGCTCGCGGCCGGACAACTGGTTGGCCATGCGCAGTGGTTCCACAGCCGACGCCAGGGAAATCAGCGTGAAATTGTCCAGCAGCAAAAAGCCGATGGATTGAGGCGCACGGTTCTGGGGTTGAGCCCCGGAGTTGAACGACGTCATCGCGGTATCTCCTCACACAAAGCGGGTGATGGCCTCAGGCGAGGCTCTTGTTATTGCGCTCTGCTCTTGTGCAGAGAGAGGCTTTGATTTGATAGAGCAAATGCCATGCCTAAAATTGAATGGGCATTCAATAACTCCTGAAAACGACCTGATGACGTGTCTATATAAGCCCGCGCAGGAAGTGCGGGATATGCCCCGAAAAGGACGCAGGAGCAGCCTTGCTCAAGGGGTGTGAGCAGTTCGGTAGCACTTGTGGGAAGGCGCTTTGAGGGCGTGGGAAAAGTCTGTCACCGCACGCACAGGTGACGGGTGGCGGGGCGGGAAATCGTTTGGGAGCTACTTATCTGTTTGCGACGCGCTAAAAGGTGGCGCTTTTGTATCCGGGTGTTCACTTTTTGAGCAGTGTTGCCTGAGCTACCGCCATCGCGGGCAAGCCCGCTCCCACATTTTGATCTGTGAATACATTCAAAGGTGGGAGCTGGCTTGCCTGCGATGCAGGCGACTCGGTCTCAACACTCCACCGCACTCACCGCCAACCCACCGCGCGAAGTTTCCTTGTACTTGTCATGCATATCCGCCCCGGTATCGCGCATGGTGCGGATCACGCGGTCCAGGGAGATAAAGTGCTGGCCATCTCCGCGCAGCGCCATTTGCGCCGCGTTGATCGCTTTCACCGCCGCAATCGCATTGCGCTCGATGCACGGCACTTGCACCAGCCCGCCCACTGGGTCGCACGTCAGGCCGAGGTTGTGTTCCAGGCCGATTTCGGCGGCATTGCACACCTGCTCCGGCGTGGCGCCGAGGATCTCGGCCAGCCCGGCGGCGGCCATGGCGCACGCCGAACCGACTTCGCCCTGGCAGCCGACTTCAGCCCCCGAGATCGAAGCGTTTTTCTTGCACAAAATACCCACCGCCGCCGCACCCAGCAGGTAGTCGACGACGTTGGCTTCCGTTACCTCTTCGCTGAACTTCATAAAGTAGTGCAGCACCGCCGGAATAATCCCCGCCGCACCATTAGTCGGCGCGGTGACCATGCGCCCACCCGCTGCGTTTTCTTCATTGACCGCCAGGGCGAACAGATTGACCCACTCCATGGCGCTCAAGGTCGAGCCAATCACATTCGGCTTGCCCAGCTCCTGCAGGCTGCGGTGCAATTTGGCGGCGCGACGACGCACATTCAGGCCACCGGGCAAGATGCCTTCGTGCTTGAGGCCCTGCTCCACGCAATCCTGCATGGCCCGCCAGAGTTTCATCAGGCCACTGCGGATTTCTTCTTCGGAGCGCCAGACCTTTTCGTTAGCCAGCATCAACTCGGCCACGCGCAGGTTATGGGTTTTGCACAGCTGCAACAGTTCCACCGCACTGGAAAAATCATAGGGCAGTTCGGTGCGGTCCATGTCGGCCACACCGCTTTGCGCCTGGGCTTCGTCCACCACAAAACCGCCACCGACTGAATAGTAAGTATCGCGGTGCAGTTCGCCGTCTTCACCGAACACCACCAGCGTCATGCCGTTGGGATGGAACGGGAGGTTTTCGTCGAGCAGGCGCATGTCCCGCGCCCACATGAAAGGCACTGGCAAATGCCCATCGAGCAAGAGCGTGTCGGTCTCGCGCAGGGTGTGAATGCGCAGGCCGATTTGCGACGGGTCGATTGCGTCCGGCCACTCGCCCATCAGGCCCATGAGGGTGGCGGTGTCGCTGCCGTGGCCGATGCCGGTGGCCGACAACGAGCCATACAGCTGAACTTCGACCCGCCTGACTTGTTCCAACAATTCACGTTCACGTAATGCCTGGACGAACAACGCCGCGGCACGCATGGGGCCGACGGTGTGAGAACTCGAAGGCCCAATGCCGATCTTGAACAGGTCGAAAACGCTGATAGCCATTGCGGTAGAACTCCTCGATAAGCACGGCCAGGCTTGAACGAGGTGCTACGCTCAGATCGCCCAGATGGCCGCATCATCAAGCTTTTGGCGGTCCTCACGGCGTCTCACACCGACGCACCCATGCTCACTAGCGTCGCACCCGTGCGATCAGGCGTTTTGGCCGTTTTTAGCGGTGCAGATCGGTAAAAACTGCAGTTTTGCCTTTGGAAAAATCTGTAAGCGACGTCACCGACACTGGATACGACCATCCCTGTACTGGATACGACGCCCCCTGTAGGCGTCAGATTTTCACTGGTACATGATCAGTCTCGACTCGTTTGCAAGGCACCGTGCCTGCGCTTCATCGCACGCCCCAACCGCAACACTTATAAAGCGCGGCGAATGCCGCCAGAAAAAAGACACAGGAGTCTACCCCGATGAAAGGTTCACCCTCGTTGTTGTTGGCCGCCATGCTGAGTCTGCCAGTCCTGGCGAACGCTGCAGAACCGGCACAATGTCAGACCGTCAACTTCTCCGATGTCGGCTGGACCGACATCACCGTCACTACCGCGACCACCAGCGAAATCCTCAAGGGCCTGGGCTACAAGCCACGCACCACGATGATTTCGGTGCCGGTGACCTACAAGTCCCTGGCCGACGGCAAGAACATGGACATCTTCCTCGGCAACTGGATGCCGACCATGGAAAACGACATCAAGCAGTACCGTGATGCCGGCACCGTGGAAACCGTGCGCGCCAACCTTGAGAACGCCAAGTACACCCTGGCGGTGCCCGAGGAGCTGTACAACAAAGGCCTGAAAGACTTCGCCGATATCGCCAAATTCAAGGACGAGCTGGGCGGCAAGATCTACGGTATCGAACCGGGTAACGACGGCAACCGCACCATCCAGACCGTCATCGACAAGAACCAGTTCGGCTTGAAAGACGCAGGCTTCAAGGTCGTGGAATCCAGCGAAGCCGGGATGCTCTCCCAGGTGGAACGCGCCACCAAACGTGGCCAGGCCATTGTGTTCCTCGGCTGGGAACCGCACCCGATGAACACCCGCTTCAAGATCAAGTACCTGACCGGGGGTGACGATTCGTTCGGCCCCAACTACGGCCAGGCCACCATCTACACCAACGTTCGCAAGGGCTACACCCAGGAATGCAGCAACGTTGGCCAATTGCTGAAAAACCTGTCGTTCACCCTGGACATGGAAAGCTCGCTGATGGGTAACGTCCTGGACGACAAAATGAAGCCTGACGCCGCGGCCAAGGCCTGGCTGAAGAAGAACCCCGCCGTACTCGACACCTGGCTCGCCGGTGTGACCACCGTCGATGGCAAACCAGGTCTGGAGGCAGTAAAAGCGTATCTCGCCAAGTAAGTGCTGACCCCGGGCCGGTACGCTGGCCCGGGATGTTTTTCCCCTTCGCATGTGGACATTCACTACCATGCTGACTGAACAGAAAATCCCACTAGGCCAGTACATCGCTGCCTTCGTCGAATGGTTGACCAAACATGGTGCCAACTACTTCGACGCAATCGCATCGACACTGGAAACGATGATCCACGGCGTGACGTTTGCGCTGACCTGGTTCAATCCGCTGGCATTGATCGGTCTGATTGCGCTACTCGCTCACTTTATTCAACGCAAATGGGGCCTGACGGTTTTTGTCATCGCCTCCTTCCTGCTGATCCTGAACCTCGGGTACTGGCAGGAAACCATGGAAACCCTCGCGCAGGTGCTGTTCGCCACCCTGGTCTGCGTGGTCATCGGTGTGCCGCTGGGCATTGTTGCCGCGCACAAACCGCTGTTCTACACCATGATGCGGCCGGTACTCGATCTGATGCAGACCGTGCCGACCTTCGTCTACCTCATCCCTACCCTGACCCTCTTCGGGCTGGGTGTGGTGCCCGGTCTGATTTCCACGGTGGTGTTCGCGATTGCCGCGCCTATCCGCCTGACTTACCTGGGTATCCGCGATGTGCCACAAGAGTTGATGGACGCCGGTAAAGCCTTTGGCTGCTCGCGCCGTCAGTTGCTCTCACGCATTGAACTGCCCCACGCCATGCCGAGCATTGCCGCCGGCATTACCCAATGCATCATGCTGTCGTTGTCGATGGTGGTGATCGCGGCCCTGGTGGGCGCCGACGGCCTCGGCAAGCCGGTGGTCAACGCACTGAACACCGCCGACATTGCCCTGGGCTTTGAAGCCGGCCTGGCAATCGTATTGCTGGCCATCATGCTCGACCGCATCTGCAAACAACCCGACGCCAAAGTAGGGGGTGATGCATGAGCATTATCCGATTCGACAATGTCGATGTGATCTTCTCCAAAGACCCGCGCGAAGCCCTCAAGCTGCTCGACCAGGGCATGCACCGCAACGAGATCCTGAAAAAAACCGGGCAGATTGTCGGCGTTGAAAAAGCCAGCCTGGACATTGAGAAAGGCGAGATCTGCGTGCTGATGGGCCTGTCGGGCTCAGGCAAGTCGAGCTTGCTGCGCTGCATCAACGGCCTCAACACCGTGAGCCGCGGCAAGCTGTTTGTCGAACATGAAGGCCGCCAGATCGACATCGCTTCGTGCACACCTGCCGAGCTCAAAATGATGCGCACCAAGCGCATCGCCATGGTGTTCCAGAAGTTCGCCCTGATGCCTTGGCTGACGGTGCGCGAGAACATCAGCTTCGGTCTGGAAATGCAGGGCCGCCCCGAGAAGGAACGGCGCAAGCTGGTGGATGACAAGCTGGAACTGGTGGGCCTGGCCCAATGGCGCAACAAGAAGCCTGACGAGTTGTCCGGCGGCATGCAGCAGCGTGTCGGCCTGGCCCGCGCGTTGGCGATGGACGCCGATATCCTGCTGATGGACGAACCCTTCTCCGCCCTCGACCCACTGATTCGCCAAGGCCTGCAAGATGAACTGCTGGAGCTGCAACGCAAGCTGAGCAAGACCATCGTGTTCGTGAGTCACGACCTGGATGAAGCACTTAAGCTGGGCAGCCGCATCGCCATCATGAAAGACGGCAAGATCATCCAGTACAGCGTGCCGGAAGAGATCGTGCTGAACCCGGCGGACGACTATGTGCGCACCTTCGTCGCCCATACCAACCCGCTGAACGTACTGTGCGGTCGCAGCCTGATGCGCACCCTGGACAACTGCAAACGCATCAACGGTTCGGTGTGTTTGGACCCGGGCGGCGACTCGTGGCTGGACCTGGCGGAAGGCAACACCATCAAGGGCGCACGCCAGAATGGCGCGGTGCTGAACTTGCAGAACTGGGTACCGGGGCAAGCGGTTGAAGGGTTGGGCCGGGTGCCAACGCTGGTGGATTCGAATATCGGCATGCGCGATGCGTTGCAGATTCGTTACCACACCGGGAACAAGCTGGTGTTGCACAACAACAACCAGGTGGTGGGGATCTTGGGGGACAGCGAGCTGTATCACGCCCTGCTCGGCAAGAACCTGGGCTGAGGCTGAGGCAACACCATAAACCCTACTGGAGAAACTGGGTCAATGTGGGAGCTGGCTTGCCTGCGATAGCGGTAGTGAATTCACCATCGCCATCGCAGGCAAGCCAGCTCCCACATTGGTCTGTGTTGACACATAAAAAAAGCGGCACCAGTGAAGGCACCGCTGCGCTCAACCATCAGCTATAGACACGGCCAAGGAGCTGCCGATGGCTTTCAAACTGATCGAGCACGTCCCGGGTGATTTGTTCCTGGGCAAAGCCCATCAGGTCGTATTCCTGAGGCCCATTGTGCAGGTAAACCTCGGCCCGGTAGTAACGCGTACGCTCTTCCTCGGGCACGTCGCTCGGTGCCGACGAATAAGCATCCAGGCTCACTTCGTAGACAAACGGGTTGCCCTCCTCCATCTCGATGCGCACACCAATGCAGCGCTTGGACTTGCCCAGCAGGGTCTGCACTTCCAGCCCTTGATCACGCAACGCAGTCGCCGCTTCTTCCAGCGCCGGCGTCACATGTTTGTCCATAAAACGCTGCACAGTGCCCTGGCTCGGCTGCAGGTCCAGTGCGGTCAGGCGCTCGCTGAAACCACGACGACCACGCTCAGCCAACTGTGCCTGCTCCTGCTCCATCGCCACGTCCTGGCGCATCGCCTTGTGCAAACCGAACATAAACAAAATCAGCACCACCGAGAACGGCAGCCCCGCCAGCACGACCATGGTCTGCATGGCTTCGAAGTTGCCGGCAAACAGCAGGCCGATGGTCACCAGCGTAATCACCGCCGACCAGAAAATCCGCAGCCAGTGCGGCGCATCTTCATCCACATTGCCGCCTTTGCAGGAAAGGTTGGCCATCATCACCGCGCCGGAGTCCGCCGGGGTCAGGAACAGCACAAAGCCAACAAAGATCGACACACCGATGACGATTTTCGACGCCGGGTAATGCTCCAGCAATTGGTAGATGGCCATCGACGGTTGTTCCAGCGCCGTCTTGCCCAACTCCACCGCACCGTGGTTCAGCACCAGGTCCAGCGCCGAGTTACCGAAAATCGACAACCACGCCAAGGTGAAGCCCAGCGGGATCAGCAGCACGCCGGCCACCAGTTCACGCACCGTGCGACCACGGGAAATACGCGCGATGAACATGCCCACGAATGGCGCCCAGGAAATCCACCAGGCCCAGTAGAACAGGGTCCACAGGCCCATCCAGCGTTCGGTTTTGTCGGCGTCGCCTTCGTACACATAGAGGTCGAAGGTTTTCAGCACGATACCGTTGAGGTAGTCACCGGTGTTCTGCACCAAGCCGTTGAGCAAATGCAGGGTCGGGCCGAACAGCAGCACAAAAATCAGCAAACCACTGAACAGTACGATGTTGAGGTTGGACAGGCGGCGAATGCCGTTTTCCACACCCGACACGGCAGCGATGGTCGCCACGGTGCTCATCACAATAATCACGATCAGCAGGTTGGTGTTGCTGTGCGCCATGCCGAACAGGTTTTCCAACCCGGACGACACTTGCATCGCACCAATCCCCAGGTTCGTCACCAGGCCCAACAGGGTCACGAACATACCAAAACCGTCCACCGCGTGGCCGGCTGCGCCCTTCACCCAGCGCTCGCCCACCAGCGGGTACAGCGCCGAACGCAAGGCCAGCGGCTGGTTATGACGGTAGGCGAAATACGCCACGGCCAGGCCGACCAACGCATAGATCGCCCAGCCGTGCAGGCCCCAGTGCAGGAACGTCAGTTGCAGCGCCTGGCGTGCCGCGCCATTGCTGGCGGCCGCGCCTTCGGGCGGGTTGAAGTAGTGGTCCAACGGCTCCGAGGCGCCGAAGTACAGCAGCGAGATGCCGATACCCGACGAGAACAACATGCCGGCCCAGGCGCCGTAGCTGAAGTCCGGGGTGTCATCCTTGCTGCCCAGTTTCAATTTGCCGTAGGACGAAAACGCCAGGCCGACCACAAACACCAGGTAAGCGGCGATGACCACCATGTAGTACCAGCCGAAGCTTTTCGAAAGCCAGGCTTGCGCTACGCCAAGCATGCGCCCGGCCTCCTGCGGGGCGATGATCAGAATGGCGGTCAACAACAGAATCAGCGCGGTGGAGGTGTAGAACACCCAACCGTTGACCCGTACCTTTTCCGGCGGGGTCTTTATAAGAGAGGCAGAACTCATGGCGCAGATGCTCCAGGCAGTGCGAGAGAGAAACACAAGGCAACGGTTATCCCGGGACATCGATTTTTCGGCAGTCGACGGACGGGTGTTATAAAGACACCCCGAAAATTCTTGAGCCCCGCCGAAGCGGTGGCAGGCCCTGATATGGCCGGTTTCAAGGATTTTTGCAGGTGTCAGAGGCTGCTGCTCACAGGTAGGAAATATCTGTAGGGAGCGACCATTTGTCGCAGATCTTATTCTTTGTTGATTGAACGTTCAATCAAAACAAAATAGACTGGCCTTCAAGCCGACGGACGTTTATCGCCCACCGGCAGGCCTAAGGAGAGGTGCTACATGCCCAAGGTCGGTATGCAACCCATACGCCGCCAGCAGTTGATCGAAGCCACCTTGACGGCCATCGATCAGGTCGGGATGGGAGATGCCAGCATTGCGCTGATCGCCCGTTTGGCCGGCGTCTCGAACGGCATCATCAGTCACTACTTTCAGGACAAGAACGGCCTGATCGCCGCAACGATGCGGTACTTGATGAATGTGCTGATCGAGAACGTCCACGAACGCAGGCTTGCGCTGAAGGACGACAGCCCACGGGCGCACCTTCGGGTGATCATCGAGGGCAACTTCGACGCCAGCCAAGTCAACGGACCGGCAATGAAAACCTGGCTGGCCTTCTGGGCCACCAGCATGCATCACCCGTCATTGCACAGGTTGCAGCGGATCAACGATCAACGTCTGTATTCCAACCTGTGCTGCCAGTTCCGCCGAGTGCTACCGCTGCCGCACGCACGCAAAGCAGCCAGAGGCCTGGCGGCCCTGATCGACGGTTTGTGGCTGCGCGGCGCCCTGTCGGGAGACGCTTTCGACACGGAGCAGGCGCAACGGATCGCTTACGAATACATGGATTTCCAATTGGCCAAGCAGGTGAGTTAGAGCACACATAACCGCTCAACCCCTGAACGTCCGCCGCTCAGTGTTGCCAGAACCCCATGGCCCACTTTCGGCGGGTAACGCCAACCACTTATGCACTTGCGAGGACTTTATGGCCCGTTTCGAACTGCAAAAACTCTACATTGACGGCGGCTACAGCGACGCTGGCAGCGATGCCACCTTCGAAGCCATCAACCCGGCTAACGGTGAAGTTCTCGCCCAAGTGCAACGTGCTACCAAAGACGACGTTGAACGTGCCGTGGTCAGCGCTGAAAAAGGCCAGAAAATCTGGGCCGCCATGACCGCCATGGAGCGTTCGCGCATCCTGCGCCGTGCCGTCGACATCCTGCGCGAGCGCAACGATGAGCTGGCAGCCCTGGAAACCCTGGACACCGGTAAAGCCTTCTCCGAAACCCAATACGTCGACATCGTCACCGGCGCTGACGTGCTGGAATACTACGCAGGCCTGGTGCCGGCCATCGAAGGCGAGCAGATCCCGCTGCGCGACACCTCCTTCGTCTATACCCGCCGCGAGCCGCTGGGCGTGGTCGCCGGTATCGGCGCGTGGAACTACCCGATCCAGATCGCCCTGTGGAAATCCGCACCGGCCCTGGCCGCGGGTAACGCGATGATCTTCAAGCCAAGCGAAGTCACCTCGCTGACCACCCTGAAACTGGCCGAGATCTACACCGAAGCCGGCGTTCCTGCAGGCGTGTTCAACGTGTTGACCGGCAGCGGCCGTGAAGTCGGCACCTGGCTGACCGAGCACCCACGCATCGAGAAGGTCTCGTTCACCGGCGGCACCGACACCGGCAAAAAAGTCATGGCCAGCGCTTCCAGCTCCTCGCTGAAAGAAGTGACCATGGAACTGGGTGGCAAGTCCCCGCTGATCGTGTTCGAAGACGCCGACCTGGATCGCGCGGCCGACATCGCGATGATGGCCAACTTCTACAGCTCCGGTCAGGTCTGCACCAACGGCACTCGCGTATTCGTGCCCAAGCACCTGCAAGCAGCCTTCGAAGCCAAGATCGTTGAGCGTGTGGCGCGCATTCGCGTCGGCAACCCGCAAGACGAGAACACCAACTTCGGCCCGCTGGTCAGCTTCGCCCACATGGAAAGCGTGCTCGGCTACATCGCCAAAGGTAAGGAAGAAGGCGCCCGCGTACTGTGCGGCGGCGACCGTCTGACCGCTGGCGAATTCGCCAAAGGCGCCTTCGTGGCTCCGACCGTGTTCACCGACTGCACCGACGAAATGACCATCGTCCGTGAAGAAATCTTCGGCCCGGTGATGAGCATTCTCACTTACGAGACCGAAGAAGAAGTGATCCGCCGCGCCAACGATACCGACTTCGGCCTGGCTGCCGGCCTGGTCACCAAAGACCTGAACCGCGCTCACCGCGTGATTCATCAACTGGAAGCCGGTATCTGCTGGATCAACGCCTGGGGCGAGTCCGACGCCAAGATGCCAGTCGGTGGCTACAAGCAGTCGGGTGTTGGCCGTGAGAACGGCATCAGCTCGCTGAACAACTTCACCCGCATCAAATCGGTACAGGTTGAGCTGGGCGACTACGCCTCGGTGTTCTAAACCCGAGCCTTGCGTTGCCTTTGAGGCCGCCATCGGGGGCAAGCCCCCTCCCACCTTTGACTGTGTAAACCCGATCAAATGTGGGAGGGGGCTTGCCCCCGATGAGGCCCGACCTGACCACACTTCAAAGAGGGTGCATCCAATGTCCCAAGAATACGACTACATCATTGTGGGTGCCGGCTCCGCCGGTAACACCCTGGCGACCCGTCTGACCGAAGACGAAGGCGTCACCGTTTTGCTGCTGGAAGCCGGCGGCCCTGACTACCGCTTCGACTTCCGCACCCAAATGCCGGCCGCCCTGGCGTTCCCGCTGCAAGGCCGTCGCTACAACTGGGCCTACGAAACCGATCCAGAGCCACACATGGACGGTCGCCGGATGGAATGCGGGCGCGGCAAGGGCCTGGGTGGCTCTTCCCTGATCAACGGCATGTGCTACATCCGTGGCAACGCCATGGACTACGACAACTGGGCAAAACTTCCAGGGCTTGAAAACTGGACGTACCTGGACTGCCTGCCCTATTTCAGAAAAGCTGAAACTCGGGACATCGGCCCCAACGACTACCACGGTGGCGACGGTCCGGTCAGCGTGACCACGCCAAAAGCCGGCAACAACCCGCTGTTCCACGCCATGGTTGAAGCAGGCGTACAAGCGGGTTACCCGCGCACCGACGACTTGAACGGCTACCAGCAAGAAGGCTTCGGCCCGATGGACCGTACCGTCACGCCTAAAGGCCGTCGCGCCAGCACCGCACGCGGTTACCTGGACACGGCCAAAAAGCGTTCTACCCTGACCATCGTCACCCACGCCCTCACCGACAAAGTCTTGTTCGAAGGCAAGCGGGCGGTTGGCGTGCGTTACTTGATCGGCGCCGCCGAAGAGCGCGTTGAAGCCCGTGCGCGTAAAGAAGTGCTGGTGTGCAGCGGTGCGATCGCTTCGCCGCAACTGCTGCAACGCTCCGGTGTGGGCCCGGCCAAGCTGCTGGAAAGCCTCGACATCCCGGTGGTCCACGACCTGCCAGGCGTCGGCGAAAACCTGCAGGACCACCTTGAGCTCTACCTGCAATATGCGTGCACCCAACCGGTGTCGCTGTACCCGTCGCTGCTCTGGTACAACCAACCGGCCATCGGTGCCGAGTGGCTGTTCAACGGCACTGGCATCGGCGCCAGCAACCAGTTCGAAGCGGGCGGTTTTATCCGTACCCGTGAAGAATTCGATTGGCCGAACATCCAGTACCACTTCCTGCCGGTCGCGATTAACTACAACGGCAGCAACGGTGTGAAAGAGCACGGTTTCCAGGCGCACATGGGCTCCATGCGTTCGCCAAGCCGTGGCCGCGTGCACTTGAAGTCGAAGAACCCACGGGACTACCCGAGCATCCTCTTCAACTACATGGCCACCGAGCAGGACTGGCAGGAATTCCGCGACGGCATCCGCCTGACCCGTGAAATCATGCAGCAACCGGCCCTCGACCAATACCGTGGCCGCGAAATCAGCCCGGGTATTGAAGTGCAAACCGATGAGCAGCTCGACACGTTCATCCGCGAGCACGCCGAAACGGCATTCCACCCGTCCTGCTCGTGCAAGATGGGCACCGACGAGATGGCGGTAGTGGACGGCGAAGGCCGTGTGCATGGCATGCAGGGGCTACGTGTGGTCGATGCGTCGATCATGCCGATCATCACCACCGGCAACCTGAACGCGCCGACGATCATGATCGCCGAGAAAATCGCCGACAAGATCCGTGGCCGCAAGCCATTGCCGCGCAGCACTGCCGATTACTACGTAGCAGGCGACGCGCCGGTGCGTGGCAAGCCACTGCGTGAAGTGGGCCCGATGGCGCAGTAACTGATACACCGCGGTGCCTGTATCGCAGGCAAGCCAGCTCCCACACTTGACCGAGTTCATCTGAACAACTCGGTCAACTGTGGGAGCCGGGCTTGCCCGCGATGAGGCCCGTCCCGACTCCGCAAATCCCCCGCCTACACTTTCCTTGATCAGCTCCCCGCCCCAGGCCTACTCTGTTGCCTGCCCGCGATGAGCCGCCCACAAGGAAGGCCCCATGTTCGACCACCACGCCACACTCAAAAAGCACTTCAGTGCCCTGCGCACTACTGCTGAATTTTTCTCGCTGCGTTACGTGCGCGAATCCGGCCAATACCTGTCGGTACGCAAGAACGTCGCCGAGCCGCCACACCTGAACCACGACGAGGGCGCCATGCTCACCGTGCGTCTCAACGGCGTGGAAGCCTACGCCGCCACCAACGATCTCTCCCTTGCCGGCCTGCAAGCCGCCCTTGAGCGTGCTGAACAGCAAGCCCGGCGGATCTTGCCCCACGCTCTGCTCGACCTGCACACACAGCAGGTCTCCAGCGACGTCGCCGACTACCTGTCGCCCGACCTCGACCAGCCCTTCCCGTCCTTAAGCGACTGCTACCAACTGCTCGGTGACGAGTCTGCCGCCGTGCCCAAGGATGAGCGCCTGGTCAGTTGGGAAGTCAGCCTGGGCACCACCCATGTAGAACAGATCTACCTCAACAGTGCCGGTGCCGAACTGCGCCAGGCCCAGCGTTTCGTCTACCCGGGCCTGAGCGTCACCGCCTTCGATGGCAACGACAGCCAGACCCGCACCCTGGGCGGTACCAACTTTGGCCAGCAAGGCAGTGCGAACGTGATTCGCCGCTTCGGCCTGGTCGGCGCCGCCCGCACGGTCGCCGACGAAGCCCTGCAACTGCTGCTCGCGCCAAACACGCCCCACGGCCCGCGCGACCTGCTGCTGATGCCCGACCAAATGATCCTGCAGATCCACGAGTCCATCGGCCACCCGCTGGAACTGGACCGCATCCTGGGCGATGAGCGCAATTACGCCGGCACCAGCTTTGTGAAGGCCGACGACTTCGGCCACCTGCAATACGGTTCGCCCTTGCTCAACGTGACGTTCGACCCGGACATCCCCGAACAACTCGCCAGCTACAGCCATGACGACGACGGCACCCGCGCCACCAAGCAGTTCCTGATCCGTGACGGCCTGCTGCTCAAGCCATTGGGCGGCGCGTTGTCGCAATTTCGCTCAGGACTGGGCGGCGTCGCCAACAGCCGCGCCTGCAGCTGGAACCGCGCACCGATCGACCGCATGGCCAACTTGAATATCGAAGCTGGCGACAAGACCCAGGCCGAGCTGATCAGCGGTATCGAGCACGGCATCCTGATGAGCACCAACCGCTCCTGGTCCATCGACGATGCGCGCAATAAATTCCAGTTCGGCTGCGAGTGGGGCCAGTTGATCGAAAACGGCGAACTCAAGGGCGTGGTGAAGAACCCCAACTACCGCGCCATTTCCGCGCAGTTCTGGCGCAAGCTCAGCGCCGTCGGCGACGCCAGTACCTTCAAGGTCCTGGGCACGCCGAACTGCGGCAAAGGCGAACCCAACCAAGTGATCCGCGTGGGCCATGCGTCACCTGCGTGCGTGTTCAGTGATGTCGACGTTTTTGGGGGAGATGCCTGATGAACAACTTCAAGGCACTGGTGGACTGGCTCAAGCAGGCCATCACCGACAAGGAACAATTTCACCTCGGCTTTGCTGCCGAATCCTCCGAGTTCGTGCGGTTTAACCACGCGCAAGTGCGCCAGGCCGGGCAGGTGCAACAGGCCAGCCTGAACCTCAAGCTGATCCACGACGGCCGTCATGCCGACCTCGCTATCACCCTGGCCGGTGAGCCGGCGCTGGACCGCCAACGCCTCGCCAATGGCCTGCAACAGTTGCGCGAGACCTTGCCCCTATTGCCGCAGGACCCGTACCTGCTGCTCAATCACAACGCCTGGCAAAACCACAACGAACAACTGCGCCCGCTACCGGAACTGGCCCAGGTACTGGAAGACATCAGCCAGGCTGCAGAAGGCGTGGACCTGGTCGGTTTCTATGCCGCAGGCCCCATCAGCCGTGGTTTCGCCAGTTCAGACGGCGCGTTCGGCTGGCATCAGGCCAACAGCTTCAACTTCGATTTCAGCCTGTTTCACGCCAATGGCGAAGCGGTAAAAGCCAGCTACGCCGGGCACACCTGGGACAGCGCCGAGTTCGCCGCGCGGTTCCTGCAAGCGCGCGAGCAGTTGGAATTTCTGGGTCGACCTTTGCACAGCCTGGCCCCCGGCCAATACCGCGCTTACCTCGCCCCGGCAGCGCTGGAAGAAATCATCAGCATCATTACCTGGGGCGGGTTTTCCGCCCAGGCCATCGCCAGCAAAGGCAGCTCGTTGCAAAAGCTGTATGCGGGTGAACAGTCGTTGAGCCCCTTGGTAAAAATCGATGAGCAGATCAGCGGCTCGCTGAGCCAGGCGTTTTCCACTGAAGGCTACCCGCGCGCGGATGTCACGCTGATCAACGCGGGCAAAGCAGAAGGCCAGTTGATCAACTCGCGCAGCGCCGCCGAATACGGCCTGAGCACCAACGGGGCGAGCAGCGACGAGTCGCCCAGCGCCTTGCAGATGGCGGCGGGCAGCCTGGCCCAGGCCGATATCCTCAAGCAGTTGGGCACCGGGTTGTATATCAGCAACCTGTGGTACCTGAACTACTCCGACCTGCCGGCCGCACGCCTGACCGGCATGACGCGCTTCGCCACGTTCTGGGTGGAAGACGGCGAGATCAAGGCGCCGGTCAGCACCATGCGCTTTGATGACAGCGTCTACAGCCTGCTCGGTTCACAACTCGAAGCACTGACCGCTGAGCGGGAGCTGCTGTTGTCGGCCAGTACGTACAGCCAGCGCAATACTGCGTCCAACTTGTTGCCGGGGGCGTTGGTCAAACGCCTGACATTGACCCTGTAAATACAAAACCCAATGTGGCAACTGGCTTATGTGGGAGCTGGCTTGCCTGCGATGCTGACAACTCGGTGTGTCAGCAGGACCGCAGTGATGCCATCGCAGGCAAGCCAGCTCCCACAATATTCTGTGTTAGTTTCTGACACCCCCGTTTAACCCATTCCTACCGCAAAATCCCATCTCACACTTCTCCCTGTGCGGCCTGTTGTCGCCCGCAAAAAACCTCGTTATAACGGTTAGTGGCACCCCGCCACCACCCACGTGCCCGCACGTGATGCATGACCTTGCCCGGGAAAGGGCAAGCTGGAGCGTTGACATGGACCATGGAAGTTTTGTCATAGAAAAGCTGTTCAAACACTACAACGTTCACGTAGAGCAGCTAGGTAATAATCCGCAAAGAAAAACCGTCCTGATGGTCAATGGGGCCCTGTCCACCACCCGTTCGTTTGCGCGCACCAGCAAATGCCTGGCCGAGCACTTCAATGTGCTGCTGTTCGACCTGCCGTTCTCCGGCCATTCGCGCGAGCACAACCCGGACCTGGACCTTGTGACCAAGGACGACGAGGTACAAATCCTGCGCGCGCTGGTTGAACGGTTTCAGGTCAACCATCTGGTGTCGGCCTCCTGGGGCGGCATCTCTACATTGCTGACCCTGGCCCACAACCCGCCCTCCATCGAAAGCTCGGTGGTGATGGCCCTGGCGCCCAACCTCAACCAGGCAATGCTCGATTATGTGGAACGCGTGCGGGTGCTGATCGAAGCCGATGACAAGTCCGCCGTCGGCCACTTGCTCAACGAGACAGTCGGCAAATACCTCTGCCCCCGGCTCAAGCGCAATAACCATCGGCACCTGTCGGGCATGGCGACCACCGAGTACCGCCAGGCACGTTTTCATATCCATCAGGTGCTCGGCCTGGGCGACGGCAACTACCTGCCAACACTCACTCAAATCGAAACCCCGGTGCATTTCATCAACGGCGCGCTGGATGAATACACCCCGGCGACCGAGGCCCGGCTGTTCAAAAAATACGTGGGTCGCAGCACGTTCGCCGTCGCCGAGCACACCGGCCACTTGCTCGACCTTGAGTCCCGCGAAGCGGCGTTGGCGGTGCACCGGGCGCTGTTGGATTTCCTGGTCGGGGAGCACGCGCCATTGCCAGATTTAGACGAACCGCCAGTGGGAAAAGGAGCAATGGATGGCGCATAATCGGCGACACATAGCCTGCTAACCAAAAGGTAGCCCATGCCGAATCGCGCCCCTCTCGATGCCAAGACCGCCCGCTGGCTCCCCTGGGTGGTCGCGATTGCCTTCTTCATGCAGTCGCTGGATGGGACGATTCTCAACACAGCCCTGCCGGCCATGGCCCGGGACCTCGCAGAAAACCCGCTGCGCATGCAAGGGGTGGTGATCGCCTACATGCTCACCGTCGCCTTGCTAATCCCGGCCTCGGGCTGGATCGCCGACCGCTTTGGCACCAAGAAAATCTTCTTCGGCGCGATCATGCTGTTCAGCGTTGGTTCGCTGCTGTGCGCCCTGTCCAGCAGCTTGACCATGCTGGTTGGCGCGCGGGTCATCCAGGGCTTGGGCGGTGCGCTGATGCTGCCGGTCGGGCGCCTCGTGGTGCTACGCGCTTACCCGCGCTCCGAGCTGGTGCGGATCATGGGCTTCATTACCATCCCCGGCCTGCTCGGCCCGTTGCTTGGCCCGACCATGGGCGGCTGGATGGTGCAATACCTGACCTGGCACTGGATTTTTTTGATCAACCTGCCGGTGGGTATGATCGGCTGTTACGCCGTGTGGAAACTGATCCCCGACCTGCGCGGCAGTGAGCGCACGCGTTTCGACAGCATGGGGTTTGTGCTGTTTGGCGCGGCGATGGTGCTGATCACCATCGCCATGGAAGGCCTGGGCGAACTGCACCTGCCGCATCTGCGCGTGATGTTGCTGCTGTTCGGCGGGCTGGCATGCCTCGCGGCTTACTGGCTGCGCGCAGGCCATATCGATAACCCGCTGTTTTCGCCAGTGCTGTTCAAGACCCGGACTTTTGCAGTGGGCATTCTCGGCAATCTGTTTGCGCGACTGGGCAGCGGCGCCTTGCCGTTCCTGGTACCGCTGCTGTTGCAGGTGGCGCTGGGCTACTCGCCATCGGAAGCCGGGATGAGCATGCTGCCCCTTGCGGCAGCGGCGATGTTTGCCAAGTCGATTGCCCGCACCTTGATCGAACGCCTGGGTTACCGCGTGGTGCTGACCGGCAATACCTTGGCGCTTGGCATCATGCTGGCAAGCATGGGTCTGGTCAGTGAACAGACGCCCTACTGGTTGCTGCTGTGCATGCTGGCGATCCTCGGGGCGATCAACTCCCTGCAATTTACCGCAATGAATACCGTCACCCTGATCGACCTCGACGATGAACAGGCCAGCAGCGGCAACAGTTTGCTGTCGGTGGTGGCGCAATTGTCTCTGAGCCTCGGCGTGGCGTGCGCCGGTGCCTTGCTTGGCGGCTTTACCGCAGAGCAAGGCAACGATGGCGTCAGCACCGTGCTCGGCGCCTTCCAACTGACCTTCCTCACCGTGGGCATCATGGCCATGCTGGCGGCGGCGATCTTCCTGCAACTGTCGCCCACCGACGGCAAGCGCGTGGTCAGCCGCGAGCACGACATCGAGCATTGAAGCAGCGGCAGGCCTCAAGTTGTAAGCCTCAAGCTTGACGCTTGACGCTTGACGCTGAGAACTTGCCGCTGCCCGCCTCCCCTCGTCTAGAACTTGCGAGAAAATCCCCGGCGGGCTGCTACACTGCGCAACATTTTGTTTTGCAGAGCCAGTCCCGTGACTACCATCGCCACCGCTTTTAATACTTTGCCGCTCTCCGCCGCCATGCTGGCTAACCTCGACTCGCTGGGTTATGTCGAGATGACGCAGATCCAGGCGCAAAGCTTGCCGGTGATCCTCAAAGGGCTGGACCTGATTGCCCAGGCCAAGACCGGCAGCGGCAAGACCGCCGCCTTCGGTATCGGCTTGTTGAACCCGATCAACCCGCGCTACTTCGGCTGCCAGGCCCTGGTGATGTGCCCGACGCGTGAGCTGGCCGACCAGGTTGCCAAGGAAATCCGCCGTCTGGCCCGCGCCGAAGACAACATCAAGGTGCTGACTCTGTGCGGCGGCGTGTCCCTCGGCCCGCAGATCGCTTCCCTGGAGCACGGCGCCCACGTCATCGTCGGCACCCCGGGCCGCATCCAGCAGCACCTGCGCAAAGGTTCGCTGGTACTGGACGGTTTGAACACGCTGATCCTCGACGAAGCCGACCGCATGCTCGACATGGGTTTCTACGACGCCATCGAAGACATCATCAGCAAGACCCCGGCACGCCGCCAGACCCTGCTGTTCTCGGCCACCTACCCGGTGAGCATCAAGCAGCTGGCCTCGAAATTCATGCGCGCACCGCAGCAAGTGAAAGCCGAAGCTTTCCACTCCGATGACCAGATCGAGCAGCGTTTCTACGAGATCTCGCCGGAAGAGCGCATGGACGCCGTGACCAAGGTACTCGCGCATTTCCGCCCGGCGTCGTGCGTAGCGTTCTGCTTCACCAAGCAGCAAGTGCAGGAAACCGTGGATCACCTGACGGCCAAGGGCATTTCCGCCGTCGGCCTGCATGGCGACCTGGAACAGCGTGACCGTGACCAGGTGCTGGCGATGTTCGCCAACCGCAGCACCTCGGTGCTGGTGGCAACCGACGTGGCCGCCCGTGGTCTGGACATTGACTCGCTGGACATGGTGATCAACGTCGAGCTGGCCCGCGATTCGGAAATCCACATCCACCGCGTAGGCCGTACTGGCCGTGCCGGTGAGACGGGGATTGCGATCAGCCTGGTGGCGCCGTCCGAAGCGCACCGCGCCCAGGCCATCGAGCAGTTGCAGAAATCGCCGTTGAACTGGGATCAACTGGACAACCTCAAGCCACAAAGCGGTGGCCCGCTGCTGCCACAGATGAGCACCCTGTGCATCGCCGCCGGCCGTAAAGACAAAGTTCGCCCGGGCGACATCCTCGGTGCACTGACAGGCGATGCCGGCATCCCGGGTGCCCAGGTCGGCAAGATCGCGATCTTTGACTTCCAGGCCTTCGTGGCCGTGGAGCGCGGGATCGCCAAGCAGGCGTTGCAGCGTTTGAATGACGGCAAGATCAAAGGCCGTTCGTTGCGCGTGCGCATCCTGTAAAGACCTCCCCTCCAATGGAGATCTAATGTGGGAGGGGGCTTGTGTGGGAGCCGGGCTTGCCCGCGATGCAGACACCTCGGTATGTCAGTTACACCGAAGTGATGCTATCGCAGGCAAGCCAGCTCCCACACAAGCCCCCTCCCACATTTGACTGTATTCCAATTCAGAATTTGTATGAGGACATTGCTGTGCGCTCGACCGAAGTTGTGATCATTGGCGCCGGCGCCGCAGGCTTGATGTGTGCGCTGACCGCTGCCGGGCGTGGGCGCAAAGTGATGTTGATCGACCACGCGAACAAGGCCGGCAAGAAGATCCTGATGTCCGGCGGTGGCCGCTGCAATTTCACCAATATGTACACCGAGCCTGCCAACTTCCTCTCGCACAACGCGCACTTCTGCAAGTCGGCCCTGGCCCGCTATACCCAATGGGATTTTATCGCCCTGGTCGCCAAGCATGGCGTGCCGTACCACGAGAAGAAGCTCGGCCAGTTGTTCTGCGATAACAAGTCCAGCGACATCCTCGGCATGCTGCTCGATGAATGCATTCAAGTCGGCGTGAGCATGCACCTGGACACGTCGGTCGAAGAGATTGCCAAGCTGGAAGCCGGTTATCAGTTGCAAACCACCTTGGGTGAGCTGCGCTGCGAATCCCTGGTGATCGCGACGGGCGGCCTGTCGATTCCGACCTTGGGCGCGACCGGGTTTGGTTACCAGGTGGCCAAGCAGTTCGGCCATGAACTGCTGCCGACCCGCGCCGGATTGGTGCCGTTCACCATCACCGACCAGCTCAAGGAGTTGTGTGGCGAGTTGTCGGGCACCTCTGTGGATTGCCTGGTCAGCTGCAATGACCAGAGCTTTCGCGAGAATATTCTGTTCACTCACCGTGGCCTCAGCGGCCCGGCGATTTTGCAGATTTCCTCGTACTGGGAATCCGGCGACACGGTGGAAATCAACCTGCTACCCGACCACGACGCCCACGCCTGGCTGCAACAGCAACAGGTCGAGCGCCCCAACAGCGAGCTGAAAACCCTGCTGGGTGAGATCTTCACCAAGAAAATGGCCAACCTGCTGGCGGAAACCTGGTTCGTGTCCAAGCCGATGAAGCAGTACACCCACGCTGAAGTGGCCGACATCGCGCAAAAACTCTCGAGCTGGCAACTGGTGCCGGCCGGCACCGAGGGCTATCGCACCGCCGAGGTGACACTGGGCGGTGTGGATACGCGTGAAGTGTCGTCCAAGACCATGGAATCGCTGAAAAGCCCGGGGTTGTACTTCATCGGCGAAGTGCTGGATGTGACCGGTCACCTGGGCGGGTTCAACTTCCAGTGGGCGTGGGCCTCGGGCTACGCCGCAGCGCAATACGCCTGACACTACGCGGTAAAAAATGTGGGAGGGGGCTTGCTCCCGATGGCGGTGTATCAGTCAATTCATGAGTGACTGTTGCACCGCTATCGGGGGCAAGCCCCCTCGCACATTGATTGCGTTCCACATTTGGAATGCAATGGCTGGAATATATTTTGCTGTTGGATGTGATCGCTACGCTTGCCGTGGCGTCATTACTGGCTCAATTTAGCGGCATCGTCCCGGAAGACTCCAGACTTCATGTCATCGACCTCGTTCAAGCAGTCCATGCGGCGCCTGTGGGCCCTGGATAAATTCAGTTACAGCGTACGGGTATTCATCGCCCTCACCGGCAGCATGGCGCTGTGCTGGTATCAGGATGAAATGACCCTGCTGATCCCGCTGTTCCTGGGGATTATCGCCAGCGCCCTGGCCGAGACCGATGACAGCTGGCAAGGCCGCCTCAATGCCCTGGCGGTAACGCTGGTGTGTTTCAGCATCGCTGCGCTGTCGGTGGAGCTGCTGTTCCCTTATCCCTGGATTTTCGCCATCGCCCTGGCCCTGGCCAGTTTCTGCCTGACCATGCTCGGCGCCCTCGGCGAACGCTATGGTGCAATTGCTTCCGCTACGTTGATTCTGTCGGTGTACACCATGATCGGCGTGGACCAGCGCGGGGGGGCCGTCACCGATTTCTGGCATGAGCCGCTGCTGCTGGTGGCCGGTGCCGCGTGGTACGGCGTGCTGTCGGTGCTGTGGCAGGCGCTGTTCTCCAACCAACCGGTGCAACAGAGCCTGGCGCGGTTGTTTCGCGAGTTGGGGCGCTACCTCAAGCTCAAATCGTCGCTGTTCGAACCGATCCGCCAACTGGATGTGGAAGCACGGCGGCTGGAACTGGCCCAGCAAAATGGCCGTGTCGTTGCGGCGCTGAATGCGGCGAAGGAAATCATCCTGCACCGCGTGGGCAATGGTCGACCGGGCTCGAAGGTCAGCCGCTACCTGAAGCTGTACTTCCTGGCCCAGGACATCCACGAGCGTGCCAGTTCGTCCCACTACCCTTACAACGCCCTGGCCGAAGCCTTCTTCCACAGCGATGTGCTGTTCCGCTGCCAGCGCCTGCTGCGCCAGCAAGCCAAGGCCTGCCAGGCCCTGGGCGAGTCGATCCAGCTGCGCCAGCCCTTCATTTATGACGACAGCTTCGCCGAAGCCCTGGGCGACCTGAATGCCTCGCTGGAACACCTGCGCATCCAGAGCAACCCCGCGTGGCGCGGCTTGCTGCGCTCGTTGCGTGCCTTGGCGGCCAACTTGTCCACGCTCGACCGCCTGCTCGGCGACGCCAGCAACCCCGACTCCCTCGCGGATGCCACCGACAGCAACCTGCTGGACCGCGCCCCGCGCAACCTGAAGGAAATGTGGACGCGCCTGCGCACGCAGCTGACGCCGACGTCACTGCTGTTCCGCCATGCCTTGCGCCTCGCCCTGGCGCTGACCATCGGTTACGGCACCTTGCATGCCATTCACGCCTCCCAGGGCTACTGGATCATCCTCACCACCCTGTTCGTCTGCCAGCCCAACTACGGCGCCACCCGGCGCAAGCTCGGCCAACGGATCATCGGCACTGCCATCGGTTTGACCGTGGCCTGGGCGCTGTTCGACCTGTTCCCAAGCCCGCTGGTGCAATCGCTGTTCGCCATTGCCGCAGGCCTGGTGTTCTTTATCAACCGCACCACCCGCTACACCCTGGCTACGGCGGCGATCACGCTGATGGTGTTGTTCTGCTTCAACCAGGTGGGCGATGGCTACGGGCTGTTCCTGCCACGGCTGTTCGATACCTTGCTCGGCAGCCTGATCGCCGGCCTGGCGGTCTTCCTGTTCCTGCCGGACTGGCAAGGTCGCCGCTTGAACAAGGTGCTGGCCAACACCCTGACCTGCAACAGCATCTACCTGCGCCAGATCATGCAGCAATACGCGGCGGGCAAGAGCGACGACCTGGCTTATCGGCTGGCGCGGCGTAACGCCCACAACGCGGATGCGGCGCTGTCCACGACACTGGCCAATATGTTGATGGAGCCGGGGCATTTTCGCAAAGAGGCCGACGTAGGCTTCCGCTTCCTGGTGCTCTCGCACACCTTGCTCAGCTACCTGTCGGGGCTGGGCGCACACCGCGAGACCCAACTGCCGGCCGAAGTGCGTGAGCATCTGATCGACGGCGCCGGCAACAGCCTGGCAGCGAGCATCGATGAGATCGCCACCGGGCTGGCCAACAAGCAGCCGGTCGCGATTCAGAGCGATGCCGAGGAAGCCTTGGCGGCGGAACTGGAACAGATGCCGGATGAGATCGATGAAGGGCAACGGTTGGTGCAGACACAATTGGCATTGATATGTCGGCAGCTGGGGCCGTTGCGAACGCTGGCGGCGCATCTGATCAAAGATACTGCCGAAGCTTAAATCGCCATCGCAGGCAAGCCAGCGCCCACGTTGGAATGCGCTTACCTGTAGGAGCCGGGCTTGCCCGCGATGGCGCCCGCAAGAACACTACATCCCATGCGCCTTCATCAACCGCTCGTAACTGCCATCGACCTTCATCTTGGCAATCTCCCGGTCAAAGCTGGCGACGATCTCCTCATGCTCGGGGTTCTTCAGGCTCACTAGAATATGCAGGCTGTTTTCACTCAGTGGCTTGGGTAAAAACTCCACCGCATTGCGCACCCGCGCCGACTCGCGCGCCAGGTAGTAGCGGGCAACATATTCATCTTCCAGCGTCAGCCTTACGCGCTGCGCCGCGAGCATGCGCACGGCCATGGCGAAATTATGCACAGGCACCTTCTGCAGGTGTGCATCCTGATCGAACGCCGCCGAATAGGCATACCCGCGCACCACGGCGATGGATTCGTCGTGCAGTTGCTCCAGGTCCTGATAGTCGATGGGATCATCGCGGCGCTTGATAAACCGCACACGGTTAAGCAGGTATTCACCGGAAAACTGTCCCAGTTTGGTACGCGCATCGTCGTACCAGGCATTGATCAGCACGTCATAGCGGCCGTCGCCCACGCCCATCAGCGCCCGAGCCCAGGGCACTTGTTCAAAGTCACTGGCGTAGCCTGCGCGAGCAAGGGCCGTGCTGACGATATCGGTGGCCAAGCCGCCGTTGATCAAGGTGGCATCGGTAAAAGGCGGCCAGGCATCCGCCACCAGGCGCAGACGTTGTGCGACCGCAGGCTGGGCCAGCAACAACACTCCTATCAAAGCAACGGCACGAGAAAATCGCGGCATGCTTAAAGTCCTTGGCGGGCAGGCAGTGGCCTGATAACAGTAGCTCATCAATGAGCCTGCATTGCAGATTACACAAAGAAGCCAGCAGCGATTGCACTGAATGATGGCGAATTGACGCCATTCACAAAAACGCTCGATTTAGACAGGGGGGCCGCAGGCGCTTACTATCGACAACAGACATTAATAAGAGAGCACGCCATGACCGTTGAATGGGTCTGCAAACATCACGATGACTTGGGCAAGGAGCAGCTTTACGCGATTTTGCGCCTACGCAGCGAGGTCTTTGTCGTTGAACAGAAATGCGTTTACCCGGACCTCGACGGCCAGGATCTTTCGGGTGATACCCACCACTTGATGGCCTGGAAGGATGACGCGTTGGTGGCGTACCTGCGCTTGCTCGACCCGGAATCACAGGGTGGTGATGTGGTGATCGGCCGAGTGATCGTCGCGCCGGTGGCACGCGGCACCGGGCTGGGCCACCAAATGATGGAAGAGACCCTCAAGCGCATCGAAGATATCTGGCCTGAGACGCCGATCTTTCTGTCAGCACAGGCGCATTTGCAAGGGTATTACGGGCGGTATGGGTTTGTGGTGGCGGGTGAGGAATACCTGGAAGACGATATTCCCCATATAGGCATGCGGCGCCAGTAAGGACGCCATCGCAGGCAAGCCAGCTCCCACAATCGACCGCATTCCAAGGGTTGTACGCGGTTAAAGGTGGGAGCTGGCTTGCCTGCGATGAGGCCAGAGCTGTCACCCGCCTGTATCAGGGATACCCCAACACCTGCTTGATCGACGCCAGATTAGCCTCGATCCACCCCCGATCAATCGCCCCCCAGCGCCGAATCCGATAGTGCCCGGCATGATTGCGCGCGCCGTCTGCCTGCTCGAACTCACACACGATATCCAGGTCGGCCAACGCCGCAATCGTGTCCTGCGCTGTGCGCCGTGGCATGCCGGTGGCATCAGTCAACGCCGGGACACTGCTGGCCTGCCCACTGTCGATCAGGTACGCCACATACAGGCGGCGGTAAAAACTGCTTTTGGTCTTGCTCACATCCATGGTCGAAAGCCTTATGAGGTTAGGGCTTGCCCTGCAAGTCGCGATACGTGAGGTAAACCCGCAGGTCGAATTCCACCTGATGGTAGCCCGGCATCATGTATTCGCAGAGTTTGTAGAACGCCTTGTTGTGGTCCGATTCCTTGAAGTGCGCCAGCTCGTGCACCACGATCATGCGCAGAAACTCCGGCGCGGCCTCCTTGAACAACGCGGCGATGCGAATCTCTTTCTTGGATTTGAGATTACCGCCCTGCACCCGCGAAATCGTGGTGTGCAGGCCTAAAGCGCGGTGGGTCAGGTCCAGGCGGTTGTCGAACAGCACTTTGTCGATGGCCGGCGCGTTACGCAGGTGTTCCTGCTTCAAGGCCAGGGCATAGCTGTACAGCGCCTTGTCACTCTGCACCGCATGACGTTCGGGGTAGCGCTGCTCCAGGTAGGCGCCCAATTGGTCCTTGGCGATCAATTGGCGCACTTGCTCCTGGAGAGCTGCGGGGTAGGCCTGGAGGTATTTCAGCGCGGTCATGGAGTCTGCAACAGGGTTCGAATGGGTGCCAGTGTAGCGAATTCAAAGCGGCCGGGGGTGGGACCAGATCGCCATTTCCTCGGCCACCAGTGGCTGCGCCGCCCACGGCCCTTGAATACATGAGCAGCCATTGGCCCTGAGCCACTGGGATTGCTCCTGGGTTTCCACCCCCTCGGCGATCACCAACACGTCAAAGTGCCCGCACAACTGGATAATACTGCGGGCCATCGCCGCATCGCGCACCGAGCCTGGCAGACGTGCCACCAGTTGCGGATCCAGCTTGAGCGTGTCGAACTCCAGATCACGCAAATGGGCCAGCGAACACTGGCCCAAACCAAAGTCATCCAGGGCAATACGCACGCCGATCTGACGCAAAAGTTTGAGCTGCTTGTGGGTTTCTTCAAGGTTGCTCATCAGGCTGTCTTCGCTGATCTCCACCTCCAACTGGCGCCCCTGCAACCCATATCGCTCAAGGACCTGCTGCAGTTGGCTCGCCAGGTTTGGCATGTTGAACTGGCTGCTGCTCAGGCTCACGCTCAGCACCAACTCGTCATCGAAAGTGGCTTGCCAGGCCCGACGCTGGGCGGCGACTTGCTGGTAGATCCAGGCGCTCAACTGGCTGATCAGCCGCGCCTCTTCCAGCAACGGTAAAAACAAGCCCGGCGGCACATCGCCGACGCTTGGGTGCTGCCAGCGCAATAGCGCCTCGACGCCGCGCAAACGGCCATCCTCCAGCGACACCTGGGGCTGGTAGACCAGGGCGAAATCCTTGTTTTGAATCGCGTTACGTACACTGTCTTCGAGCATCAGGCGCGAACGGGCACGGCCGTTCATTTCCTGATCGTAATAGCGATATTGCTGACGCCCAGCACGCTTGGCTTCGTACATGGCGATATCCGCCGCGCGCAGCAGGCCATTCAAGTCAGCGCCGCAATCCGGGAAGGTCGCAATACCAATGCTGACACCGAGCATCACGTCCAAACCATCGACTTGCTGACAGACAGACACTCGCTCGATCAGTTTTTCCGAAATCTTCGCCGCCTGCTCCGGAAACTCCAGCTCCAGCAAGGCGGTGAATTCATCCCCACCCATACGCCCGAGAATGTCGTAGGACCGCAGACACGCCTGCATTTGCTCCGAGACCCAGCGCAACACCCGATCCCCCGCGTCGTGGCCCAGCGAATCGTTGACGCGCTTGAAGCCGTCGAGGTCCAGGTAGAGCAACACCAGCGACAGCCCATTACGTTCGCTGCGCAGCAATGTGTTCTCTACTGCCTGGTGAAAGCCACGCCGATTCAGCAGCCCGGTCAACGGGTCGGTAACCGCCTGGAACTCCAGTTGCTGATGCAGGTGGCGCACCTCGGACATGTCCAGCACCGTCACCACCATAGCCTTCTGCTCGGCGGGCAGAGGCGCGCAGGACAAGGCCACCGGCACCTGCTGGCCGCGACCGGTGCGCAAAATAGCGTCGTGCTGGCGCCAGGTCTCGCCCTTGCGATAGGCCTCATACATCGGGAACCCCAACCAGGTGGGCACGTGGGGTTTTTGCAGGAAACTCAGAAAGCTCTCGCCCTGCAACTCGGCCATCGTGGCATTCAGCAACCGCGAAATGGCCGGGTTGGCGTACTGGATCACACTGGCCTCGCCCACCACCAGGATGCCCTCGGCGGCGTTGTCCAGCACCGAGGCATTAAAGGCCCGCGCGGATTCCAGGTCATGGCTCAGGCGCTGCAAGGCTCGGCGGTTGCGCTGATGCTCCAGCAGGGCCTGGACCTTGGGCTTGAGAATATGCGGGTCGAAGGGCTTGAACAGGTAGTCGATGGCACCGCTGGCATAGCCTTCCAGCACGGCCGCAGAAGACTGGGCATGCGCGGTCAAAAAAATAATCGGCGTCATGCACGTACGCTGGCTGCCACGCATCAGGCGCGCCACCTCAAAGCCATCCATGCCGGGCATGCGCACATCCAGCAACACCAGGTCGACTTCGTGCGCCAACAGTAATTCCAATGCCTCCAGCCCTGAAGCTGCGGTCATCACTTGCCAATCTTCACGCTGCAAAAGCGCACGCATGCTGATGAGGTTTTCCGGGTAGTCGTCGACCACCAGAAGAACCGAACTGCCATCGCCGGGGTATGGAGCGCAATCCATGCTACGTCTCTTCCTTGAGGAGTTGCACCGGTTACTTCTGATATAAAAACCGGACAAACACTGAGGTCTCACTCTAGCCCCGGTTCCAAAAAAGCAGAAGTGACGCGGGTGCCATCATTGCGCCAAAGCTTAGGAAGCCGACTAACGGTAAGCCCCTACAGCCCACGGACCATGGGAAACATGGCTTTTTGGCATTCCTCTGACGCCAATAAATCGCCAGCAATTGTTTAACAACCTGACGATCAGCGCTTATAAAGAACCTGTAAGGCCCCCGGGCCAAAGCCGTCACCTCTGTAAAAGGCCAACACCATGATCGACCTTTCCACCTGGAACCTGAGCATTCCGGTCGGCTCCCCGCCCGCGACCATCGACACCCCGAAACTGCTGAGCGGCTTCAAGGACCAATATTTCCAGGCCGAAGGCAGCAACGTGCAATTCTGGACACCCGTGACCGGCACCCGCACCGAAAACGCCATCTACCCGCGCAGCGAACTGCGTGAAACCTACGCCGACGGCCGCCTGCGTAACTGGACTTACAACGAGGCCAACAACTTCCTGCGCGCCACCGTGACCGTCAACCAAGTGCCTTCCAGCGGCAAAGTGGTCATCGGCCAGATTCACGCGTATGACAGCCAGAAACCGCTGATCAAGCTGGAATACCAATTCAAGGAATCGACCCAGACCGGCAACATCGTCGCCAAAGTGCGCATGCGCCCGGATGATGGTGAGGGGCGCGTGGTCACCGTCGCCAGTAACGTGCCATTGGAGAAGAGCTTCACCTATGTGATCAACCTCAATAAGGCCGGCTTACTCAGCGTATCTGCCGCAGACGGCCAATGGAACGAGCGCATTGGCGCCGCGTGGGCTGCGAAGCCGCTGTACTTCAAGGCTGGGGTGTATGTGCAGGACAACAGTGGGAATAGCAAGGAAGGTGCACGCGTGACGTTTGCCAAGTTGGATATTGATCACGAGTAAGTGCCGTATCTCGCGTAGGCCTCGTCCTGTGACGCCACGGATTATTCGCTGACTCATCCAACCTTTTAAACACGCCTCAAATCCCTGTGGGAGCCGGGCTTGCCCGCGAAGGCGGACTATCAGCCAGCCTGTCTGGTGGCTGACACACCGCGATCGCGGGCAAGCCCGGCTCCCACATTTGACCTTCATTGGCTGGGCCGCCGGGACGGGGCCTACAGGACCGTTGCGGCAAGCCAGATCGGCGCTTATAGTTCGCCCCGTCGCTGGCATTGACCGGCGATAGGGTTTCGCAGCCCTACAGAGTTAATTCCGCACCCGTCAAAACTGCCCTGGCGCTCCTGCCAATGGCCGTCTTGTTATGGCGGCTGTGCGTGGGAGACCTTCGGGTCTGCCGGGTCTTAACTCCTCGGTCTGCGAACCCGCGTACAGCTGCCACCCAATTTGTTTCGCAGCAAACGGTGGTCATTCTTCTCTCGAGTTAAGGATTCACCATGACCCAAAAACTGCCACCCCGTCGTTTCACCCCGTGCACCGAAACCGCCACCGATTACCCAGTGCTGCTAATCGACAGCGACGCCCCACTGCTGGACCTCCACGCCTGCCTGCGCGAACGCCTCAACGCCGCCCTTGAACACCTCAACCTGATGGCCTGCTCCAGCCTGCCGGACTTCGCCGAACGCGACCTGAACAACGTGGCCAACACTGCGCGCATTCTGGTCCAGGACGTGAGCGATCTGTTCAGGGTCATCGAGCACCGCGGTTTCGATACGCCTGACGCTGCCTGATCAAATCCCGGCCACAAAAAAGCCCGCAGCGCTGCGGGCTTTTCATTAACACATTATGCTTAGCTGACCCGGGGGCTCAACTGACTTTCCAGAATGACCAGCGCATGACCCTTCCCTTAATAACCATACACATTAAGGAACAACGATATCAAAGGGCGCAGGCGTGGAACTATAGATGGCGACAGCGTCCACTGGAGAAGTAGCACTTTTAAATCGATCATTTGGGTCTTTATAGACACTAACGCTATAGCCTAACTCGGTCCGCACCCCAGGCCGGAGAAAGGAAAGAATCTCATCAGAGAGCACCACAGAGTAGATATTGGACGCCGATACATTATTAAGCGTAGTACTCGTCACCTCAAAACTGTATAGAGGCAACCCGCCATTCCCACTCCCGTCCAAATACCAAAAATTATAGGTAATGGAAATAACTGAACCCACGGTGTATTTCGCCCTATCAAAGGGAATCTCCACGACCAGCCCGCCACAAGAAGGATTGATACTCAGCGTATTACTCGGCTCTCGCCCTAACTTCTTCAACGGGGTCAAATTGATGGAGTTTCGAACATTCGTAAAAATATTCATAACGGGTAGCTCTTGCGGAGTGACCATGGCGTTTTCCTCGTAAGTGCATTGAGTTAGTTGCCTCAGAAAACTACGGCCATTCACACTGGCTAGCTACTGTGAGAAGTCACAGTCCGCTAGGTCAATTCGAAATAATAGCCCGCGCTTGCCATTATATTTAAGCCACAAAAAAACCCGCATCACTGCGGGCTTCTTTTAAACGCTAAAGGCTTAGTTCACCTTGGCGTTCAACTCACCTTTCAAATACCGCTGGTACATCGCTTCCAACGAGATCGGCTTGATCTTCGAAGCATTGCCTGCAGTGCCGAACGCTTCGTAGCGAGCGATACACACATCACGCATCGCGGTTACGGTGGCGCCGAAGAATTTACGTGGGTCAAATTCGCTCGGGTTGGTGGCCATCAGGCGACGCATTGCGCCGGTGGATGCCAGGCGCAGGTCGGTGTCGATGTTGACCTTGCGCACGCCGTACTTGATGCCTTCGACGATTTCTTCAACCGGTACGCCGTAGGTTTCTTTGATGTCGCCGCCGTACTGGTTGATGATCGCCAGCCACTCTTGCGGTACCGAGGAAGAACCGTGCATCACCAGGTGGGTGTTAGGGATGCGTTTGTGGATTTCCTTGATGCGGTCGATGGCCAACACGTCGCCGGTAGGTGGCTTGGTGAATTTGTAAGCGCCGTGGCTGGTACCGATGGCGATGGCCAGGGCGTCCACTTGGGTCTTCTTGACGAAGTCGGCCGCTTCTTCCGGGTCGGTCAGCATTTGGCTGTGGTCCAGCACGCCTTCGGCGCCGATGCCGTCTTCTTCGCCGGCCATACCGGTTTCCAGGGAACCCAGGCAGCCCAGCTCGCCTTCAACCG
This sequence comes from Pseudomonas antarctica, assembly GCF_001647715.1. Lineage (NCBI taxonomy): Bacteria > Pseudomonadati > Pseudomonadota > Gammaproteobacteria > Pseudomonadales > Pseudomonadaceae > Pseudomonas > Pseudomonas antarctica. The sequence goes on from NZ_CP015600.1 coordinate 5,974,104, forward strand.
ACACGCCGCAGGCGTGAGCCATGGCCACGGTTTGTTGGGTGACGCGTACGTTGTACTCGTAGTCGGTTGGGGTCTTGCCGTCTTCGCCCAGGGAGCCGTCCATCATCACCGAGCTGAAGCCCAGTTGGATGGAGCGCTGGCACACGTCAGGGCTGGTGCCGTGGTCCTGGTGCATGCACACCGGGATGTGTGGGAATTCTTCGATCGCCGCGAGGATCAGGTGGCGCAGGAACGGGGCGCCGGCGTATTTGCGGGCACCGGCCGAAGCCTGGACGATCACTGGGGAGTCGGTCTTGTCAGCGGCTTCCATGATGGCGCGCATCTGCTCAAGGTTGTTGACGTTAAAGGCTGGGACGCCGTAGCCGAACTCGGCTGCGTGGTCCAGCATTTGACGCATGCTGATAAGTGCCATTGTGTTGTCTCTCCCGATCGAGGGTCGTTAATCGTGCAAGCCTGCCGTAGCGGCGGCTGCTATTCAAGTTATTGCAGATCAAGGGGTTAAGGCTTGGCCTGCTGAATCGTTATTGCTGGCGTGGCCTTGTGCTGATACCACTGAAAAAGCCGATCAACGTGGGAGCTGGCTTGCCTGCGATGGGGGCAGATCAGACAACATTTATTTTGCTGACCCACCGCAATCGCAGGCAAGCCAGCTCCCACATTTAGATCTCATTTATCTTAAGCTCGTGTTCTCACTGGGCCTTGCAGCCACGCCCGATCAAATCATCGGTGGCGACCCAGTAAATCAGGCCTTCCTCACCTTTTGTGTGAAACGCCAACTGGTCGTTGCTGTACAGCACGCCCGAGGCGGCAACGTCTTGCTTAAGACGGTAAACCTGGTCCGAACCACCGAGGCGTACATCCACTTCGGAACGGGCCTGATTGGCAAAGCGCCAGTTGATCTCGGCCTTGCTGTCGCAAGTCCAGGTCGTCCACTTGTCCGCCGGCTCTGCCTTGTTGAACATGTTCATGCTGCTGCAGCCGGCCAACAAGGCCAATGCAGCCAGGGCGAATACGCCTTTCATTGCCAATCCTCGAACGGCGACCCGAAGGCCGCCACTGCTGTCGGTTAATTGATCAGACCGGTCACGGGCAACCCTGTTCCTGACCGTTGGGCGCAGCGTCGTATTTCTCCAGCCGCTCGTTGCCGATGCGCTTGTTGATCACCGGCATGGTCTCGGCTTGCCAGTCAGCCTGGTAGCAGCTCTTTTTCTGCCCCGGCGCACGCTCTGCCGGGTCAGGCTTAGCGCTTGGCGTGCTGCCGCAGCCGGCCAACAGGCCTGCTGCGATTACCAGTGCCAACGACTTGATCATGGGAATACTCCTTTTCCGGATCACGAGCCTTAGCCTTTGGCTCGGGTTTCCAGCACTTCAACGGCCGGCAGGACTTTGCCTTCGACGAATTCCAGGAATGCGCCGCCACCGGTAGAAATGTAGGAGATCTGGTCAGCAACGCCATATTTATCGATCGCTGCCAGGGTGTCACCGCCACCGGCGATGGAGAATGCCGAGCTTTCAGCAATAGCCTGGGCCAGGACTTTGGTGCCGTTACCGAATTGATCGAACTCGAACACGCCCACCGGGCCGTTCCACAAAATGGTCTTGGACGACTTCAGCAGTTCAGCGAAGTTGGCCGCGGTTTGCGGGCCGATGTCCAGGATCATGTCGTCGGCAGCCACGTCTGCGATGAGTTTGACGGTGGCTTCGGCGCTTTCGGCAAACTCCTTGGCAACCACCACATCCACCGGCAACGGCACGCTCACTTTTGCCGCGATGGCGCGGGCGGTGTCGAGCAGGTCCGGCTCGTACAGGGACTTGCCCACCGGGTGCCCGGCTGCCGCCAGGAAGGTGTTGGCAATGCCGCCGCCAACGATCAACTGGTTGCAGATCTGGCTCAGGCTGTTGAGCACGTCCAGCTTGGTGGACACTTTGGAACCGGCCACGATGGCGGCCATCGGTTGCGCCGGAGCGCCCAGGGCCTTGCCCAGTGCATCCAGCTCAGCGGCCAGCAGCGGGCCGGCTGCGGCGACTTTGGCGAACTTGGCCACGCCGTGGGTCGAGCCTTCAGCGCGGTGAGCGGTGCCGAAGGCGTCCATCACAAACACGTCGCACAGGGCCGCGTATTGCTGGGCCAGCTCGTCGCTGTTCTTTTTCTCGCCTTTGTTAAAGCGCACGTTCTCGAACAGCACGATGTCGCCAGGCTTGACGTCAACGCCACCCAGGTAGTCAGCCACCAGTGGCACGTCGCGGCCCAGGGCCTTGCTCAGGCAGTCGGCTACAGGCTTGAGGCTGTTTTCAGCGGAGAACTCACCTTCGGTCGGGCGACCCAGGTGGGAGCAGACCATCACGGCCGCGCCTTTTTCCAGGGCCAGCTTGATGGTCGGCAGCGAGGCCAGGATTCGCGCATCGCTGGTGACAACACCGTCCTTGACTGGGACGTTGAGGTCTTCGCGAATCAGTACGCGCTTACCTTGCAGATCGAGGTCGGTCATCTTCAACACGGTCATGGGTCGCAGTTCCTGAATTGGCTGATTTAAAGGGCTGATTTAGCAGAGGCGATGTGCAGATAATGGTCCGCAACATCCAGCATTCGGTTGGCAAACCCCCATTCGTTGTCGAACCAGGCCAGGATGTTCACCAACCTGGGGCCGGAAACACGGGTCTGGCTGGCATCGACAATCGCCGAATGCGGGTCATGGTTGAAATCACAACTGGCGTGCGGCAACTCGGTGTAGGCCAAAAGGCCCTTGAGCGGGCCGCGGGTGGCGGCGTCGCGCAAAATCCGGTTGACCTCAGTGGCATCGGTATCGCTGACGGTTTGCATGGTGATGTCCAGGCAGGACACGTTCACCGTCGGCACCCGTACAGCTTTGGCCTGGATTCGCCCGGCAAGTTCCGGTAACAACCGTTCGATACCACGCGCCAGGCCGGTGGACACCGGAATCACCGACTGGAACGCCGAGCGCGTACGGCGCAGGTCTTCGTGGTGATAGGCGTCGATCACCGGCTGGTCATTCATGGCCGAGTGGATGGTGGTGATAGACACGTAATCCAGGCCAATTGCCTGATCCAGCAGGCGCAACAGCGGCACACTGCAGTTGGTGGTGCAGGAGGCGTTGGACACCAGCAGCTCATCGCCGGTCAGGCAATCCTGGTTGATGCCGTAGACGATGGTGGCGTCGACATCCGCCTCGCTGGCCATCGGCTGGGAAAACAGCACACGCGGTGCACCGGCGTCGAGAAAACGCTGGCCATCGGCACGGGTGTGGTAAGCACCGGAGCATTCCAACACCAGGTCGACGTCCAGCGCCGCCCAGTCGATGCCCTCGGGGGTGGCACTGCGTAAGACTTTTACGCAGTCACCATTGATATGCAGACAATCACCGTCGACCCGCACTTCGCCGGGGAACCGGCCGTGAGTGGAGTCAAAGCGTGTCAGGTATTCGATGCTGGCCATGTCGGCCAAATCGTTGATCGCAACAATTTCAAACCCGGCCGCCGCCCCTCGCTCGAACAGAGCACGCAAGACGCAACGACCAATGCGGCCGTAGCCGTTGAGTGCAACTTTGTAGCGACGCGGTTGAGGCATGGGGTTCTCGATTACCTTGGGTAATAGGGTGGCTGTTAGATCGCTTTCGCGAGCAAGCCCGCTCCCACACTTGAATGGGTTCACAATTGCAACTGTGTGAACCCGATCAAATGTGGGAGCGGGCTTGCTCGCGAAGGCGTCAGTACAGCCACCTCAATCTACAGCCTTAGTCTTCCAGCAGCTCTTCAGCCTGACCCAGGATGTTTTCCAGGGTGAAACCGAACTCTTCGAACAACGCTGGCGCCGGCGCCGACTCACCGTAGGTGGTCATGCCGATCACGCGGCCTTCCAGGCCCACGTACTTGTACCAGTAGTCGGCGTGAGCCGCTTCGATGGCGATACGCGCGCTGACTTGCAACGGCAATACCGATTGCTTGTAGTCCGCGTCCTGGGCTTCGAACAGGCTGGTGCAGGGCATCGACACAACACGCACCTTGCGGCCTTGCTCGGTCAGCTTGTCGTAGGCCTGAACGGTCAGGCCGACTTCGGAACCGGTGGAGATCAGGATCAGCTCCGGCTCGCCAGCGCAGTCCTTGAGCACGTAGCCGCCACGGCTGATGTCGGCGATCTGCGCGTCGGTACGCACTTGGTGCTGCAGGTTCTGACGCGAGAAGATCAGCGCCGAAGGGCCGTCCTTACGCTCGATGGCGTGCTTCCAGGCCACGGCGGATTCGACCGCGTCGGCTGGGCGCCAGCAATCCAGGTTTGGCGTGGTACGCAGGCTGGTCAGTTGCTCAACCGGCTGGTGCGTCGGGCCATCTTCGCCCAGGCCGATGGAGTCGTGGGTGTACACATGGATCACCCGCTTCTTCATCAGCGCGGCCATACGCACGGCGTTGCGCGCGTATTCCATGAACATCAGGAAGGTCGCGCCGTAAGGCACCAGGCCGCCGTGCAGGGACACACCGTTCATGATGGCGCTCATGCCGAACTCGCGCACGCCGTAGTACATGTAGTTGCCGCTGGCGTCTTCTGCCGAAACACCTTTGCAACCTTTCCACAGGGTCAGGTTGGAACCGGCCAGGTCAGCCGAACCGCCGAGGATCTCAGGCAGCAGCGGGCCGAAGGCATTCAGGGTGTTCTGGCTGGCTTTACGGCTGGCGATGGTCTCGCCCTTGGCCGCGACTTCGGCGATGTAGGCCGAGGCTTTTTCCGAGAAGTCGGCAGGCAGGTCACCGGCCAGGCGACGTACCAATTCGTTGGCCAATTCCGGGAATTCGGCAGAGTAGGCCGCAAAACGCTGGTCCCACTCAGCTTCGGTCGCCAGGCCTTTTTCCTTGGCGCTCCACTCGGCGTAGATGTCGGCCGGGATTTCGAACGGGCCGTGGTTCCACTTCAGCGCTTCGCGGGTCAGGGCGATTTCCGCGTCACCCAGTGGGGCGCCGTGGCAGTCTTCTTTACCTTGCTTGTTCGGCGAGCCGAAACCGATGGTGGTCTTGCAGCAGATCAGGGTCGGCTGCTCGCTTTTGCGCGCGGTGTCGATGGCGGTCTTGATTTCTTCCGGATCGTGGCCGTCAACATTGCGGATCACTTGCCAGCTGTAGGCTTCGAAACGCTTCGGGGTGTCATCGGTGAACCAGCCTTCGACTTCGCCGTCGATGGAGATGCCGTTGTCATCGTAGAAGGCAATCAGCTTGCCCAGGCCCAGGGTACCGGCCAGGGAAGCGACTTCGTGGGAAATGCCTTCCATCATGCAGCCATCACCGAGGAACACATAGGTGTGGTGGTCGACGATGTTGTGGCCCGGGCGGTTGAACTGCGCGCCCAGCACTTTTTCAGCCAGCGCAAAGCCAACCGCATTGGCCAGGCCTTGGCCCAGGGGACCGGTGGTGGTCTCGACGCCTGGGGTGTAGCCGAATTCCGGGTGGCCCGGGGTGCGGCTGTGCAGCTGGCGGAAGCTCTTGATGTCATCAATGGTGACGTCGTAGCCGGTCAGGTGCAGCAGCGAATAAATCAGCATCGAGCCGTGGCCGTTGGACAGCACGAAGCGGTCACGGTCGGCGAACGACGGGTTGCTCGGGTTGTGTTTCAGGTAGTCACGCCAAAGTACCTCGGCGATATCCGCCATGCCCATCGGGGCACCGGGATGGCCGCTGTTGGCTTTTTGCACGGCATCCATGCTGAGGGCACGAATGGCGTTGGCACGCTCACGACGGCTGGGCATCGCTGATCTCCTGGGGTTTGAATATAGAAACCGAAAAAAGGACCGGCATTTTCCCTCAGCCACCGCCTGCGGGCAATGACAGATAGTCACTTGACGGTGTTTTTCCTGCGCATTGCACGGCAATCGCTTGCAGAAACGCCCCACGGCTTCGTCTAGAGGTAATAGCGGCTGCTTATAACCGCCACTTATCGACCAATATCAAAACTTTTTGATATTGGCCTTGCAGGGATTTACACCCATCACTAGACTGCTGGCCTTATGAACCTACCCGTGCCCTCCCTGCGTCCCGACGACGGCGATGAGCTGGCTGCCTTATGCAAGGCGGCTGGTGATCCGTTACGCCTGAACGTACTGCGCGCACTGGCCAACGACTCCTTCGGGGTACTGGAACTGGCGCAAATCTTTGCCATTGGCCAGTCCGGCATGAGCCACCACCTCAAGGTACTGGCCCAGGCCGAGCTGGTAGCCACCCGCCGCGAAGGCAATGCGATTTTTTACCGCCGTGCCCTGCCCCACACCGAGCTGCTCGGCGGCAAGCTGCACAGCGCTTTGCTCGAAGAAGTCGACAACTTGAGCCTGCCGGCGGATGTGCAGTCGCGCATCGGCCAGGTCCACGGACAACGGGCCGCCGCCAGCCAGGACTTTTTCTCTCGGGTTGCCGAAAAGTTTCGCGCCCAGCAGGACCTCATCGCCGGTTTGCCGCAATACCGCGAAAGCGTACTGGCGCTGTTGGACAAGCTGAGCTTCAGTCATGAGGCGACGGCGCTGGAAGTCGGACCTGGCGACGGCGGTTTCCTGCCGGAACTGGCGCGCCGCTTTCAGCAGGTGACGGCGCTGGACAACAGCCCGGCGATGCTCGAACTGGCGCGCCAGCTGTGTGAGCGCGAAGCCCTGGGCAATGTCAGCCTGCAGTTGGCAGACGCGTTGAATGACACCAGCCTGCGGGCCGATTGCGTGGTGCTGAACATGGTCCTGCACCATTTCGCCGCCCCCGCCGACGCCCTCAAGCAGATGGCAAACTTGCTGCAACCCGGCGGTAGCCTGCTGGTCACAGATTTATGCAGCCACAACCAGAATTGGGCCAAGGAGGCCTGCGGTGATCTCTGGTTGGGTTTTGAACAGGACGATCTGGCCCGTTGGGCCACCGCTGCGGGACTCGTTCCCGGGGAAAGCCTCTATGTAGGTTTACGTAATGGTTTCCAGATCCAGGTCCGCCATTTTCAGCGGCCGGCTGGCGACACTCACCATCGGTAAATATCAGGAAATCATCGAGATGAGCGAATACTCCCTTTTCACCTCCGAGTCCGTGTCTGAAGGGCATCCGGACAAAATCGCCGACCAGATTTCTGACGCGGTGCTGGACGCCATCATTGCTGAAGACAAGTTCGCCCGTGTGGCGTGCGAGACTCTGGTGAAAACGGGCGTGGCGATCATCGCCGGTGAAGTCACCACCACGGCCTGGGTCGATCTGGAACAGATCGTCCGTGACGTCATCACCAAGATTGGCTACAACAGCTCCGACGTCGGCTTCGATGGCGCGACCTGTGGCGTGATGAACATCATCGGCAAGCAGTCCCCCGACATCAACCAGGGTGTGGACCGCGCCAAGCCTGAAGATCAGGGCGCCGGCGACCAGGGCCTGATGTTCGGCTACGCCAGCAACGAAACCGACGTGCTGATGCCGGCACCGATCACCTTCTCGCACCAACTGGTGCAGCGCCAGGCCGAAGCGCGTAAATCCGGCGTGCTGCCATGGCTGCGCCCGGACGCCAAGTCCCAGGTGACCTGCCGTTACGAAGGCGGCAAAGTCGTGGGCATCGACGCCGTTGTACTGTCGACCCAACACAACCCGGATGTGTCCTACGCCGACCTGCGCGAAGGCGTGATGGAGCTGATCGTCAAGCACGTGCTGCCTGCCGAGCTGCTGACCAAGGACACCCAGTTCCACATCAACCCGACCGGCCAGTTCATCATCGGTGGCCCGGTGGGCGACTGCGGCCTGACCGGCCGCAAGATCATCGTCGACAGCTACGGCGGCATGGCCCGTCACGGCGGTGGCGCGTTCTCGGGTAAAGACCCCTCCAAGGTTGACCGTTCCGCCGCCTACGCCGGTCGTTACGTGGCCAAGAACATCGTTGCGGCCGGCCTGGCCGAGCGTTGCGAAATTCAGGTTTCCTACGCTATCGGTGTGGCTCAGCCTACGTCGATCTCGCTGAATACCTTCGGCACCGGCAAAATCAGCGATGAAAAGATCGTCAAGCTGGTGCGTGAGATCTTCGACCTGCGCCCTTACGCGATCACCACCATGCTCGACCTGCTGCACCCGATGTACCAGGAAACCGCAGCCTACGGCCACTTCGGTCGTACCCCTGCGCAGAAGACTGTCGGCGACGACACCTTCACCACGTTCACCTGGGAAAAAACCGACCGCGCCAACGACCTGCGTACCGCTGCAGGCCTGTAATCACTCGCGGCACACAAAGCCCCGCAGGGTAAAACCTGCGGGGCTTTTTATTGGCCGGGTGATTAACCGGCTGATATTCACGTTTTTGGATCCAAAACCTTGCAGGCCAAATAGTGGCCCTCTAGAATCCGCGCCCTCTCGGGCGCTTCACCTTATTTGGATATTGCACTGCGCCAGCCCGGGACAGATAAGCGCGCAGGCAATCTTACATTGAGGTTTTTCATGCGCATCTCCACGCTCTTCCCTGCCGCCCTTCTGCTCAGCCTGTTCACCCTGCCGGCCCAGGCTGCCGACCTGAGCGCACTGGGTGGCGCCCTGAGCACCCAACTGGGCAGCAAGTCCGGTGATTGCCAGCAACAAGCCAAAGACCTGCAAACCAAGATCGATACGGCCGAGGCCAAGAACGACATGCTGAGCGTGAAGGCTTTTAAAGCGGCACAAGAGCAGGTCAACAAAGGCTGTAACAAACTGGCTGAGTCCCAGGCCAAAGTCGACGCCAAGCAGCAAACACAGGAAGCCAAGCTGGATAAGAACGATACGGTGAAGGCCTTGGGCGGTCTGTTCAAGTAACTCGAAACACCCGGTAAAAAGCCCCGCAGCGTCGGGGCTTTTTTGTGGCCGCATGGATCACTTAGGCTGGGCGCCCCTTCCGAGCAAGGATGCTCATGATGCGTTTACTGATTGCTCTTTTACTCAGCGCCCTGCCTTTTTTGGCCTGGGCAGACGATTGCCCCGAGGAAGCGCGATCGCAGGTCGACACCTTGGCTGAACAGATCAAATTATGGGATGACAGCTACCACCGGCTTGGCCAATCCCCGGTCAGTGATGAACTCTATGATCAGGCTCGCCACCGACTGGCTCAGTGGAGAACGTGTTTTACTCGGTTAACAAAAGCCACCGACAACCCATTGGCCAGTTCACGGGGCACGCGGGCTCACCCGGTCGCGCATACCGGCCTGGAAAAGCTGGTCGATGAAAAGGCTGTCGATGAGTGGCTCCGAACCCGACAAGACGTATGGATTCAACCCAAGGTCGACGGCGTTGCAGTCACGCTGGTGTATCACCGGGGTCGGTTGAGCCAACTCATCAGCCGAGGTGACGGCCTGCTCGGCCAGGATTGGTCAGCCGCCGCACGCAAGCTCCCTGGCATTGTCCAGCAACTGCCGGAGCCGACCGATCTGGTGTTGCAAGGCGAACTCTATTGGCGCCTTGACGATCATGTGCAGTCAGCACACGGCGGGGTAAGTGCCCGAAGCAAGGTGGCAGGGCTAATGAATCGTCGCCAGCTGAGTGACGCTGACGCCGCTGGAATCGGCTTGTTCGTCTGGGCCTGGCCCAACGGCCCGGCAGACTTCACCACGCGCCTGGCCACCTTGGCGCGCTGGGGTTTTGCCGACAGCCGTCGCTACAGCCAGCCCATCCAGAACATGACTGAGGCCGCGCACTGGCGCAGCTACTGGTACAACCATCCGCTGCCCTTCGCCAGCGATGGCGTGGTGTTGCACCAGGCGTTGCGCCCACCCGCCAAACGCTGGCAGGCCGGAACGCCTTACTGGGCGATCGCCTGGAAGTACCCGGTCACCAAGGCGCTGGCGCTGGTGCGCAAGGTGCACTTCAAGATCGGCCGCACCGGGCGCATCACCCCCATTCTGGAACTGGACCCCGTGCGGCTGGACGATCGGCAAATTCGCCGCGTCAACGTCGGCTCCCTGAAACAGTGGCATGCGCTGGATATCCGTCCTGGCGATCAGGTCTCCATCAGCCTTGCCGGCCAAGTGATTCCCCGGTTGGACCAAGTGATCCTGCGCAACAAGACAAGGGTGGCGGTGCAGGTACCGGATGCTCGGGACTTCCACGCGTTGAGCTGTTGGCAACTGGACCCCGGTTGCGAGGAACAGTTGCTCGCCCGGCTGACCTGGCTGAGCAGCAATCAAGGCCTGTCCTTACCGAATATAGGGCGCGAAACCTGGAACGCATTGATCCAGGCCGGTCTAATCGCAGGCTTTCTCGATTGGTTGACCCTGGATGCGGCAGAGCTTGCTAACATTGACGGCTTCGGTGAACGCAGCCGTGCCCGTGTGCTCGACAGCCTTCAAAGCGCTCGGCAACGGCCCTTTGCGCAATGGCTCAAAGCGCTGGGTGTACCGCCTTCGGCACGCAACGATCTGGAGGGCGGCTGGCAGACCCTGGCCGCCAGAGATGTCCAGGCCTGGCTGGCTACCGACGGTATTGGCCCGGGCCGCGCGGCGCAATTGAGCGCTTTTTTTCGCGACCCGCAAGTACAAGCATTAGCTGAAACATTACGTGTGGCCGGGATTGACGGGTTTTAAGCCCCGCCCGGCCACTTTTAACCCCGGCAGAATTCACCCTGCCAACCGATTGCGACCCTGGAGCCTTACATGAAATTTCTAGCCCCACTAGCCTTGTTGACCGTCGCAAGCTTCATGACCACGCCGCTGCTGGCCGCCGAAGAAGTCCCGGAACTTACCGGCTGCGCCGCCAAACGCCAAGCCATCAGCGCCCAGATCGAACAGGCCAGGACCCATGGCAACAGTGAGCAGCAAGCCGGTCTGGAAAAAGCCCTGAGCGAAGTCACCGCCCACTGCACCGACGCGTCCTTGAGGAAAGAGCGCGAGAACAAGGTGCTCGACGCCAAACATGAAGTCAGCCGCCGTCAGGCCGACCTCGACAAGGCAATGAAAAAGGGCGATGCGGACAAGATCAACAAACGCAAAGACAAGCTCGCCCAGTCCCGCAAGGAACTGCAGGACGCCGTAGAAGAACTCGACAAGTAAGACCGGTCAGTGATCCCGAAACTGTTTATGGCAGGCTGTGCAGGCATCTTCGACCTTCTGCACCGCCGGCCCCAGGTTGCTGGCCTTGTAAGGTTGCACTTGGCTTGCGATCACCAATTCACCGGTGGCCGCTTCAAGGTTTCGGGCCAACTCCTGGAAGCGTGCCTGCTGTTGCCACACGTTGTCCTTGGCGCTGGTGTGATCTTCTTCACGCACGCTCGGGAAATGCTTCCACGGTTCGTGGGACAAGGCATCGAGCTTGACTGCGCCTTCGGCGAACTTGGCGCCGTCGAACGGGATACGCCCACGCAACATGCCGCCCAGGTCTTCGCCGGTTTTGAGCATCTGCTTAAAGATTGCCTTGCGTTGGCCCAGGGGCGAATTCGGATCGACACCGCCGCAAGCGGACAAGGTCAGGCAGGCCAGCAATACCACGGTCAGTTTTTTAAAAGTCATGATGGCTTCAAGGTCACGGGAAACGGCGGCCAGTATCCTCGCCCCGCCCGTAAAGACCAATAGCCCTATTAATAATAAGGGTTGCCTGAATGCGCCACGGCGCGGGCAACCGCTTCAGGAATTGCTTGTATGACTATTACGTTGAAACCCTGGAGCCGCCGCCTGGCGCTGGCTCTGCCGATGCTGGCGTTGTTGGCCGGATGCGATGGCGGTAAAGAGGCCCACAAAAAAGATGAAGCGGCCAAACCCCATGCGGTCGCCACTTATGTGAGCGCACCGTGGGAAGCCCTGCCAGCCGTCTCCGACAGCGATCTGCTGGCAGGGTTTGAATCCTGGCGCAGCGCTTGCCAACGCCTCAAGGCCGACCCGGTATGGGGCGCCACCTGCGCAGCAGCAGCCACCGTGCCGGGTGATGCCGTGGCGGTTCGCAGTTTTCTCAAGGAACGCCTGGATGTATTCGGCTTGCGCTCGGCCGACAACACGCCGAACGGTCTGATCACCGGCTACTACGAACCGGTCTACCCCGGCAGCCTGACCGAAACCGCCACGGCCCATGTGCCGGTTTACGGTGTGCCGGATGACCTGATCATCGTCAACCTGGAAAGCATCTACCCGGAACTCAAAGGCAAGCGCCTGCGCGGCCGTCTCGAAGGCCGTGTACTCAAGCCCTATGACGATGCCAGTACCATCAACGGCCAGGGCTCCACGGCCAAGCCGATTGCCTGGCTGACTAACCCGATGGACCTGCAATTCCTGCAGATCCAGGGATCGGGGCGCATTCAACTGGCGGGCGGGCGTCAACTGCGCGTCGGTTATGGCGACCAGAACGGCTACCCTTACCGACCGATCGGCCGCTGGCTGGTCGAGCAAGGCGAGCTGAAAAAAGAAGACGTGACCATGGGCGCTATCAGCGCCTGGGCCAAGGCGCACCCGCAACGCATCCCGGAACTGTTGGCGAGCAACCCCAGCTACGTGTTTTTCAGCGCCCGCCCGGACAGCAATGAAGGCCCGCGTGGTTCGCTGAATGTGCCGCTGACGGCGGGCTACAGCGTGGCAGTGGATCGCAAGGTGATTCCGCTGGGCAGCCTGCTGTGGCTGTCGACCACCCAACCCGATGGTTCACCCATCGCACGCCCCGTCGCCGCGCAGGACACGGGCGGCGCCATCACCGGCGAAGTGCGTGCGGACTTGTTCTGGGGCACAGGTGATGCAGCGGGTGAATTGGCCGGGAACATGAAGCAACAGGGACAGATCTGGATGTTGTGGCCCAAGGGTGCAGTGTTGCCGCAGGTGCCCGACGCACCCGCCGGGACCTGAAGACCACTGAAGATCAAATGTGGGAGCGGGCTTGCTCGCGAAGGCGGTGTATCAGCCAGCACAACTGATGACTGACCCGCCGCCTTCGCGAGCAAGCCCGCTCCCACAATGAAACCGCGTCAGCCTTTAGATCGAGACAAAGAAGAAACTCGCAATCAACGCCATGCCCACGAACCACACCAGCGAACGCAGCATCGCCCAGTCCGCCAGGTAGCAAATGATGTACAGCAGGCGGCTGGTGATAAACAGCACTGCCAGCACATTAATGGTCACCAGCGACGCTGTACCGGCCAGGTGCGCAATGATCACCGCCGCCGCAAACGCAGGCGTCACTTCAAAGCTGTTGAGCTGTGCGCTGTGGGCGCGTTTGGCGAACCCTTCGAGGGTGTCCAGGAAAGCGCGCGGGTCATGGTTCTGGCGCGGCCCGAACTTGCCGCCGCTGAACTTGGCCAAACCCGTGCACAGGTAAGGCAGAAACATTGCAATCAACACACACCAGAATGCCACCGTCATCACAGATTCCTTTTGTCGTTTTAGTCAGCGGTTAGAGTTTTAGCACTAAAAATGCGAAGCCGCACTTACCCGCTATGAGCCGTGCCGTACCGAAAGGTTCTACCCGCCTTTTGCTGCGTGGATTGCAACATCCCGCCACGGCTGCGGTCCATCCACCCATTAACAACCTGTCACTCTCCTCCAAGGACCCCGGATGCTTGAACTTGTCGCCGCCTTCATCTGCCTCACCACCCTGCTCACCTATGTGAACTTCCGTTTTATCGGCCTGCCGCCCACCATCGGCGTGATGGTCACGGCCCTGCTGTTTTCCCTGATCCTGCAAGGCCTGAGCGTTATCGGCTACCCCGGCCTGGAAGCGCGTATCCAGCAGTTGATCGGCCAGATCGACTTCGGCGACTTGCTGATGAACTGGATGCTGTCATTCCTGCTGTTCGCCGGCGCTTTGCACGTCAACCTGAATGACCTGCGCAGTTATCGCTGGCCCATCGGCTTACTCGCAACCTTCGGCGTATTAATCGCCACCGTGGTGATCGGCAGCCTGGCGTACTACATCTTTGCCCTGTTTGGCTGGCACGTGAGCTTCCTTTACTGCCTGTTGTTCGGCGCGTTGATCTCGCCTACCGACCCGATTGCAGTGCTGGGTGTGCTGCGAACCGCGAACGCCTCGAAACCCCTGAAAACCACCATCGTCGGCGAGTCGCTGTTCAACGACGGCACGGCGGTTGTGGTGTTCACCGTGCTGCTCGGCATCGCACAGTTGGGCGAAACGCCAACCGTCGGCGCCACCGCCATGCTGTTTGCCCATGAAGCCATTGGCGGCGTGGCATTTGGCGGGCTCATCGGCTACCTGGTGTACCTGATGATCAAGAGCATCGAGCAGCACCAGATCGAAGTGATGCTGACCCTGGCCTTGGTCATTGGCGGCTCGGCGATGGCCAGCGAACTGCACGTTTCCGCACCGATTGCGATGGTGGTGGCCGGGCTGATCATCGGCAACCTGGGCCGCAAACTGGCGATGAACGACATGACCCGGCGCTACCTGGATGGTTTCTGGGAACTGCTCGATGACATGCTCAACGCTCTGCTGTTTGCGCTGATCGGCATGGAGCTGCTGCTGTTGCCGTTCAACTGGCTGCACGTATTCGCCGCCAGCTTGCTCGCCGTAGCGATCCTGCTGTCACGCCTGCTAACCGTGGCCCCGGCGATTCTGTTGCTGCGCCGCTGGCGCACGGTGCCACGCGGCACCATCCGCATTCTCACCTGGGGTGGCTTGCGTGGCGGGGTTTCGGTGGCACTGGCCCTGGCCCTGCCGCTGGGCCCGGAGCGCGACCTGTTGCTGAGCATCACCTACATCGTGGTGCTGTCGTCGATCCTGTTGCAGGGCTTGAGCATCGGTAAGCTGGTCAAACACGTGACCAAAGATGAACCGGCCCCGCAAGCCGACGCCCACTGATAGACACTGGCGGCGAACGCATTTCGCCGCCAGCGCTTGCGCCTAGAGGGTCTGCACAATGATCTGGCTTTTGAGGTCGTTGAACATCGCCTCGATCATCGGCTGCATCGTCTTGAACCATTCAGGACTGCACACGGCTTGCGGGTGGCTGAACGCCAGAGTGCGGGAAACCAGCACGGTATTGCCGCTGCGCTCATAACTGGAGTCGTAGCTAACATCCGCGCCCTTGAGCGAAACGGCCTTGGGCAATGCCAGAATGTTCACCGATGCGGGAAACTCGAAGCGGGCGTTTTCGATACTCTGACTGGTGAAGCAGGTGAAGTTCTGCGCCCGTACCTTTTCCGCGGACAGCGCCTGTACATCTTGGGAGATGAGGCTTCCCAGGCGGCTGAGGGCCTGCACGCCAATCGGCCCCG
The DNA here is from genome assembly GCF_001647715.1 of Pseudomonas antarctica. Taxonomy (NCBI): domain Bacteria; kingdom Pseudomonadati; phylum Pseudomonadota; class Gammaproteobacteria; order Pseudomonadales; family Pseudomonadaceae; genus Pseudomonas; species Pseudomonas antarctica. The sequence continues at coordinate 5,989,268 of NZ_CP015600.1, forward strand.
GCAGGTTGACGAGGTTTTCGGTATGCCCGGCCAACGTGGTCTTGAAGCTGGGCGCATTACTGTCCAGTGCATCGGTTTGCAGCGTGCCGCTGCCCGACTGCCCATGGGCACGCAGGGTTTTCTGGATGAGCTGCTCACGCTCCCCAGGCTCGAAAGACTTGATCCCAAAGCGCATCGATTCCGTACGCCACCCTTCGGCGAGTGAGGTCTGGGTAAAGTCAGCCGCGCCTTTGTCATCAACTTTAAACACCAGCTCGGTGGACAGCCTGCCAAGCTGGGTCGCCGGGGTGCGCCCCAACTCGCCGGTACGGGTCAACAGCACCGGCTTGTCCAAATCCGGCGGCGGCAAGTAACCCGGCGCGATGGAACTGGCGGTGGAGTCCAGGTACAGATCCAGGCTGGGCACATAGGTAATTGCATGGTTTATCACCCCTAACGCCGCCACCGCGGGCAAGGTGTAGGCATTGCCCAGGTTGATCAGCGCCGGCGAGCTTTCGATAGCGACCGCCTTGAGCATGGCCTCCAGCAACGCCACATGGTCCTTGCAGTCGCCGTAGCGATTGTCCAGCACCGACTGCGCCGAGTGCGGCACCACGCCACCGGCTTCGATGTACACCGCCACGTAACGAATGTTCTTGCGCACCCAATCACTGAGTGCCAAGGCCTTGGCCCGCGGCGTCGACAAACCGGCAGTGAGTTCCCGCGCCAGCTCAGTGACTGGCGGTGTTACCTCGACCGTGGCACGTGCCTCATAGGCCTTGGCCAGCGCGCTGTAGTTCGCGAAGGTCGAGACAGCGAGGAACTGGCCATAGTCGGTGTAGGCCACTGCACTTTGTTCAGGTCGGGCTTTGTCCGTTGGCACATAGTCCCAACGATACACCTTGCGCCCTGGTGCGGCGGCCGGCGCGGAGGCCTTGAAACCGCGCGTATCGGCGTATAAGGGTTTGTCTGCCGGCAGGTCGTAGGTCAGGCTGTAACCCTCGGTCGGGTTCAAGCTCGTGGTAGCGAAGTCGGTAAACTCATCAGGAAACAATGCGGTTTTGCGTGTTCGTTTGTACCGCAGGCTCAAGCGATCGCCGACAGCGACCTCAGGGAAAATCACGACCTTAACCCGCGAATCCTGAAACATCGGCGCGCCCGCCGAAGCCCGTTCCTGTTGCTCCTTGATCTGCTGCTCGCTGACCACCACCTTGCGCCCGTCCGGCTTCTGGGTGAATGCCTCGACAATCTCCAGCGTGTCCAGGGAGCGGTTGTAACCGAAGCCCTGCTGGGCAGTGCGCCGGATGGCACGTTCTTCGTTGATCAGCACGACCTTATCGGCCTCCAGCACGTAACTGCCGTCGGCGTTGATTACATAATGCTGAGTGTTCTTTTCGATGGTGACGGAGCGATCCGCCGCATCATCCTTGGCCTGCGCCGTAGCGAACACACCCACCGCCACAACCAGCGCGCACCACCTGTGCACGCGCAAAAAAGGGAAAGCCCGCATAAAGATCCTTCTTTAAATGAATGGAAAACCGAGCAGCGACTTTGCCATTCATTTATGACGAACCGGCTTACTGCTCCTTGTTGACCTGTTGGGGGTGGCGCGGGTCTGCGTCCTTGCCCGGCAGGCTGCTTTCGCTGCGAATCTGCGCATGGCTGATCAGCGCAAAGATAAAACTGCCGCCGATGATATTGCCCGCCAGGGTCGGCCCGGCAAATATCAGCCAGAAGTCCTTCCAGGGCAGTTCGCCGGCAAACACCAGGTACGACACCTCGGCCGAGCCAACCACGATGTGGGTGAAATCCCCCAGCGCCATCAGGTAGGTGATCAGGATGATGATGAACATCTTCGCGCTTTCCATGGACGGGATCATCCACACCATGGTGGCGATCATCCAGCCGGAAATAATGCCTTTGGCGAACATCTGGCCAGGGTCGTTTTCCATGACCTTGCGGCCAATCTCAAGGAAGGCCATATCGGTCTTGGTGTCGAAAATCGGCAAGTGCAGCATCACATACGCGACCAGCAAGGTGCCACACAGGTTGCCCACCAACACCACTGTCCACAGCCGCAACAGGCGCCCGGCATTGGCCAGCGTCGGTTTGCTCATCACCGGTAGCACGGCCGTCAGGGTGTTTTCGGTGAACAGTTGCTGGCGCGCCAGGATGACGGCGAGAAAACCCGCGCAATAGCCGAAACTGGCAATCACCTTGAATGCTTCACCTTCGGGCAGGCGCGAGTTGAGCAGCCCCATGCCCATCAACGACAGGCCCATGGTCAGGCCGGCCGCCAGCGCCGACCACCACAGCGCCGCTACCGTGCGCTCCAGCTCCTGATCGCCCTGGGTGCGAATGATTTCATGCAGAACCGCCGCGCGGGGCGGTTGGTTCTTGTCGACGTCGTGTTGCTCTTCCTGCGACAAGTTGGGGGTCTTGCCGTCTGCTTGCGTGGCCATGGGCGTACCTGAACAGGGGGGTGTTATTCAGGTACGACCTGTCGCCCATCAATAGCGTTCACTGGCCAGCGGCAGTATTAATCCTTGATGCCGTCTTCCTGGAACTGATCCTTCACGTACTTGATCTCGGTACGCCCGTGGGGCGCCGGCAAACCGTCCTCACCGAGGTTGACGAAGACCATTTTTTCCACGGTCAGGATGCTTTTGCGGGTGATCTTGTTACGCACTTCACAGGTCAGGGTAATGGAGGTGCGGCCGAACTCGGTAGCGGTGATGCCCAGCTCGATGATGTCGCCCTGGCGCGAGGCGCTGACGAAGTTGATTTCGGAGATGTACTTGGTCACCACACGCTGGTTGCCCAACTGGACAATGGCGTAGATGGCCGCCTCTTCGTCGATCCAGCGCAGCAGGCTGCCGCCGAACAGGGTGCCGTTGGGGTTGAGGTCTTCGGGTTTTACCCATTTGCGGGTGTGAAAGTTCATAGTCACTCCAATGCGTCTTGCCGAATGATGGGCAACATCATGGCAGAGCGTCGGCCCAAGCTCTATGAGCCCTTGCCTATCAACCCCATGAGCGATCTTCATATGGCCGACAGAAAGGCTTGGGAAGTCTGGCGCACACAGCTATAATCGGCACCGTTTCAAAACGGTCATCTTCGATTGATACCGTTCTCCCGCCACCTGTCCGAGGGGCGCTGCAGCAGGCTCGACCTGTCAGGCTCGGATGGGGCGTTGTTGGGCCTGGTTCACCTGGCCTGATACTAAACGCACAACGGCGCCCATTCGCACACTACGAATGGAGGCTCTTCATGAGCGCTGTAATCACGCCTGCAGGTTTTACCGACTACAAAGTCGCCGATATGTCCCTCGCTGCCTGGGGCCGTCGCGAAACCTTTATCGCCGAATCCGAAATGCCTGCCCTGATGGGTCTGCGCCGCAAGTACGCCGCTGAGCAGCCGCTCAAAGGCGCGAAGATCCTCGGCTGCATCCACATGACCATCCAGACTGCCGTGCTGATCGAAACCCTGGTTGCCCTGGGTGCCGAAGTACGTTGGTCGTCCTGCAACATTTTCTCGACTCAAGACCAGGCCGCTGCTGCTATCGCTGCTGCCGGTATCGCGGTTTATGCCTGGAAAGGCGAGACCGAAGAAGAGTACGAGTGGTGCCTGGAGCAAACCATCCTCAAGGATGGCAAGCCATGGGACGCCAACATGATCCTCGACGACGGCGGCGACCTGACCGAGCTGCTGCACAAGAAGTACCCGCAGATCCTCGACCGCGTCCACGGCGTGACCGAAGAAACCACCACGGGCGTACACCGCCTGCTGGACATGCTGGCCAAGGGCGAGCTGAAAATCCCGGCCATCAACGTCAACGACTCGGTGACCAAGAGCAAGAACGACAACAAGTACGGCTGCCGTCACAGCCTGAACGATGCCATCAAGCGCGGTACCGACCACTTGCTGTCGGGCAAGCAAGCCCTGGTGATCGGCTACGGTGACGTGGGCAAGGGTTCGTCCCAGTCCCTGCGTCAGGAAGGCATGATCGTTAAAGTCTCCGAAGTAGACCCGATCTGCGCCATGCAAGCCTGCATGGACGGCTTCGAAGTGGTTTCGCCGTTCATCGATGGCGTCAATGACGGCACCGAAGCAAGCATCGACAAAGCGCTGCTGGGCAAGATCGACCTGATCGTAACCACCACCGGTAACGTGAATGTTTGCGACGCGAACATGCTCAAAGCCCTGAAAAAGCGTGCCGTTGTCTGCAACATCGGTCACTTCGACAACGAAATCGACACCGCTTTCATGCGCAAGAACTGGGCATGGGAAGAAGTGAAGCCACAGGTGCACAAGGTTCACCGCACCGGTGCTGGTGATTTCGACCCGCAGAACGACGACTACCTGATCCTGCTGGCTGAAGGCCGCTTGGTGAACCTGGGCAACGCTACCGGCCACCCAAGCCGCATCATGGACGGCTCGTTCGCCAACCAGGTACTGGCGCAAATCTTCCTGTTCGGCCAGAAGTACGCCGACCTGTCGCCAGCCCAGAAAGCCGAGCGCCTGACCGTGGAAGTGCTGCCGAAGAAACTCGACGAAGAAGTGGCCCTGGAAATGGTCCGCGGCTTCGGCGGCGTAGTGACTCAACTGACCAAGACCCAGGCCGACTACATCGGCGTGACCGTCGAAGGTCCGTTCAAGCCGCACGCTTATCGGTACTAAGCAGCTGCAAGCTTTCAGCTACAAGCGGCAAGAAAAAGCGTTTGTGCTGAGGGCTTGTCACTTCCTCGCTCTTTAAGCAGCTATTGGCTGTGAGCTTCAAGCTACAAGAACGGCACGCCGCCCTCTTGCAGCTTGAAGCTTGCAACTTGCAGCTGGAGACCTCCCCCATGTCCCAAGACCGTCGCTACAGCTTCGAGTTCTTCCCGACCAAGACCGATGCTGGGCATGAAAAACTGATGGCGACTGCCAAGCAGTTGGCCAGCTACAACCCCGACTTCTTTTCCTGCACCTACGGCGCCGGCGGCTCGACCCGTGACCGCACGATCAACACCGTGCTGCAGCTGGAAAGCGAAGTCAAAGTTCCCGCCGCTCCGCACTTATCGTGCGTGGGCGACAGCAAGGCCGACCTGCGCAGCCTGCTGACCCAGTACCAGCAAGCCGGCATCAAGCGCATAGTCGCCCTGCGTGGCGACCTGCCGTCCGGCATGGGCATGGCCAGCGGCGAGCTGCGCTACGCCAATGACCTGGTGAGCTTTATCCGTGAAGAAAGCGGCGATCACTTCCACATCGAAGTGGCGGCTTACCCGGAGATGCACCCCCAGGCGCGCAATTTCGAAGACGACCTGCAGAACTTCGTGCGCAAGGCCAACGCCGGCGCCAACAGTGCGATCACCCAGTACTTCTTCAACGCCGACAGCTACTTCTACTTTGTCGAGCGTGTACGGGCCATGGGTGTAAACATCCCGATCGTGCCGGGCATCATGCCGATCACCAACTACAGCAAGCTGGCGCGCTTCTCTGACGCTTGCGGTGCTGAAATCCCACGCTGGGTGCGCAAGCAACTGGAAGCCTATGGCGACGACGTCAAGAGCATCCAGGCGTTCGGCGAGCAGGTCATCAGCGAGATGTGTGAACAATTGCTGCAAGGTGGCGCACCAGGGCTGCACTTCTACACCCTGAACCAGGCTGAACCCAGCCTGGCCATCTGGAACAACCTCAAGCTGCCACGCTGAGGCTTGCCCGATTGCGGTGCATTTAAAACAAAAGGCCCTCGCATTGACGAGGGCCTTTTTGTTTTAAATTTGATCAGGCAACTTTGAATGACAGGAGATTCGCCGGGTGATCGTTTGACTTTGCACTAACTGACAGGTGCGTGCGCTTGTTTTCTGTACACATATAAATAGACCGCAATTGACACTGATGCCGTTAAAAATGCCATGCATGCAGCCACAACAAAAGGTGCTGGGCGACCACCCGCGATGATGAGCACTGTTCCTAAAGAAGGCCCCATTATAACGCATAGTATTTGGAGGCTCCTGAAAGACATGGATACTCTTCCGATATTGTCAGGAGGGCATAATTGCTGAAGGATTATATTTGAAGATATTATTAACGTCTCATAGCCGAAGCCATTCAAAAACCAAACCAGCGGATAGAGATGGGCTCTTCCAGGCACTTGGAAAAACACTAAAGCAGCTGTCAGGATTAGTGCTGCAGAGAAAACAACTAATGCGCTTGAACGAAGTAGAATTTCATCGATATTGCTCCACTTGAACTTCATCAGCAGTGCGGCACCTATCGCGCCTCCGGCTGTTGCGGAGACGATTACTGAAAAATTAACTGGAGGTAAACCTTCATAGGCTAGAAAGGACGCCAAATGCGGGTCGTAAATCCCTAAAGCCAGCGATGTCAGTAGGGAGTAAAAAAAGCCTATGCGTAGTTGAAAGGGCAAGGCATTGAATATAGAGAGTCCTCTTGTGATGTCGCGATAGAGTGGAAGGGCTTTCGTAGAGGTGTCAGCCATTTGCGTTCGGAATGCCAGGCAAATAGACCTTAAAAGTGGAAAGGTTAATAAAACGGCGGCAGCCGACAAAAAGAACAAATCCTTAGGTGATAAGACAGCCGTTAACACGCCTGCTAGTAACGGTGCAAAAATTTTGGAAGACTGATCAAATACACTGACGTGGCTGAAAAAAGATTTGCGCTCTTCAGCAAGTATCAGTTGCCGAACCATAATGGTTATCGAAGGGAAGTAAAATAAGTTTGACACGCCTTTGAAGATGACGAAAAACAAAAAGCTCTGAAGGTCTGGAGACACTGCTAGCGCTACGGTAGACAGTGTGCGGAGTAAGGCGCCAAATACTAGCGTTTTTCTTACGTCATATCGATCTATCAGGGTTCCTACAATAGGACCTAGCAACAACATAGGGGCACCTAGGCAAAAAGCCAGGAACGCTATTGATGAAGGAGAGGCATGCCATAGATAAACGGGAACCGTGAAAATCAAAAAAATATCAAGCCATAGTGAAAGACTGGATAGCGCTTGCACGCAAATAAGCTTACTTGACGTTTTCATTATGCCGATCTGAATTTAGAAAAAGTTTGTCTTCAAATACGAATCCGTCGAGCTCATGTTCACTGGCAAATCGATACAGGTCGCTCAACCTATTTATAAACCCGCGCCCGTTAAAATTTAGGGAGGTGTTACAAAGTACGCCGACTCCTGACACATCAAGATAGGCGCTTAGCAACTGATGCATACGAAGATTCTGCGATTTATTGACTGATCATATATAGCGCCTCAGGATTATTGCATTCGCAGATGTGCGATGCACTCAAACCGTATGAGGGCCTATTATGATTGTCAATTTCATTTTCTTGAATTGTATTGTTTTTCAGTTGGTTTTTAGTGTGTTTTTTGTAGGAGCTTATCGGATTGTTCTGATGGGTATTTCCTACATTTCGCTCCACCGTCGACTTCTAAAAATACTGATTAATACACAAGACTGTAATATCCAGTTGCATATACGCCAAAGTTCAGTTGTCGTTGTGGCACGCATATTTTTCTTCGCGGATGCTCAATTTAGAGAGTTTAGTTGGAGACACCCAGTGCGGCGCATGGAAGGTCTACGTTGATATTGACCTGCATCTGGGGTTTACCCTTGCGGCTGTGAACGCCATGCGTACTGTGTATTACGCGTTATGAAGCGTTCTGTACTGAGGGTGATTCTTCAAAAATCCGGCCGATCTTTCAGGGAACGATGTACCAGCATTCTTCAAAATGTGAGCAGAACGCCAGGGTAAACTAAGCCTCAAGCGTTAAGAAAAGCCCGCAGCGATGCGGACTTTTTTGTCGCTGTGTCCACATCAACTTGCCCGCGAATGCTTGTGCCAGAGCTTCTCTTTAGCGAAGGAGCATCGTAATCTCAGGGTATGCCCGTCATTCTCAAGTTGTTGACCGCTGCGCTTTTTACTTGCCTGAGCCTCACCGCCTACGGCGAGAAACTACGCATTGTCACTGAGCCCTGGGCGCCTTATGTCTACGACGAAAACGGCAGCATGCGCGGCCTGGACTATGAAACCACGGTGACCGTGTTCCAGCGCCTGGGTGTCGATGTGGAGTGGCAATTCCTGCCCTGGAAACGCTGCCTGGCCATGCTCGACCAGGGCCATGCCGACGGTGCGCTGGATATTTTCCACAGCCATGACCGCGACGCCCAGCTGCTTTACCCCAGTGAGCCGCTGTCGGAAGTCGAGTTCGTGCTGTTCTACGCCAATGCGCGACCACACTCCGCCGAAAGCATCGATGACCTGCAGGGGCTGACCGTCGGCATTTCGCCGGGCTACCTCTATGGCGACGCCTTCAGCGAATCCACCCTGTTCAACCGCGAGCCGGCCGCCAGCCACGAGGCCAACTTCGGTAAGCTGTCATTGGGACGTATCGACCTGGTCATCACGGATCGCCGGGTGGGCCAGCATGTGATCAAGGCCATGGGCCTGGAAGGCAAAGTCAGCCAGGCGCCCTTCGTGGTCAGCCGCCAGCAGCAATTTCTCGCCGTACGCCGTGGCGCGGGCATGGACCTGCTGGTGCAACGCTTTGCGGCCGAGCTCAAGCGCTTCAAGCAAGAACCGGCCTACGCAGCCTTGAGCGCCAAATATGGCGGAATCCAAGCCATTACGGCCTCCGAACACACCGTTGAGCAGCAGGAAAGCAGCGCGCAGTGATTGCTCTGTTATACTCCGGCCTTTCCGCCAGGCTCACGCCCGGCCGCTGAGGTCTTGAAAAAGGCACCTAACCCCGCTACTGCGCAGCTTTCAGCCCGCGCGAGCCGGTGGAGTGCCCGCCAGACGCAGCAGGACCGGACGGGGTTGCGCTCCCCTAAGCGCCATTCACGCCCGGCAAGATTATCCCTTTGGGCCAAGCCCTAACTAAAACAGGATTACTCATGTCCTTTGCTTCCCTCGGTCTCTCCGAGGCTTTAGTCCGCGCCATCGAGGCAGCGGGCTATACCGAGCCTACTCCGGTGCAACAGCGGGCCATTCCCGCCGTGTTGCAAGGTCGCGACCTGATGGTTGCGGCTCAGACAGGTACTGGTAAAACCGGTGGTTTCGCCCTCCCGATTCTGGAGCGGTTGTTCCCCAACGGTCACCCGGACAAATCCCAGCGTCACGGCCCGCGCCAACCGCGCGTACTGGTCCTGACCCCTACCCGCGAACTCGCCGCCCAAGTGCACGACAGCTTCAAGCTGTATGCCCGCGACTTGAAGTTCGTCAGCGCCTGCATCTTCGGCGGCGTCGGCATGAACCCACAGGTTCAGGCCATGTCCCGCGGTGTTGACGTGCTGGTCGCCTGCCCGGGTCGTTTGCTCGACCTGTGCGGCCAAGGCAGCGTTGATTTGTCCCACGTGGAAATCCTCGTGCTGGACGAAGCCGACCGCATGCTCGACATGGGCTTTGTCCATGACGTGAAAAAGGTCCTCGCCCGCCTACCGGCCAAACGTCAGAACCTGCTGTTCTCGGCAACGTTCTCCAACGACATCACCGCCTTGGCCGGCAAGCTGCTGCACAACCCGGAGCGCATCGAAGTCACGCCGCCGAACACCACGGTCGAGCGTATCGAGCAACGCGTATTCCGCCTGGCCGCCAGCCACAAGCGTTCCCTGCTGGCGCACCTGATCACCGCCGGCGCCTGGGAACAAGTGCTGGTGTTCACCCGTACCAAGCACGGCGCCAACCGCCTGGCCGAGTACCTGGACAAGCACGGCCTCACCGCTGTCGCCATCCACGGTAACAAGAGCCAGAACGCGCGCACCAAAGCCCTGGCCGACTTCAAGGCCGGTGAAGTGCGCATCCTGGTCGCCACCGACATCGCCGCACGCGGCCTGGATATCGACCAACTGCCACACGTGGTCAACTTCGAGCTGCCGAACGTCGACGAAGACTACGTGCACCGTATCGGCCGTACCGGCCGTGCCGGTCGCTCGGGTGAAGCCATTTCCCTGGTCGCACCGGACGAAGAAAAACTGCTGAAAAGCATCGAACGCATGACCAAGCAGAAAATCGCCGACGGCGACCTGATGGGCTTCGATTCCAGCACCGTGGAGGCTGAGAAGCCTGAAGCGCGTGAGCGTCCGGACGTGCGTAACCCACGCAACCCACGCGGTCCGAAGGGCGATGGCCCGAACGGCGGCGGTGGTGGCGGTGGTCGTCGCGACAAGGGCAAAGACAAGGGCGGCAAAGAAAAAGCGCCTACCAACGGCCGTGGCGAACGCCCAGTCCGCGAGCAGAAGCCACGTGAAGGCACCCCGGCCCGCGAACAGCGCCAGCCGAGCCAACCGCCACGCGCCACAGCTGATCGTGCCCCGGACGAATTCCTCGACGATGACGTGGATAACTTCGGTAACCGCGTTGACTACGTGCCTCAGGCCAAACCGGCTCAAGGCCGTGGCCGCCGTCCGGGTGCTCCGGCACCGGCTGCAGGTGCAGGTGCAGGTGCTCCACGTGGCGGCCAGCCACAGGGCGGTCGTCAGAACGGTCCACGCAACAGCAGCGGCGGCACCACTGGCACCCCACCTGCCAAGCGCAGTGGCCCGCGTAATGGCGCGCCGCGTGACGGTCAAGCCCGTCGCGAAGACTCGCGCAGCAGCAACAACCGCCGCCCGGCCCGTGACGATCAGCCACGCGCGTCCGAACCTGCCGTGCAGAACCCGCGCGGTGGCCCGGCGCCGAAAATCATCCACAAGGAGTCGAAAGCTGATCGCTTCCCGACACCCGAGCAGTTGGATCAACTGCCAGGCCGTCCTCGTGGTGAAAAACCAGCGCTGCTGACCCGCAACCGCTGAGTGTTCGACGGTAAATAAAAACGCCCCGACTGTTCGGGGCGTTTTTGTATCTGGCGGTCAGCGCATTAATCCGTCACTTCACCGGCCTTGTGAAACAGCTTGGCGAAGATCATCCAGCGGCCATCCACTTTCATCAGATTCAAGTAGTCGACCATCACGTTATTGAACAGGCGCAAGCGTACTTTAACGATGGCCATTTCTGCCGACATCACATCAATCATCAGCACTTCGTCAAGTTGCGGAAAACCGCCTTCCCGGGGCGACTTACGGCCCTGAACCATCGCCCTGTACTCATCAAAAGGCCGAACCACCACGGCCGAATTTTGCGCGCTATACAACACGCAGCCTCGATGAAACACTTGATCGAACGCATTCAAGTCCTGGGTTTGCAACACATTAAAGTAGTCTTTCAGAAACGCTTGGATTTCATTAATCATGCCTAACAACTCCCGATTTTTCTGCAAGGCGTTATTTAAATAAATAACTTGTCGCCATTATCGGTAGCTCACTCATTTCACGTATAGCGGCTATTATTGGGCTTTCCCGTGAAAGGAATTCACCTATTGAAGCTCCCTCCACTCGCCGCGTTGCGTGCCTTCGAGGCGGTCGCCCGGCTGGGCAAGGTGAACCTGGCGGCCATTGAGCTGCACGTCACCCACAGCGCCGTCAGCCACCAGATTCGTTCACTGGAAGAGTATTTGGACATCGCTTTGGTGGCGCGCAGCGGGCGTTCCCTGGTGCTGACGGATGAAGGCCGTGTTTATGCCTACCAGATCAGGCAGGCGCTGGGCGAAATAGCCGGGGTCACCGATAAGCTTCTGGCAAAAAACAAGCACCCGCTACTGACCCTGTCGGTGCTGCCCTCCTACGCCATGCATTGGTTACTGCCACGGTTGCACGACTTCATGAGCGCCCATCCCGGTCTGCGCCTGAAACTGGAATCGTCCATGGAGTTCGCCAGCTTCGAGCAGGGCCTGATCGATTGCGCCATCCGCTTCGGCCACGGCCAATGGCCCGATATGCATTGCGAAACGCTGATGACCGACTCATTGCTGGTGGTCGCCGCGCGCGACTTCAACCACGGCGTACTGCCCGATACACCGCAAGCCATCCTGGAGCAGCCACTGCTGCACGCCAGTGAAAGCTGGCCGACCTGGCTGGGTGCCGCAGGCGTGGAGGGGCAACGCCCTCATGCTGCGCTGGAATTCACCGACTCAACTTTGTTGCTCGAAGCGGTCAGGCTCGGGCATGGCGTCGCATTGACCCGACGTTCGATTGCCCATTCACTGATTCAACGCGGGGATCTGGTCAAGCTCACCGATATTGAACCGGCGCATTCTTCACGCTATTACCTGGTCTGGCCGATGGGGACCAAACGTTCGGCGCAACTGATAGCCCTGCACACGTGGCTCAACGACCAGGTCGCGACGTATCAAGACAGCCTGTAACCCACGCACAGCAAAACGCCGACCCGGAGGTCGGCGCTTTGCATTTAAAACAGCGAAATAATTACTTCGCTTTCACACCTTCAAACGTCACGTACAGCTCAACAGTGTTGGACGCTGGGCCCAGGTCCATCTGCTTGCCGAAGTCCTGGCGGTTGAAGCTGGTGGTGCCTTCAAAGCCGGCACGGTAGCCGCCCCATGGATCTTTGCCTTCACCCAGGAAGGTGGCCTTGACGACGATCGGCTTGGTCACGCCGTGGAAAGTCAGGTCGCCGGTCACGTCGGCAGTGACTTGGCCTGCAGCATTTTTACCGGTGGTTTTAACACTGGTGGAGACGAACTTGGCATCGGCAAACTTGCCAACGTCCAGGAAGTCTTTGCTGGAGATGTGCTTGTCACGTTCGGCGTGGTTGGTGAACACGCTGGCGGTACGTACGTTGAACTCGATCTTGCTGTCTTCAGGCTTGGCAGCGTCGAAGCTGAACTTGCCGTCCAGGTCCTTGAAAGTACCGGTGATGAAGCTATAGCCCAAGTGGCTGATCTTGAAGTCAACGAAGGCGTGCTGGCCTTCTTTGTCGACAACATAATCAGCGGCCATCACCGAACCTGCGGACATCAGAGCAGAACCGATTGCCAGAGCGGCGAGCGTCTTTTTCAACATGCTTTCTATTCCTTGTGAGTCGAGGTTGAACATCAGGCTTTGCGCCCCAGCATTCGCGTCAGGGTCGCATCACGATCGATAAAATGGTGTTTAAACGCAGCCACGCCGTGCAAGCCGGCGAAGACCACCAACACCCAGGCGAGGTACAGATGCACCACACCGGCGGTGTCTGCCTGGTCCGGTAGCCCGGAAACCACGGCAGGAATCTCAAACAGGCCAAACACCGGGATACCGACACCGTCTGCGGTGGAAATCAGGTAACCGGCAATCATCACGGCAAACAGCCCGAGATAAAGGAAAGCATGGCCAAACGCAGCCCCGATACGGGTCAAGCGGCTGTAGCTGGCCAGTGGAGGCGGCGGCGGGCTGATCAGGCGCCAGACAATGCGCACCAGCATGATGGCGAACAGCGTAATGCCAATGCTCTTGTGCAGGTCAGGCGCGTCTTTGCGCCAGGTGCTGTAATAGTCGAGACCGACCATCCACAGGCCCAGGGCGAACAAACCGAACACCACCAGGGCCACGCCCCAGTGCAAAACAATGCTGACCCAGCCATAGCGGGCCGGTGAGTTACGTAGTTGCATGTCCCAAATCCCGTAAGAGCTGTGCCCAAGACTAGCGATTTACCTATCGAATTAAAGCGGAAAATTTCGCTTTGAAATATCGAGAAATACGATCAAGAGGTTATGCACAGTACGTTAACAATGGATTAAGGACTATTCCTAAGAAACGTGACAGTCCGTCCCGCGTTTACTGCCAATTCATCCGTAATGGGTTGTGACACCGTCTGGCATTGCATAGGCTTGCGCGATTGTTTCGCCTGCGCCGGCCGCAGGTCCGCTTCGAGGAGATAGACGATGGGCTTGAATAACCAGTGGATGCAACGCGACCTCGCGGTGCTGTGGCATCCCTGCACCCAGATGAAAGACCACCAGCAACTGCCGCTGATCCCGATCAAGCGCGGTGAAGGCGTCTGGCTGGAAGACTTCGAAGGCAAGCGCTACCTCGACGCCGTCAGCTCCTGGTGGGTCAATGTGTTCGGCCATGCCAACCCGCGTATCAACCAGCGCATCAAGGACCAGGTGGACCAGCTGGAACACGTGATCCTCGCCGGTTTCAGCCACCAGCCGGTGATTGAGCTGTCCGAACGCCTGGTGGCGATGACGCCCGACGGCCTGACCCGCTGCTTTTATGCCGATAACGGCTCGTCGTGCATCGAAGTCGCGCTGAAGATGAGCTTTCACTACTGGCTCAACCGCGGCCTGCCGAACAAAAAGCGCTTCGTCACCCTGACCAACAGCTACCACGGCGAAACCATCGCTGCGATGTCGGTCGGCGACGTGCCGCTGTTTACCGAAACCTACAAGGCGCTGCTGCTGGACACGATCAAAGTGCCGAGCCCGGATTGCTACCTGCGCCCCGAAGGCATGAGCTGGGAGGAACACTCGCGCACGATGTTCCTGGCCATGGAACAGACCCTGGCCGAGCATCACGACACGGTCGCCGCCGTGATCGTCGAGCCGCTGATCCAGGGTGCCGGCGGCATGCGCATGTATCACCCGGTGTACCTCCAGCTGTTGCGCGTAGCCTGCGACCGCTACGGCGTGCACTTGATCCACGACGAAATCGCCGTCGGCTTCGGCCGTACCGGCAGCATGTTCGCCTGTGAACAGGCCGGCATCCGCCCGGACTTCCTGTGCCTGTCCAAGGCCCTCACCGGCGGCTACCTGCCGCTGGCGGCCGTGGTCACCACCGACGACGTCTACGACGCTTTCTACGACGACTACCCGACGCTGCGCGCCTTCCTGCACTCCCACAGCTACACCGGCAACCCGCTGGCGTGCGCGGCGGCCCTGGCGACGCTGGATATTTTCGAAGAAGACAACGTCATCGAAAACAACAAGGCCCTGGCCCAGCGCATGGCCACGGCCACCGCGCACCTGGTTGACCACCCGCATGTGTCGGAAGTGCGCCAGACCGGCATGGTGCTGGCCATCGAGATGGTCCAGGACAAAGCCACCAAAACCGCCTACCCGTGGCAGGAGCGCCGTGGGTTGAAAGTGTTCGAACACGCCCTGGAACGCGGTGCTCTATTGCGGCCGCTGGGCAGCGTGGTGTATTTCCTGCCGCCGTACGTGATTACGCCGGAGCAAATCGACTTTTTGGCTGAAGTGGCCAGTGAAGGCATCGATATTGCGACCAACAGTAAAGTCAGCGTGGCAGTGCCAAAGGACTTCCACCCAGGCTTCCGAGATCCAGGTTGATTGAATTCACTCAACTGATCGGGTGTCAGGGCTACCTTCATCGCGGGCAAGCCCGGCGCCCACAGGTTTTGTATTTTTCCAGAGAACAGAAATGAGACTGTCCCGCTTTTTTACCGACACCCCGCTGAGCCTCGGCGAGCACGAATTGCCCGAAGCCCAGGCGCACTACATCAGCCGCGTGTTGCGCATGGGCGATGGTGATGCCGTGCAACTCTTCGACGGCTCCGGCCATGAGTTTCTGGGCACGTTGCTGGAGGTCGGTAAAAAACGCGTCACCGTGCAACTCACGGAACGCTTCGCGGGCCAGACCGAGTCCCCGCTGCACATCCACCTCGGCCAGGGCCTGTCCCGGGGCGAGCGCATGGATTGGGCGATTCAGAAAGCCACCGAACTGGGGGTGAATGAAATCACGCCGATTTTCAGCGACCGCTGCGAAGTACGACTCAAGGACGAGCGTGCCGACAAACGCCTGCTGCACTGGCGCCAAGTGGCGATCAGCGCCTGCGAGCAATGCGGGCGGTCGACGGTGCCGGTGATTCACCCACCGCTGCTGCTGGCGGACTGGTTAAAGCAGGCCGAGGCGGAGTTGAAACTTGTGCTGCACCCGGTGGCCGAGCCGATGATCAGCCATGCCAGGCCTGCCAGCCTGGCCTTCCTGATCGGGCCTGAAGGTGGGTTGACCGACGCAGAAGTCGAAACCGCCCAAAGCGCCGGCTACCACGCCGCCCGCCTCGGCCCGCGCGTGCTGCGCACCGAGACCGCGCCCGTGGTGGCACTGGCCGTGGCCCAGCAATTATGGGGCGACTTCTAACCCAGCCCTGCAAACCCAATCGAATGTGGGAGCTGGCTTGCCTGCGATGACGTCGGCACATTCAACCTCGCTGTTGCCTGGTACACCGCTATCGCAGGCAAGCCAGCTCCCACAGTGGTCGAGGTACCAGTGCCTTACTCCACCGGATCACTGACCGGCTTGGCAATAATCGCCTTTAACTCGGCTGTCATCGGAAACTCCAGGTTCAAGCCCTTGGGTGGAATCGGCTGTTCAAACCAGCGCTGGTAAATCCCGTTGATTTCCCCCGAGCGGTACAGGTCGCCGAGTGTTTCGTTGACCACTGCGAGAAACTGCGGGTCGTCCTTGCGCACCATGCAGCTGTAGATTTCCCGCGATTGCTCCTTACCCACCACCGCCCAGTGGTGCGGGTCCTTGGCCTTGGCACGCTCGCCGTAGAGCAGCGCGTCATCCATGTAGAACGCCACCGCACGGCCGGTTTCGAGCATCTTGAACGCTTCACCGTGGTCCTTGGCGCTGATCACAAACATGTTGGCTTTGTGTTCGGCGTTGTAGCTCTTTAGAAAACGCTCGTTGGTGGTGCCCGCAGTCGTGACCACGTTCTTGCCCTTGAGGTCATCGAAGCCTTGGATGCCGCTGTCCTTGGCGGTCAGCAACTGGCCTTTCACATAGATAAACCCGTAGGAAAACGCCACCTGCTTCTGCCGCTCGGCGGTGACGCCGGTGGAGCCGCATTCCAGGTCCACGGTGCCGTTCTGCACCAGCGGTATACGGGTTTGGGAGGTCACCAGGTTGTACTTCACATTGAGGTTCGCCACGCCGGTTTTCTGCTGGATGCGCTCAACGATCTTGTTCGCCAACTCCACCGAATAGCCCATGGGCTTGCCGCTGTTATCGCCCACGTAGGAAAACGGCACCGACGCATCGCGATAACCCAACGTGATGGACTTGGCACTGGCGATCTTGCTCAACGTGCCGTCCAGCGGCGCGTCATTCGCCTGAACCTGAGCGCCAAACAAAAGCCCCAGGGTGCAGCCGGTCAACAGGATTTTTTTCATTGTTATTCTCCGTTGGTCTTGCGGTTATTTACGTACAGCAATCACGCTGATTTCCACCAGCACAGTCGGGCGCGCCAGTTCCGCCTGCACGGTGGTGCGCGTCGGCGCCATGCCCGGTGACAGCCACGCCGCCCACACTTGATTCATCGGTGCAAAACCGGCGCCGATGTCTTTCAGGTAAATCGTTGCGTTGAGCAGGTGGTCCTTGTCGCTGCCCGCCTGCGCCAGTAACGCATCGATCCTGGCCAACACCTCGCGGGTTTGCGTGGCTACCTCCTGGCCTTCACCCGGCACCTGGCCCGAAAGGAACACCAGGTCCTTGAAGGTGACGGCACCCGAGAGGCGTTCGTTGCTGTTGATTCGGTTGATGGTCATGGCTTTATCCTCAAGCGGCGCTGGGCGCCAGGCCCTGCATATCAATGGAAGGAACCCGCTGGCCGATCAACTCGGCGAGCAGTTGGCCGCTGCCGCAGGCCAGGGTAAAACCGAGCGCGCCGTGGCCCAGGTTCAGCCACAGGTTGCGGTACGCACTGGCGCCGATCAGCGGCACCCCGGTCGGCGTGGCGGGGCGCATACCGGCCCACTCGACGGCGCGGGTGTAATCGCCAGCACGGGGAAACGTCTCGAGTGCCTGGCGCTTCATCAGTGCCAGGCGCTTTGGCTCAAGGCGCGCATCAAAGCCGACGATATCGACCATGGCCGCCACCCGCAGCTGCTGGCCGATGCGCGCGTAGACGATCTTGCGGTCATAGTCGGTGATGCTCACATTCGGCGCCTGATGCTGCGCGCCAATCGGCACGCTCAGGCTGTAGCCCTTTAGCGGGTAAAGCGGCAGCGACAACCCAGGCAAGGCCAATTCAGCACTGCGATGCCCGGCCGCCAGCACCAGCTGCTCGACCGGCATCACGTCATCGCCCAGCACGACGGCCTGCACCACGCCGTCGGCGTGACGCAGGCCAGTGACTTTCTTCCCGAGCAAAAAAGTGCAGCGTCCCGAGGCCTCAAGCCGCGCCGCGAGCCGCCGGCAAAAGGCATGGCAATCAGCAACCTCTTCGCTGGGCGTATAGATGCCACCGACAAAACCACCGCTCGCCAACGCCGGGTCCAGGCGTGCGCAATCGGCGGCCGACAACACTTGCTGTTGCAAGGTATCAGTGACCTTGCTGCGCGCATGCTCAAAGGTGCCCGCGCTGCGAAAGGTCACCAGTTTGCCGTTGCGCCGCCAGTCGAAGCCGTCGAGGCGGTCAGCTTCTCGCCATTGCTCCAAGGTGGTCTGGCTCAAGGACGCCAGACGCAGCAGGTGGGCGGCATTGCGTTTATTCACCGAGCCACGGCAGGCGCCGATAAAGGCCGCCATCCAGCGCCATTGCTGGGGGTCGAGCCGGGGGCGCAGCGTTAGCGGCGAGTCACCGCGCAACAGCCAGCCAATGGCTTGCAACGGTACGCCGGCGTCGGCCAGCGGCGCCACATAGCGGTAGGACAGTTGCCCACCGTTGGCGAAACTGGTCTCGCTGCCCAAGGTGTCGCGCGCTTCAATCACCGTCACCTCATGGCCTGCACGCACCAGGGCGTAAGCACTCGCTAACCCGATGACGCCACCGCCAATGATGCAAACCCGCTTGGCCATTCCCGCCACCCGCTCTTGAATTAACTTGGGCTCAAGCGTAGGGCCAGGTGACAGGCCACCGACAATGAATAAAGATGGGCCACCTATAAACAAAGGTTATGGACGTGCCATGCGCTTGCGTCACATCGAAATTTTCCAGGCCATCCGCCAGACCGGCTCTGTCAGCGCCGCTGCGCAGTTGCTGCATGTCTCGCAACCGGCGGTGACCAAGGTGCTGCAGCACGCCGAGTTGCAGCTGGGCTTCCCGCTGTTTCTGCGGGTGCGCGGCAAATTGCTGCCCACCCCGGAGGCCCTGGCGCTGGAAAGCGAAGTCGAGAAAGTCTCCGAGAGCCTGCAAGGTGTGCGACGCCTGGCCAAGAGCTTGCGCCGTGAGCCTGGGCAAAGCGTGCGCATTGGTGCCATTCCGGCGTTGGCCTTGTCGCTGCTGCCGCCAGCGATTCTGGAATGGACGCGCGACTACCCGACCATCGCCTGCGAGCTGTCCAGCGACCATAGCCGCGAATTGGTGCAGAAGCTGTTGATGCGCGAGATCGACCTGGCGCTGACGCTCAACTTCTCCGGCCATCCCGGTTTGACCACGCAAGTGCTGGCCAATGGGGTGTTGGTAGCATTGGCCTCCAAGGGTTATTGGCCAGACGCCGAGATGAGCAAGCCATTGCCGCTGGCAGCGCTCGCGGGTGCGCCGCTGATTGGGCTGTCCAGTGCTGATCCGTTGGCGGCAAAACTCGACAGCTACCTGGAAAACATCGACCCAGCGCCTCGGGTGACGATCGCCGTACAAACCTACTCCCTGGCGCGCGCCATGGTCGAGTCAGGCGCCGGGTTGACGGTAATCGACCCGTTCACAGCCTTGGGCGCCTCAACGGCCACCACCTGCATCCGCACGCTCACCCCGCCGCTGCCGATCACCCTGTACGCCCTGACCCGTGCTGACGAGCCGCCGCCGCATATGCTGGCGAACCTGCTGCAGATCTTCGGCAAACGCGCGCGTGAACTGCTCGAACGCTTGTGAAAACACTACCAATCTAATGTGGGAGCGGGCTTGCTCGCGAATGCGGTGGATCAGTTAGCCTATTTATCAACTGCCACACTGCCTTAGCGAGCAAGCCCGCTCCCCCATTTTTTAACCGCGTCGCCGGTTACAGCACGTAGTGCATGATCGCTACGAAGTGCAGCAGGCTGCCGCCGATCACAAACAAATGCCAGATCCCATGGGAATGGCGCAGGCGATCCTCCAGGGCAAAAAAGATGATGCCGACGGTGTACAACACCCCGCCCGAGGCCAGCCAGACAAACCCCGCCGTGCCCAGCGCAGCCATCAACGGCTTGACGGCCACCAGCACGATCCAGCCCATCACCGCGTAGATCACAATCGATAGAATCCGGGCCTCGGAGCGTGGCTTGATCTCTTGCAGGATGCCGATCACGGCCAGCCCCCACACGATCCCAAACAGCGTCCAACCCCACGGCCCGCGTAGCGTCACCAGGCAGAACGGCGTGTAACTGCCGGCGATCAGCAGGTAGATCGAAAAGTGGTCGACCTTCTGCATGATCGCTTTTCGTCGCCCCTGCACGCTGTGATACACGGTAGAGGCGCTGTACAGCACCAGCAACGTAAAGCCATAAATCGCTACGCTGACGATCTTCCAGGGGCTGCCGTCCAGGCTCGCCACCACCAACATCCATACTGCGCCGACAAAAGCTGCAACCGCCCCGACCAAATGGCTCCACGCGTTGAATCGTTCCCCGTGATACATGTGTCACTTACCTCGAATAACCGTTACCGCATGGTTTTACACTATGCACTCTGACGCTCCGGGCGGCTTGGCAGGTAACAACCTTTCTTCATTTGCCCAAACGCACCCACCGATAGATGATTCGCTTAACCCTGTGGGCGCTGGCTCGCCTGTGATGAGGACCTGTCAGCCACTGAGTATTGGCTGACACACCGCTGTCGCAGCGATGCGGCGATCCGCCAAGCCAGCGCCCACATAAAAGCACCCTATCGGTAATCCCCGTGCCCGAGCTTGAACCCGCGCCGCCTTATCCCAGCCTATGGCAGTTGTTTTACAACTTTGCCATGGTCGGCCTGTTCGGCTTTGGCGGCGTAATGCCGTGGGCACGGCAGATGATGGTTGACCAGCGCCGCTGGGTCAGCGAGCAAGGCTTCAATGAGCTGCTGACTACCGGGCAATTCTTCCCCGGGCCCAATATCGCCAACGTCGGCATCATCTACGGCCGGCGCCTGCATGGCTTGCCGGGTGCAATTGTGACCGTGTGCGGGCTGTACCTGTTCCCCTCGTTGATCACCGTGCTCGCCGGTTTCGCCTATGCCAAGTGGTGGAGCAATGACGTGGTGCAGCAGATCTTCGGCGCCGTCATGCCGATTGCCACCGGCCTGATGCTCGGCACCACCCTGCGCCTGCTCAAGGCCATGCCCAGGACGATCGCCGACTACAGCGCCTTTGTGTTGACCTTCGTCTTGATGGCGATCTTCGTATTGCCGCTGTGGATGGTGCTGCTGATTGGCATCCCCAGCTCCCTGGCCTTGAGCTTTATCCGCTCGAACACGGGGGCCGGCTGATGCAAACCGTCCTGCTGCACCTGATGATTCAATGCGCGCTGTGGTCGCTGATGTCGATTGGCGGCAATACCGTAGCCATCAGTGATATCCACCGCTATACCGTCACTGATATGCGCTGGATCACCGATGCGCAATTCGTCGCGTTCTTCGCCCTCTCCCAGGCACTGCCGGGGCCAAACGGCATGTTCCTGGTGTTTATCGGCCAGCAGGCGGCGGGCCTGCCCGGCGCACTGGTGGCGTTGACCGCCAAACTGGTGCCTTGCTCGGTGCTGACCTACGTCGGCGCCGGCTGGCTGGAGCGGCACACCCGGACGCCGTGGGTGCAGCGCGTCAAACGCAGCCTGCTACCGCTCTCCATTGGCCTGATCCTCGCTTCCACCTACATCCTGATGAACAGCCTGGAAAACAACGCGACCAGCCTGGTGCTGACCCTGGCCAGCGCCGCCGTGGTGTATTACACGCGGCTGAACGCGATCTGGCTGATCATCCTCGGCGTGGTGTTGGGGCTGTGCAGTTCATGGCTGGGAGCGGGCTGGTTTTAGGGGCACAATCGACGGCATTCGAACCCGAGCCACGGCCATGCTGATCGACGAAGAATTCACCCTCAAGAAGTTGGAAATCTTCCTGGCGTTCATGCGCACCGGCAACCTGGCCCGCGCCGCTGCCGAGCTGCAAACCAGCAATGTCAGCGTGCACCGCGCCATCCACTCGCTGGAAAACGCCCTGCGCTGCCCGCTGTTCAAACACGAAGGGCGCAACCTCACCCCGCTGGAAAGCGCCTATGTGCTGGAAGAGCGCGCGCAAAAACTGGTGGCCGACGTGGTCGACAGCGTGCGCCTGACCCGCGAAGCCGCCGGCTTCTCCGCCGAACGCTTCAAGCTCGGCTCGCTGTATTCACTGACGGTCAAGACCGTGCCGCAGCTGATCATGGGCCTGAAAATCCGACGCAGTGAACTGAATATCGACCTGATCCTGGGCTCCAACTTCGACCTGCTCTACAAGCTTAAAAACATGGAAGTGGACGCGATCCTCATCTCCCTCGACGAACACGCCAACGACCCTGACTGCGCGCAGATCGCATTGTTCTCCGATGACATCTTCCTCGCCACCCCGGCCGATTCACCGTTCGACCGCGAGCAGGAAATCGACCTCGCCGACGTGCGCGACGCCACCTTCATCACCCTCACCCAAGGCTTCGCCACGCATCAGGATGGCAACCGAGTGTTCAAGCAGGCGGGATTTGAGCCGAAGGTGGCCATGCAGGTGAATGACATCTTCACCCTGTTGAGCATGGTCAGCTCAGGCGTGGGTTATGCACTGCTGCCGGGGCGGATTGCGGCGGTGTATGAGAACCGTGTGAAGCTCATACCGCTGCAACCCCGGTATCGGATGCAGCAGCATATTGGTGTGATGTTTCTGAAGGCCAAGGAGCGCGACCCGAACTTGCTGGCCTTGTTGGCGGAGTGCCGGATGTATGCCAATCGGCAGGCTTGAGATCGCCATCGCAGGCAAGCCAGCTCCCACATTTGAATGTATTCACAGAGCAAAATGTGGGAGCGGGCTTGCCCGCGATGAGGTCCTTACAGCCACCAAAATCAGCCGACCAACCCACGCACGATGAAGTAGAGCAACGAAGGCCCAAGCAAGCACCCAAGCCCGGTATGGAACGTGGCCGTCAACGCGCCATACGGCACCAACCGCCGATCCGTCGCCGCCAAGCCTGCGGTCACGCCGCTGACCGTCCCGGCCAACCCACCAAACACCATCGCCGAGCGCGGGTTGTCCAGGCCCATCCAACGCGCCGCGACGGGCGTGCCGACCATCACCAGGATCGCCTTGATCAAGCCGGTGGCAATCGACAACGCCATCACATCCGACGTCGCGCCAATTGCCGCACCGGTCACAGGCCCAACGATGTAAGTCACGGCACCCGCGCCAATGGTGGTCATGCTGATCGCATCGCGATACCCAAACGCCCACGCCATGCTTGCTCCGACGATAAACGGCAGGATCGTGCCAAGCAGCAAGGCAATCACACCGATCAACCCGGCTTTGCGCGCCTCAGTGGCTTGTACTTCAAAGGCCGTGGCGACAATCGCAAAGTCGCGCAGCATCGCGCCGCCCATCAAACCGATACCGGAGAACAGCGCCACGTCGGCCAGGCCTTTTTGCCCGCCGGTAAGCGTGCCGCCCACCCAGGCCAATACAAGGCCGATAACAATGGCAATCGCCGAGCCATGAATGCGCCCGAAGGTCAGGCGCTTGGACAGCACCACGGAAATCCACATCACCACGCCGACGAACGCAAAGGCGGTGACCAGGCCGTTATTCTCCAGGCCTTTTTCGATAAGTGCCCACATATCAGCGGCCTCCCACGACAGGTGTCGGCGTAATCAGCGGCTCTTCATCGGGCAAGGGTTCGCCCTTGTGGGTGCGGCTGATCAGCGCGATGGTGCAGCCACAAACGACCACAGAGCCAATCGCCGCGAGCACCGCGACCGGGCCGCCGTGCAGGGCGGTGACGACGTTTTGTTGCGCGGCCATCGCGACAACCACGGGGATGTACATGGCACCCCAGAAGCCGACGCCCATCTCACAATCCTTGGTCATGCCGCCGCGTTTTTGCATCCACAACCGCGCGCAGATCAGCAGGATCATCGCGATGCCCACCCCGCCCACGTTGGATTTGACGCCGAGCAACACGCCCAGCATGTCACCCATGATCACGCCCGCGAGCGTGCAGATCGCCAGCAATGCCACACCGTAGATAATCATCGTTGTTGTCCTCAAAGTGCTCGATCGAAATTGTTGTTTTTGTGCTTCGAAAGCCTTGGGTGGTGCTTTATCGGTGGCGGCGCTCCTCCTCTTGCAGCAGGGCCTGCAAGGTGTCCAGGCGTGCGCCTTCACAGGCGATCACCGTGCCTTGTTCAAACACACGGCGTGACAGGCCGGTGAGCACGGCGCCCGGGGGCAGTTCGATTTGCAGGCGCACGCCGCGCTCGTAGGCGCTTTGCACGGTGCCACGCCAGTCGACGACGCGGCACATGTTGAAGGCGAGGTCGTCGCGCAGTTGTTCCGGGTTATGGATTGGCCGCGCGCGCGTGCTGCTCAGGTAGGTAATGCGCGGGGCCTTGAGCGTAACGAACGCTTGGGCCAGTGCCTGGGCAGGCTCTTCCAGCAGCGCGCAATGGGACGGCACGCTGACCGCCAGGCGCTTGGCGACGCCGTTGCCTTTGATGCGTTCGGCAACCCGCTTCATCGCCGCGTCGCTGCCAGCGATGACGGTTTGGTTATCGGCGTTGATGTTGGCCAAATACACCGGCGTTTTTGCGCTGTGGATATCGGCCAGCAAGGTTTCGACGGTGGATAACTCCGGGCCGATCAGCGCGGTCATGCCGTAGCCCTGTGGATAAGCGTTTTGCATCAGTTCGCCGCGCAGGCTGACCAGTTTTACCGCGTCGGCGAAGTCCAGGGCACCTGCGATCACCGCCGCAGGGTAGGCGCCGATGGACAGGCCCGCCACGTAGTCGGGTGTGTGGTGCAACTGGCGGGTATGGGCAACACCGGTGATCAGCAGGCATAACTGAACGGCGCGCGTGTTCGCCAAGGCGTGCGCCGAGTCGAGCAGGCGAACGTCTTCACCCAAGGCGTCACTGGCTTCTTCCAGCACGGCGGCCGGCAGCGCCTGGAGCATCCCCGTGCGTTGGGCGCCCTGCCCCGGAAACACCAGAAGGCTGCTCATGCCACGGCCTGCCACGGGTCAATCACCAGGTGCGCGCCGCCGGTGGTTTTCAGCAGCACACGGCGTGAACCACCGGCCCATTCGCGCAAGGCGACGGCGCCAAACGGGGTTTGCAGTTGCAGGTCCACGGCACACGGCGCCGTGTCCAATTGCGCCAGCAACGTTTGGGCGTCCTTGCGATCAAGCGGCTGGGGCGTGCGCAGAATCAAATCCAGATCGCTCAGGGCATGCAATGCCTCGATACCGCTTGCCAATTCAAAGCCGGCACTGCCGCTCACGCCCCAATCTTGCTGTGCCAACAACGGCCGCAGTTGATCAAGTGCGCGCAACGCCGGTAAATCCCGTGGCGAGATCACGCCGCGCAGGGCTTGGGGCGTCACTCGCCGTTGCACGGCTGCGAGGGGCATCACGGTCGCAAAACGCTGCTCGCGCCGTTGCCCGCGCACGCCGACCGCCACATAGCCCGGCTCAGCAATGGCGCGACGCACCACCACCGGATGGCCGGCGCCAACGGCGTCCACCGCCCACGCCGGCGCATCGGCGGGCAAATGCGCCGGGGTCATGCCCCAGAGCAAATCGTGGGCGTTCACCATTGCTCCCGCAGCAGCTGGCGCACGTGGCTGGAGGCGGCACGATGAGTGGCGCCCAGCCGCCCTTTTAAATCAGGGCCTTCGATATCGTTAATGGCGTGCATCAGGCAATCGCTGACCCGCACCACATCGTCCGCCGTGGGCTGTTCAATCTGGCTGACCGACAAGGTCTCCCAGAGCAAACCGAGGCTGGCATAACTGTCGATGTCATAGGCCATCGGCGCCACGCTGGCGGCCAGGGCTTCCAATTCTTCGACGCTGCGCAGGGTCACCCGCGCCGCCGAGGCTTTGCCCATGGCGTGCACCATCACGCCGGGGTCACGCAAGGCGATCAGGCGGTTGGCCTGGTAGCCGTGGGCGAGGAACGCGCCGGACATGGCCTTACCCACCAGCAGTGCAATCACCGGGTGCCCGGCCAGCCGGGCGCGGGCGTAGCTGTCGGCGGCGGCGGCCAGCGCTTGATGGATGCCGAGGGCTTCTTCGCGACGGCCGTAAGCTTGGCTGGGCACATCAACGATGGCGATGATGGGGCGCTTGTCGCCACGGGCGATGGCGTCGTCCACGGCCTTGGCCAGGCCCCAGCCTTCGAGCAGGCCGACTTCGCCGTTGCGCGCGCGCGGGAAGCGGTTTTGTGCATCGGTGACCACGGCGATGAAACGCACCGCGTGTTCACCCAACACGCCGTCGGCGACTTTCAGCGAGGCCGGTAAACCTTCCACGGGCGTGGCGCCGTTGCTCAATGCGTTGAACCACTGCAACCCTCTCATGAGCGTTCTCCTTGATACAGGTCGCGCACCGTGGCCGCGTCGATTTGCGGCGCGGCGTCCAGCTCGGCCAGGCGTGCCAGGTAGAAATCGGCACGGCGGCTGCGTTGTTGTGCAGGCAAGCCTTGTTGCAGCAGTTCAGTGACGGTCTGTTGAATCTGCGCCACATCGTCCGCCACATAACGGTCGGCCAAACCGCTGTTAAAGCGTTGCTCGCCGCCGGTCAGGCTCCAGATAAAGGGGCGGTCGCGGGAGTCGTATTCTTCCAGGCCGGCTTCCTGCTCGATCACCTGCGGGCCATTCAGGCCCAGGCGTGCTTCACGGGTGACGACGAGGTAGCTGCACAACCCGGCAGCAATGGACATGCCGCCAAAGCAACCGACGCTGCCCGCCACCACGCCGATCACCGGCTGGTACTGGCGCAAGTCGACAATCGCCGCGTGGATATCGGCAATTGCAGCAAGCCCGAGGTTGGCTTCCTGCAGGCGTACGCCGCCGGTTTCCAGCAGCAGCACGGCGCGGGTCGGGATGCCCTTGCGGTTGTCTTCAGCCGCCAGCTCCAGGGCGCCAGCGATTTTCGCACCGCCGACCTCACCGAGGCTGCCGCCCTGGAAGTTGCCTTCGATAGCCGCAACCACCACCGGCAATCCGGCAATACTGCCCTTGGCGATCACCACACCGTCATCGGCCTGGGGCACCACGCCTTGGCGGCTGAGCCACGGTGACATCACGCGCTGGAACGGATCAATCAGCTCGCGGTAAGTGCCGGCGTCCAACAAGGCCTTGGCCCGCTGCCGCGCACCCAGTTCGACAAAGCTGTGTTTGCTGAGCAAGTCAGTCATGGCCGATCTCCTCGAAACCCTGCTCCAGGCGCAAGCGCACCACGCCGGGGGTGGCGCCGAAATCGTGGATATCAATCTTCAAGGCTGGGGGCATCTGTTCCTGGAAGATCCGCTCAAACAGATGCTGCCAGCGTTGTTCGGCGCCATTTACCGAGGTCTGCACCTGAATAGTCAGCATGCCCGGGGTGCCCGGTTCCAGCAGCACTTCCAGGTCACCGGAGCCGACGCAACCCACCAGCGCACGGCCTGTTGGCGGCTGCCCGGCGGGGAATTCAAAGGATAAGGTTTCCATCACAACGCTCCGTCGAGGCGGTCGATAAACAGGCAGGCGGCCAACAGGTCGGCGGCGCCGCCGGGGGACGCATTCAGGGCCAGTAATTGCTGGTCGAGTTCGTGCAGTTGGCGGCGGCCGGCGAGGGTTGCGCTGCCACCTGCATCCAGCACAGCCTGGGCGCCGTGTTGCATGGCGTTGAGGCCCTCGATGCCTGCGCGGTAGAGCACGCAGGTATCGGCCAGGTCGGTCATGATTGCGAGCAAGGCGTCCAGGCGGGCGTTCTGTTCGCCGACATTTTGCTGACGGCTTTTGTGCAGTTGCGGCAGGCCTCGTTGTACAACCGAAGGGAAGCCCAGCTGCGCTTCTTCACGGGCACCGCGTGCGCCGTAACGTTGGGCGACTTGGGCGCCATGGCTCAGCGGTTGGGGCGCGTAGCGGTCATTGAGCAAGGCCAGCCTGGCCGCAGTCAGCGTGATGGCGCGTGGTTCCAGGGCCGCAGCTGCGGTAAGCAAACCGAGTGCCCAGATCGCGCCGCGGTGGGTGTTCACGCCGTTGGTGGTGGTGAGCATGGCTTGCTCACCTTCGCGACCAATCCGCCCGAGGGCTTCGCGCAGCGGCAAACCGACTTCACCGAATTCAAGCGCGGCTTCAGCCATCGCCTTGAACATCGGCCACAGCGACAGCGCCGACGCGTGCATCAGGCCCAAGTGTAAATCGGCATGGGCGCCATTGCCGCGACGGTCGACCAAGGCGGGTTTTGGCGACAAGTCCGCCTCATCAATCAGCGCGTCGACGGCCATGTCCGCCAGGCGATCGGCGAGGCTCAGTTCATGCAGTTTGAGGGCGCGCATTTACCAGCTCCTGAACTTGGCGGGCGGGTTGTACAAGCCACCGGACCATTCCACCAGGTCGGCCACGCTCTTGGCGGCCAACAGTTCGCGGGTGGCGTCGGTGCGGCGGATACCGAGGTCTTCGGGCAACGCGATCAAGCCTTCGCGGCGCATGCGCGCGGTGTCCTTGGGGTTGTGGCGCATGCCGATAGCGGTGACGCCGGCGACAGCGGCGATCATCGCCTGACGCTCTTCCAGGGAGCGCGCCTTGTACAGGTAGGCGATGCCTTCTTCGGTGAGCAGGTGGGTGACGTCGTCGCCGTAGATCATGATCGGCGCCAGCGGCATGCCGCTTTTGCGTGCGACTTCCACCGCGTCGAGGGTTTCGACGAAGGTAGGTTTGCCGCCTTCCTGGAAGGTCTCGACCATTTGCACCACGAGTTTTTTGCCGCGTTCGAGCAAGGCTTCGGGCGCGTCATCGTGGCGCATATCCAGCCAGGCCGGGGTGCCATGGCGACGACCACGCGGGTCGTGGCCCATGTTCGGCGCGCCACCAAAACCCGCCAGGCGGCCACGGGTCACGGTGGAGGAATGCCCGTCGCCGTCCACTTGCAGGGTGGCGCCGATAAACAGGTCCACCGCGTACTGGCCGGCCAGTTGGCAGAACATACGGTTGGAGCGCATCGAGCCGTCGCGGCCGGTGAAGAACACATCCGGCCGTGCGGCGATGTAGTTTTCCATGCCCAGCTCGGTGCCGAAGCAATGCACGCTTTCGACCCAGCCGCTTTCGATGGCGGGGATCAGGGTTGGGTGTGGGTTGAGGGTCCAGTTGCGGCAGATTTTGCCCTTAAGACCGAGGGACTCGCCGTAGGTGGGCAGGATCAGCTCGATGGCGGCCGTGTTGAAACCGATGCCATGGTTGAGCGACTGCACATTGTGTTTTTCGTAGATGCCACGGATCGCCATCATCGCCATCAGCACATGCACCGGCTTAATGTGGCGCGGGTCGCGGGTGAACAGCGGCTCGATGTAGAACGGCTTGTCGGCCACCACCACAAAATCCACCCAACTGGCGGGGATGTCGACGCGCGGCAAGTCGGTCACGTCGTCCACCAACTGGTTGACCTGCACGATGACGATGCCATCACTGAACGCGGCGGGTTCGATCAGCGCCGGGGTGTCTTCGGTGCTTGCGCCGGTGTAGATATTGCCGGCGCGGTCGGCCATGAAACCGGCCGAGAGCACGACGTTGGGGATCAGGTCCACCACCAGCCGTGCGTAGAGTTCGATATACGTGTGGATCGCGCCGATTTCCAGCAGGCCGTCTTCGAGCAACTGGCTGATGCGCAGGGATTGGGTGCCGGCGAAGGAGAAGTCGAGCTTGCGCGCGATGCCCTTTTCAAACAGGTCGAGGTGCTCGGAGCGGCCGACGCTGGGCATGATCATGTGCAAATCGTGGAGCTTGGCCGGGTCGGCCTTGGCCAGGGAACGCGAGAGGAAATCGGCTTGCTTCTGGTTGTTGCCCTCCAGCACCACGCGGTCGCCAGGCAGGATCAGGGCTTCGAGAGCCTCGACGATCTTGTCGCTGGGCAGCACCGCCCCGTCTGCGTATTGTTTGACCAACCCGAGGCGCCGCTGCTTCTCGTCGCGCCGCCGCGTCCAGCGCGAGTCGGGGGTGATGGTTGTTGTCATGGTCGCTCCACGGGGTTTACTGTCGTGGGCTTACCTTAGGAGTGAATCCGGGGGGCATCAATCAAGCCCAACGGCGGATCGTTACGGCTGGAGTAACGGATCATCAGCAAACACTGAGTTTGAGCCGACTGAAGATTAAAAATGTAGGAGCGGGCTTGCTCGCGAATGCGGTGGGTCAGTTACACATGTACCGACTGACACCCTGCATTCGCGAGCAAGCCCGCTCCCACATTTGTTCGGTGGTGTTCAGAAGAGTCACGTCATTGCCACTGATGGACAGCCAACACGTCTTCCACTTTATTCAGCAGTGTTATCGCGCCATCCATCAACTGCCCCAGCAGCGCCTCATCCTCATCCATATACCCTTCGTACTCCGCCAGGTTTCGGCGCTCATGACACAGCGCTAATAACCTCACCTGCACCTTGTTCGCGTCGGCGGAGTGAATCAGACATTGAAAGACCAAATAGCGTTTGTCAGAACGATAGCCTTGCAAACGCAAGGCCGTGAGCGCGATGGCGTGGGCAGCGTTGTATGCCAGGTCGAAACGACTGGCGAACGACAACAGTGGGTTGCCCGCATCCCTTAATCGGTCCCGGGCCGAGCGCATCAGTCCATCACACTCCTTGCGATCCGGCGGCTCTGCCTTCAAGCCACCGCTACGTTGCAGGTTCTCCAGGTTTGGCTTGCTGTCCATCCGTGGATTCCAGGGGGTTGCCCCCCATCAGATTGATCTTGTCCTGCTGCACGACCCGCTGCACAAAACTGTTCCCGGCATTCCATTTGCCGATCCAGTCTTCGAGGGTGTAAAGCGTCGGGTTGATGGTGCGGCCCAGTTGCTCTTCCAGCGGCATGAGCTGCTCCATGACTTCACTGTAGTTGAGGCTTTCACCTATCAGCATCAGATCTATGTCACTGGATGAGTGCGCCTCGCCCTTGGCGATGGAGCCGTAGATGAACGCCCACGTCAGTTGCTCGGCGAAAGGCGCCAATGCATTGCGCAAGGGTTCGTCCAGGCTCAGCGTCTTGCGCACGATGGCCAACAACTCCGAGTAAATCGGGCACTGGGGATTGGCTTGGTAGTGGGTCTGGTTGCCTTGGCGCGTCATGCTCAAGATGCCCGCCAACTGCAACCGCTCAAGTTCGCGGGTGAGGCTGCCCTTGCCCACTTGGGCCCAGCGGGCTATTTCGTTGGTGAAAAAACTTTGATCGGGCTTGCCAAAAAGCAGGCCCAGCACTTTTTGCTGGGTGACGGTGAAGAGCGCAGTGCTGAGCGGCAAGGTTTGCATGGCGGCGGCCAAAGAGTCCCAAAAAGGGAACGATAGGTCCCTTTTTGGGAACGATCAAGTTTAAGCGGTTGGGTATAGGAAACGATCAATCAGCAAATACTGGATTCGAGCCGAATGAAGATCAAAATGTGGGAGCGGGCTTGCTCGCGAATGCGGTGGGTCAGTTACACATGTACCGACTGACACCCTGCATTCGCGAGCAAGCCCGCTCCCACATTTGTTCGGTGGTGCCTGTTAAGTAGCGGTCCTAAACAGGGAACGACCAGCCCCTATTTGGGACCGCTTTAACCTTCCGCCGCCGGGCTGACCTGCTCCAGCGCTCTATCGACCAGCAACTGGCCCAACTCGGCCATTTGCTGAACGCCGAGCATGATTGCGCGCTGGGAAGTATTCAGGTCAAAGGCTAGGTTGCAGGTCATGGCGTTCAGCGATGACAGGGTTTCACTGGCGTTGACGAGTAGAGCTTCGGTGTTCTGGTGGGGGTTTACGGTGAAGATATTGGACGCGGGTGGATTAGGGGTAGGTTTAGCCATGATTTACAGCTCCGATATGTGATGGAGGCTGCCCTCATCCGCTTGCACGCGAAAATAGGGTGGCAGCCATGCGCAGGTGTGCAAGACCGGGCATATCGGACCCCGGCAGACCCCAAGGGATCTCCCGCGCACAGCCGCCATAACAAATACAGCAGGCATAAAAAACGCCCGTTGAATGGCTATGGGCGTTGGTGCGCCGACATGTAACCGGACTTGCACGTCCGTGTCACCGTTTTTTCGATGACGAACGAAGACTAGCCGCCATCACTACCCACAACAAGTTCATGCACCGCCCGAAATCTTGCAGGAAAAATCCGAACATTGGCCCATCACAAAGCCATCATTACCTTGACCGTTCCAAGGCCCTCCAGCGCATAGCTGTGGTACTCATACACACGCCCCCGAATAATCAGATGCAGTGCACCGCCCTCATCACGCGCTTGAACATCGGGCTCTTTGGTTTTCAGAAAAGGATGTGCAGACACTAATGCAGTGAGTATTTCCTGATCACTCCCCAAATCCTCATGGACGTAGTATCTGTAGGAAAACCCCACCGTCGCACCACCCTGGCCGTCTCGCGCACCATAGATCGAGGTGCCGTTGCCCAATGAATGCTTCAACACCACTTCATCCAGATCCGGTGTTCCGGGCGACAGGATCCAACTGCCGCCGATATAGATCAGGCAGACCACAAGCAGGCAATTACGCAGAAACGGTATGAGGCGCTTAGTGGCCTTGCGAAATTGCATATTCAATACCTTTTCTTATCCAATATTGGTCCCGTGGGTCATCACCAAAAGGCTCACCGCCCCACCCTGTTCCAAAATCCGGAAGGGTGGTTTTTGCGACGGTTTGAGCCACACCAGCAGCTCGCAACAACACATGCTCGGGAATGCCCAGCACCGTACCCGTAGCGCCGTAATTGAAGTTACCAAAAGCCTCATACTCGCGCCCTCGCTTCTTGTAGTTCCATGGGCCAGCAGCCCTGACCTGAGAATAAAACCAAGAATAAGCGAATGCCGAGCCTGGCTTGAGATGAGTGCGTTTGCATCGAAATATCGCCATGTTTTCAAAAATTGAAACACCGGGCGGCATTAACGGTACGGCCATTTGCAGATCCTTGCAGGCAATGAGGAGCGCAGAAGCTAGCCACTCCACTCAGGCCTGAAAACCCGCTTAATCCAAATGCAGAACTCGCCTACAGCAACTCCATCCCATTCCGACATGTAAGCGGTCAGTCCGCATCATTAGCCGATCCGAAATGGCGAAAAGGTACGATCATCAACAACAATTTTTTAGTCACGAAAACGCTAACGCGCGATTGAACACAATTCAGTGTGGGAGCTGGCTTGCCTGCGATTGCGGTGGGTCAGTTGTTGATACAGTGACTGACAAACCGCTATCGCAGGCAAGCCAGCTCCCACAGTGGATCTTCACAAGGCTAATCGTCAGGCCAACCCGGACTCTACCAATAAGGCCTCCAACCCCATCAAATCCGGTACTTTCGCCACATGCTCCCCCACCTGCACCGCCGCCAGTTCCAGCGGGCACAGCGGCACATCCACGTAACTCAACTGGCTATCGAGCTTGTACGAGCGGGGAATGCCCTGAATCACCATCGCAATGAACTTCAACGTCGGTCGCCCGCCGAGCGCGTTCAACACCACAATCCGCGAGCGCTCGCCGGTCACGCTGGCCTCACCGCACACCGCTTCAAAGCTGATCAACGGCAACTGCCGGTCGCGCCAGGTCACTTGCCGCAGGTACCACGGCGGTGCATCGCTGGCCGGTTCGCCGCGCTGGAAGTCGATCAGTTCGGCGATGGCAACGTTGGGCAGCACCAGGTGGCGGTCAGCCAGGGGCAATAGCAGGCCGGTGAGTTGGCTGGTGCGGTGGTCAAGCATGGGACTTGCTCCAGTAGGCGATGCTTTCCAGCAGCACCGACTCTTGATACGGCTTGCCGAGGTAGTCGTTGACGCCAATGGCCATGGCGCGGTCGCGGTGTTTTTGGCCGGTGCGCGAGGTGATCATGATGATCGGCAGGCGCATCAGCCGTGGGTCGTTGCGCACCTGGATGGCCACTTCGAAGCCGTCCATGCGCGGCATTTCGATGTCGAGCAGCATCAGGTCCGGGGTGTGTTCTTCGAGCAGGGCGATGGCGTCGATCCCGTCTTTGGCAGTGAGTACGTTCATGCCGTTGCGCTCCAGCAGGCGGCTGGTGACTTTGCGCACGGTGACCGAATCGTCCACGACCAGCACCAGCAGCGGGCGTTTTTTCAGCGGGTCGTTGAGGACCAGCGCGGCGTCGACCGACTGGGCCGGCAAGGCTGGTTGCCGGGCGCGGATATGCGCGAGCAAGTCGATGATCAACACCACGCGGCCATCGCCCAGAATGGTCGCCCCGGACAACCCCTGCACGCCCGCAAACTGCGGGCCCAGGCCCTTAACCACGATCTCTCGCGTACCGGCCATGGCATCCACATGCACCGCCACGCGCCGCTCGTTGCATTGCACCAGCAGCACCGGCACCGGCTGGTACTGGCCCAACAGTTTCGGCCGGGCGACGGTGTGCAGCAGGTCGCCCAGGTAGAACAACTCGTAGCGCTGGCCGGCGTATTCATAACGCGGTGGGTCTTGTTGGTAGTGCCCCGCCAGTTCGTGGGGCAGCACGCGCACCAGGCCTTCAATAGTGTTGAGCGGAATCGCGTATTGATCGTCCGCGCATTGCACCATCAGTGCCCGATTGACCGACACCGTAAACGGCAGGCGAATGCGAAAGTGCACGCCCGCGCCCGGCGTCGAATCAATGACCATCGAGCCACCGAGTTGGCGCACTTCTTCGTGCACCACGTCCATGCCCACGCCACGCCCGGAAATCTGCGTGATTTTTTCCGCCGTGGAGAACCCCGGCTGCAGGATGAACTGCAACACGTCGCGGTCGCTGATCTCTTGATGGGGGCTGAGCAAACCCCGCTTGATTGCCTTGCGCCGCACCGCCTCAAGTGGCACCCCGGCGCCATCGTCGCGCATGTCGAAGACGATATCGCCGCCTTCGTGGGCCAGGTCCAGGCTGATACGGCCCCTCGCAGGTTTGCCGGCCAGCAACCGTGCCTCGCGCGATTCCAGGCCATGGTCCACGGCATTGCGCAGCATATGTTCCAGCGGCGCCACCATGCGTTCCAGCACGTTGCGGTCCATCTCGCCCTCGGCATTGCCGACCACGAATTCGACGTCCTTGCCCAACTCCTCCGCCACCTGGCGCACGATGCGCTTGAGGCGCGGCAGCATGCGTTCAAACGGCACCATGCGCGTGCGCATCAGGCCTTCTTGCAACTCGGTGTTGATGCGCGCCTGTTGCTGCAACAGGTTGTGCGCGTCCTGGTTGCGGCGATCGAGGGTTTCCTTGAGGTCCAGCAAGTCGGAGGCTGACTCAGACAGCGCGCGCGACAGCTGCTGCAACTGCGAATGGCGGTCCATTTCCAGCGGGTCAAATTCTTCATAACCCAAGCGCTCGGCCTCGGCCTGCTGGCGGCTGAGGATGCGGCCCTGGGTTTCGGTGTCGAGCCGGCGCAGTTGGTCGCGCATGCGCTCAATAGTGGTTTCGACTTCATTGAGCGCGGTGCGCGCGTCGTTCACCTGCTGCTCGATACGGCCACGGAAGATCGAAGTTTCACCGGCCAGGTTGACCAGGTCATCCAGCAAATCGGCAGAGATTTTCACCATGTCCGCAGCAGGATCAACCGCCGCTTCCGCCTTGCCCGCCGGCAATGCCACTGGCAACAACGGTTCATCACTCGGGTGCACCAGGCTTTTGATCCGCTCGATGAGCTTGTCCACCGAGCCCACCGGCAAGCCGTCCGTCACCGCATCGATCATCTGCGCCAGGCGGTCATGACAGCCCTGCAGCAACGCGAACAGTTCGGGGGACGGGGCCAGCAAACCGGCAGACAGCCCTTCGTAGAGAAACTCCAGCTCATGGGCCAAATCGCCAATCGGCCCGATTTCGACCATGCGCGCGCCCCCTTTGAGGGTGTGCAGGTCGCGCAGCAGGGTTTCCACCTCCTGGCGATTGTTCGGCTCGGCCTGCCAGCGCAGCAACGCGCTGCTTGAGCTGTCGAGAATATCGGCGGCTTCTTCGAGGAAAATATCCAGCAGCTCGGGGTCAGCCGGCGCTTCGGGCGCAGTTGCCGGGGTGGCTGGCGTGCTGCTCTGGCGTAACTCGCGCAGTTGAGCGATCAAGTCGCTGGAGTCGCTCAGGGGTTGGTGGCCTTGCAGTTGATCCAACTGCAAGGCCAGCCGCTCATGGCTGGCCATCAGCACGTGGGACAGTTCCGGCGAGTAGCTGTAGCGGCGGTCCACCAAGCCTTCGTAAAGGCATTCCAGCTCATGGGCCAGGTTGCCAATTGGCCCAATCTCGGCCATGCGCGCGCCGCCTTTGAGGGTGTGCAAATCCCGTTGCAGTGACGAGAGCGGTGCCGCGCTGTCGGGCTCCAGCAACCAGCGTTTAAGCGACTGCCCGGCGCTGTCGAGGATATCCACCGCCTCTTCCAGGAAGATCTCGACGATCTCGTCGTCCATCGCCGTGTCCTGGCCCAATTGTGCCGTGGCGGCGCCCAGTTCCGAGATGCTCAGGGCGCGGCTGCCGTCGCTTTTGATCAGGCCGGTGGCGGACGGATCGAGGGCGTCATCAAGCAATTCGCGCAGGGCTTGTACCCGCGCCGGGGCCGGGCTGATTTCCTGGCCGGCGGCCAGTTGGTCGAGCATGTTGATCAACGCTTCATGGGCCTGTTCGGCCTCCTGGAAAAACCGCTCGCTGACCGCCAGGCTGCTCTCTTCCACGGCACCGTACAGATCGAGCAAGGCCTCGCACAGCGCGTCGATGGCGTGCAGGTCGGCGATGTGCGCGCCCTCGCCCAAGGTGGTCAATTCGTCCAGCAGCGCCGTCAGCTCCTGGCGCTCGCCGGGGTGTTGCTGCCAGCGGCGCAGCAGGCTTTCGGCATCCAGCAGGATGTCCATGCCTTGGGCCAGGAAGTTGGTAATCAACTGCGGGTCGCGTTTGATACGCAGGCCCGTATTAGGCGCGTCGAGCAAGGCGTCGAGCTGATGGTCGAGCAGGCTTTGGGTACGGCCGATCAGGTCCGCTGCGCCCTTGATCGGCACGAGCGGGTCGCTGTCCAGTTGTCGCAACCCGCGCTGAAACAAACCTTCAGCTTCCAGCAGCAGTTCCACTTCATCCAGGTCCAACGGCAGGCGGTGGGCCTTGTATTCGCGGGTCAGGTGATCAAGCGGCCGCGCCAGTTCGGCAATCGGCAACACGCCAGCCATGTAGGCGCTGCCCTTGAGGGTGTGCAGGGCGCGTTGCAATTCATCGCTGACTTGCAGCGGCACGTGTTCGGCGGCCTGCTGCAGGAAGTGGTTGAGGCTTTCCAGGTGGCTCTGGGCTTCGTTGCGGAAGATCTCCAACAGCATCGGGTCGTGGGGTTCTGCGGCCTTTTCAGTGCCGCTGGCCAGGGCGTGGGCACGGGCGGCCAAGGCGTCGACTTCATCGCGTTGGCGTTGGTCATCGGTGGCGAAATCGGCAATCAATTCCGGCAGCAGGGCCACAGCTTCATCCAGCACCTGTTGAATATCAGGGCCGAGGGTAACGCTGCGTTCGAGCACGCGGTTAAGCAGGTTTTCCACTGCCCAGGCCAACTCGGCCAGCACCAGGGCGCGGACCATACGGCCGCTGCCTTTCAAGGTGTGGAACGCGCGGCGCATCTCGCCTTGAGCGGTTTTGTCCGCGCAATTCGGCAAGTAACGGTGCAGCACTTCGAGGACTTCGTCGGTTTCTTCGAGGAAGACTTCGCGCAGCTCATCGTCGATGGGCTCTTCACCGAGCGGCGGTGGCAGCAGGCTGCCGGGGCGTTGCAGTGCAGGCGGGTTCAGGCGTGATGTCGGGCTGGCCAGTGCGTCGAACTGGGATTGGCTCGGCGCAACCTCGGTCGACAGCGCGCCGTCCGGCGCGACCAGTGCCTGACGCCAGGGTTTTTCGGCGGGCAGATAGCCGAGCGCGGCCAGGCCCTGGGTGGTCAGTTCCAGCACGCGTTCGCCCGCAGCGTCGGCGTCCTGAAGCATGCGTTCCAGGTAGTACTCCAGGCTGCTGATCACGTCGGCAAAATGCGCCAGTTGTACCTCGGAGGGCACGGCCTCATTCACCATCAGCTGTTCATCGACATAATCGGTACAGCCGCGCATCAGGCTCGCCGCGCGCGGCAGGGGAATCATCGCCAACGCCCCGCGCACTTGGCTGAGCAACTCGGGCAGAGACTCCAGGCGCTGGCGATCCCAATGGGCTTCAATGCAGTCAATCACCAGCTCTTTGGCTTGCTTGAGGCACTGGCAGGATTCGCGGATAACCAGTTGGTGAATCTGGGTCAAGTCAGTGGTGGGCAGGCGGCTTTCTTCGCGGCTTTCCGGTTCTACCGTGCCGACCATTCCCGCCAGCGTGGCCTCGACATAGAGCAAGGCCCCGGCGACATCCATCAGCACTGCATCATTGGGTTCGCGGTGGCCTTGGACCAGGCCAAGCACCACGGCAAGCTGGTCGATAATGACTTTGCGCGGCTGGCCGAAGCCCAGCACGGCCAAGGTGTCGGCGATCTGCCGCAGGGGCGCCAGCAAGGCATCGAGGTCGCTGGTGTGCTGCCGGTCACTGCGCACGAACAGGTCCAGGCGCTCCTTGACCCGCACCAGTTCCTCGCATAACGCGCCAAGCACCGAGCCCATGGCATTGCGATCCGGCCCGGCCAGGCGCGCGCGCTCGGCATCGACCACGGCGCTGTCGGGCAAGGCTTCATCCAGGCCGTAGCGTTCCTTGAGGCTTTGCATGCGCGGCGTTGGCCGGGTGACCTTGGCGACGTAGAACAGCAGGCTCTTGAGCAGTTCATCCGGCGCAGGTTGGTTGATGCCGCCGATACCCTGGACCAGCAGGCGCTTGAGTTGCTTGTCGCTGGCTTTGAGCAAACTGCGCAGCGCCGGGCTGTTGGCGATCACGCCCGTGAGCATGCCTTCGACCAGCGCCGAGGTGACTTGCCACAAAGGCAGCAGCGGCGCGCCCTGGCATAGCGCTTCGAGGCGCGCGAAAACCCGCGCCATGTCTTCCAGGTTGCTTGGGCCGTGGTCTTCGCGCAGCAAGCCGGCCAACGCCTGCAGCAGAAGCTGGTGCCACTGGCGCAGTTGCTCGTGAAGGTCAGGCAGCGCGCGCTGGGCCAAGGCCTCATCGGGCAACGGCGCAATCGACAGCAGTTGCGGGCTGAACAGGCTGGTCTCCGACAGCAGACTTTCGCCGCGCGCGCTGCGCAGGTCATTGAGCAGCGGCAACACCACCAGCGGCAGGTCGCGGCGGGCACTGTGTACGCGCTCTAGGTACAACGGCAACTGGCTAAGCGCCTGTTGCAGCAGGCGGATGCTTTCATCGCGCTGGCTGACGCGCTCGGCTTGCAGGGCCAGGGCCAGCTCTTCAATTTCTTCAGCCAGCAGGGCCGCGCCGTAGAACTCGACCATTTGCAGCGCGCCATGCACCTGATGGACGCAGGCCAGGCACTCGCCGATGGCGTCGCCGTCGCTGGTTTCGACAAACGTGTCCAGCGCCGAACGGGCCTGTTTCAGGGTTTCGGCAATGTCGCCCTTGACCCATTCGAGGGCCACGTAGTCGTGCCGATCAACCATAACTGCTCCGCTTAGAATTCATGAACTGCGTGTGTTGCCAAGATCTCAAAACCAATGAAGATTAAATGTGGGAGCGGGCTTGCTCGCGAATACGGTGGGCCAGCCAGCAGATTAGGCGACTGATACATAGCTTTCGCGAGCAAGCCCGCTCCCACATTTTGACTGCATTTCAATCCTCAACTTGCTTGGGCGGTGGCAAGGTGAAACCCGACACCGACCTGCGCAACTGGCTGGCCATCTTCGCCAGGTTGCCGATACTTTCGGCGGTGGCGGTCGAGCCGGATGACGTCTGCGTGGTGATTTGCTGGATCACGTTCATCGTCAGGGAGATCTGCCCGGCGGACGACGTCTGTTGCTGCGCCGCATTGGAAATACTCTGAATCAACGCCGCCAGGGTTTTCGACACGCCTTCGATTTCTTCCAGCGCCACCCCGGCGTCCTGGGCCAACCGCGCGCCACGCACCACTTCGGTGGTGGTCTGTTCCATGGAAATAACGGCTTCATTGGTGTCGGTCTGAATCGCCCGCACCAGCGTTTCGATTTGCCGGGTGGCGGCGGATGAGCGCTCAGCCAGCCGTTGCACTTCATCGGCCACCACCGCAAAACCGCGCCCGGCGTCACCGGCCATGCTCGCCTGGATCGCCGCATTGAGGGCGAGGATGTTGGTCTGGTCGGCAATGTCGTCGATCAGGCTGACGATATCGCCAATCTCCTGGGAAGACTCGCCCAGGCGCTTGATGCGCTTGGCGGTGTCCTGGATCTGCTCGCGAATGTTGTCCATGCCGTGGATGGTGTTGTGCACCACCTCATTGCCCTTGTTGGCGATTTCAACCGAACGCTCCGCCACCGCCGAAGACTCCGCCGCGTTGGCCGACACCTGGTCGATGGACTGGGCCATCTGGTTGATCGCGGTGGAGGCTTCGGCGATCTGCTGGGCCTGATGCTCCGAGGCCTGGGCCAGATGCATGGCGGTGGCCTGGGTCTCTTGCACCGCGCCGGCAACTTGCCCGGCGGTGAGGTTGATGGTGGCGACCAGATCGCGCAGTTGGTCCACCGAATAGTTGATGGAGTCGGCGATGGTGCCGGTGAAGTCTTCGGTCACCGAGGCGGTCACCGTGAGGTCGCCATCGGCCAGGTCTTCGATTTCGTCGAGCAGGCGCATGATCGCGTTCTGGTTGCGTTCGTTCTTCTCGGCGGTTTCATGCAGTTGGCGGTTGGTTTCGCGCACCATCACCAGGCCGATCAGGATGATCGAGGTCAACGCCAACAGGCCCAGCACATAGCCGCCGATGGTGTCGAAGCTGCGCCCGCTGGCGAGGTTTTCAAACCCGGTGGCCAG
Source organism: Pseudomonas antarctica (assembly GCF_001647715.1). Taxonomy (NCBI): domain Bacteria; kingdom Pseudomonadati; phylum Pseudomonadota; class Gammaproteobacteria; order Pseudomonadales; family Pseudomonadaceae; genus Pseudomonas; species Pseudomonas antarctica. Next base: position 6,030,081 of record NZ_CP015600.1, read on the forward strand.
GTGTGAGGCTTCATCGAGCAGGGTTTGCGACAGGTTGAAAATATTGCTCGCCGAAGCGCGCACCTGGAACAGTTGCGGCGAGGTTTCGAGGATTTCATCCACAGAGCCGGAGACGAACTCGAACAGCTCGGCGATTTCCGCCAGGCGCGCGCGGGCATCGTGGTCTTCAACCTGGGTAATGCGCAGGCCCGGGTTGCCGTTGAGCATGCCGTTGAGCACCAGGCCGAAGCGGTTGGCATCGCGACCAAACGCGTCGGCGGCCTGCACGGCGGTTTCGTCGCCGGCCAGCACGGTGTTGACGGCGCCCAGAATGCGTTCGGCCAGCAGCGACTGGCGCTGGGCCAACGCCACCTGGCTCGCCGGGGCGCCGCGTTGCAGCAAGATATCGACGACCTTTTCCGACTCCATCTGCAATTGCGGCACGGTTTCGGCCAGGGTCGCGGCCACTTGATGCAACGACAACACCGTCTGCTCGCTGGCGAGGATCGCGTCGGTGTTTTTCAGCAGCGCTTCCCAGTCAGTCTGCACGGCGCGCATCTCGGCGCGTACCGCACTGGGCGCCGCCGGCAGGCCGGTCTCGGCGTCACCTTTTTTCAGGTAGCCCCAGCGCTGGGCGAAGTCGTTGCGCGCGTCGCCCAGCAGCTTGAACGCGGCGGCCTTGCCGGCAGCGGCTTCGGTGGCATTTTTGGCGATGCGCTGGGACAGCACGCGCAGCTCACCGGCGTGGCCGATGTACTGTTTGTCATAGGTGGACTGCGTGTTGAGGTACGCGAAGTTGGCGAACAACAGCATGATGAACACGATCAGCGCGATAAACAGCACGATGATCTGCGAACGGCTGCGCGACGCGGCTTGCGGTTTGGGAGTAGTAGCGGTGGTCATGCGGCAACATCCATGAAACCTGGGGCCTGGGCCAAAGCGAAGGGGCTGAAGACCTGCCAGAGCTGGTCGCTGTCGAACTGCCCCTGAATAAACGGCACGCCGGAGTTGGCGCCCGTCAACAAGGCGTCTTGTGCGAAATGCTGCATGCCCACCACCTCATCTACCAGCAGCCCGACAAACAAGTCGTTGAATTCCACCACCAGCACCCGCCGTTGCTTGCGCGCTTTGGACAGGTCCAGGCCGAGAAACCCGCCCAGGTCCATCACCGGCAGCAAACGCCCGCGCAGGTTGGCCACGCCCTTGACCCAGGGTTTAACCCCCGGCATCAAGGTGCAACGCGGTTCGTGCAACACCTCGGCGACTTCGCCCATCGGCGCCACATACCAATGCGGCCCCAGGCGAAAGCCGATCCCGCTCCAACGCTGCAGGCGGGTTTCCTGGGACGGCAGGTCAGCGGCCAACAGGCGGCAGCGGCGGTCGATGTCCAGCAGCAGCTCGAAGGCGGTTTGCGACTCGGTCATGATGGCGTGCCGTCAGCCGGCCAGCACCTTGTTCAGGGTGGCGATCAGGGTTTCTTCGTCAACCGGTTTGGTCAGGTAGTCCTTGGCGCCCTGGCGCGCGCCCCAGATCTTGTCGGTTTCCTGATCCTTGGTAGTGATGATGATGATCGGAATGCCGTTGGTTTCCGGCTCCTTGGACAGCTGACGCGTTGCCTGGAAGCCATTGAGGCCCGGCATCACGATGTCCATCAGGACCGCATCGGGTTTTTCCTGACGGGCCAGCGCCACGCCGTCAGCGCCATTTTCGGCCTTGAGGACCTGATGCCCATGCTTTTCCAGCATGCCGGTCAGTTTGTACATTTCAGTCGGCGAATCGTCGACGATCAGAACGCGTGCCATGGTTTTCCCCACTACATTGGTCGGCGCCTGCCCTTGTGAGGCGGCGTCAGTGTGCTTGTTCTACTGCGGCGAACCCTGGCACATAGGCCTTGATCGCACTCAGCAGTTCTTCCTTGCTGAAAGGCTTGGTCAAAAACTGATCGACACCAACGATGCGCCCCTTGGCCTTGTCGAACAGGCCGTCCTTGGAGGACAGCATGATCACCGGGATCGACTTGAACGCCGGATTATTCTTCACCAGGGCGCAGGTCTGATAGCCATCCAGGCGCGGCATCATGATGTCGACAAAGATAATGTGCGGGTGGTGATCAACAATCCGGGCCAATGCATCGAAACCGTCGATGGCCGTGATGACATCGCACCCCACGTTCTTCAACAGCGTCTCGGCGGTGCGGCGGATCGTTTTCGAATCGTCGATCACCATCACTCTCAAGGCGTTGGAATGCTGTTCCATATCTGCTCTACCATCGCCACAGCGAATCGGTTTTCGGTGTGTACTGCCTGATGTTGCACAGGATGAGCGCCGCAAGCCTTGGAATTCAAGGGCTGCTGCGCCGTGCCAGTCTTTTTAGCACAGTCTCCGGGCGCAATCTATCGAGCAACCGGCCAGGTGGTTTTTCCTTGACCCACAACAGCCGCAGCGCCACTCTGACGCCACTTTTATGCGCCCTAATTTGCTAGAGGAAAATCCCCCATGAGCGTTCGCGTCGGCATTGTCATGGACCCTATCGCCAGCATTTCCTATAAAAAGGACAGCTCGCTGGCCATGCTCCTGGCCGCCCAGGCCCGCGGCTGGAGCCTGTTCTATATGGAGCAGCGCGACCTTTACCAGGGCGACGGCGAAGCCCGCGCACGCATGCGCCCGCTGCAGGTGTTTGCCAACCCGGAAAAGTGGTTTGAGCTTGCGGATGAAATCGACAGCCCCTTGAGCGACCTGGACGTGATCCTGATGCGCAAGGACCCGCCGTTCGACATGGAATTCGTCTACTCCACCTACCTGCTGGAGCAAGCCGAGCGCGCCGGCGTGCTGATCGTCAACAAGCCGCAAAGCCTGCGCGACTGCAATGAAAAGCTGTTCGCCACGCTGTTCCCGCAGTGCACCCCGCCGACCGTGGTCAGCCGCCGCGCCGATGTGCTGCGTGAATTCGCCGCCAAGCACGGCGATGTGATCCTCAAGCCGCTGGACGGCATGGGCGGCACCTCGATCTTCCGTCACCGTGCCGGCGACCCGAACCTGTCGGTGATCCTGGAAACCCTGACCGCGCTGGGCACCCAGCAGATCATGGGCCAGGCTTACCTGCCGGCGATCAAGGACGGCGACAAGCGCATCCTGATGATCGACGGCGAGCCGGTGGATTACTGCCTGGCGCGTATCCCGGCAGCGGGTGAAACCCGTGGCAACCTGGCGGCCGGCGGTCGTGGTGAAGCACGGCCATTGTCGGATAAGGACCGTTGGATCGCCGCTCAGGTTGGCCCAACCCTGCGCGAGAAAGGCCTGCTGTTTGTGGGGCTTGACGTTATTGGTGAGAGCCTCACTGAAATCAACGTCACCAGCCCGACCTGTATCCGCGAGATTGACAACGCATTTGGCACGAACATCGGCGAAATGCTGATGGCGGCCATTGAGCGCAAGCTACAAGCCAAGTGACATAGAACAGCCGGACACACACCAACATTGCGTTATCATGCGCCACCTGTGAAACGCGCGATGTTGGTTTTTTTGTCATGACACTCCCGTCCGATCTGCCCCCCGAACTCTCCCACAGTGGCGTGCGCCCGGCTGATCGGCTCGGATTTACCCTGTTCCTGGCGGCCTTGATTCACCTCGCCTTGCTGCTCGGCCTGGGCTTCACCTTTGTCGAACCCAAGCAGATCACCAAAACCCTGGAAATCACCCTCGCCACGTTCAAGAGCGAAAAGAAGCCGGAGAAGGCGGATTTTCTCGCTCAGGACAACCAGCAGGGCAGCGGCACGCTCGACAAGAAAGCCGTGCCCAAGACCACTGAAGTGGCGCCGTTCCAGGACAACAAGGTCAATAAAGTCACCCCGCCGCCGACGCCCAAGCCCGAAGTCAAGCAAGCCGCGCCCAAGGCTGCGGTGACCACCGTCGCGCCCAAACCGCAAAAAGCCCCGACCCAGCGCGAGAAAGCCAAGACCGAGCCGCAGCCCGAACCAGTAAAACCGGCGCCGACTTTTGACAGTTCGCAGCTCTCCGACCAGATCTCCAGCCTCGAAGCCGAACTGGCCAACGAACAACAGTTGTACGCCAAGCGCCCCCGTATCTACCGCCTGAACGCTGCCTCGACCATGCGCGACAAAGGTGCCTGGTATAAGGACGAGTGGCGCAAGAAGGTCGAACGCATCGGCAACCTCAACTACCCGGATGAAGCCCGGCGCCAGCAGATCTATGGCAATTTGCGCTTGTTGGTGTCGATCAACCGTGATGGTTCGTTATATGAAGTGCAGGTGCTGGAGTCATCCGGCCAGCCGCTGCTGGACCAGGCCGCCCAGCGCATCGTGCGCCTGGCCGCGCCTTTCGCACCGTTTACCGGCGACCTGAATGATGTAGACCGCCTGGAAATCATCCGCACCTGGAAGTTTGCCCGGGGTGATCAGCTGTTCAGCAATTGATGACAATTGCCACATCACCCGCATCCCCAGCTTGTCAGTTCGCCCCTCCAACGCCACACTAGCGGACATGAAAAATGTCAGCCCGACCTACCTCAAGCACCAATTCCTGATCGCCATGCCCCATATGGCCGACCCGAACTTTGCGCAGACCTTGACCTATATCGTCGAGCACACGGCCAATGGTGCCATGGGGCTGGTGGTGAACCGCCCGCAAGAGCTGAACCTGGCCGACATCCTTGAGCAACTGCGCCCCGAGATCGACCCGCCGGCCCGTTGCCAGAGCGTGCCGATCTATATCGGCGGGCCGGTGCAGACCGATCGTGGTTTTGTGCTGCACCCGACCGGGCCCAAGTTTCAGGCCACGGTCGACCTCGAAGGTGTGTCGTTGTCCACTTCCCAAGACGTGCTGTTCGCCATCGCCGACGGCGTGGGGCCTGAGCAAAGCGTGATTACCCTCGGCTACGCCGGTTGGGAAGCCGGGCAACTGGAGGCCGAATTGGCCAGTAATGCGTGGCTGACCTGCCCGTTCGACGCCGACATCCTGTTCAACACCGCCAGCGAACTGCGCCTGGAAGCGGCGGCGGCCAAGTTGCGGGTCAACCTCAACCTGCTGACCAGCCAGGCGGGGCACGCCTGATGGCCTTGCGCTTGATCCTCGGGTTTGACTACGGCACCAAACAGATCGGCGTGGCAGTCGGCCAGGTCATTACCGGCCAGGCCCGCGAGCTGTGCACCTTGAAAGCCCAGAACGGCGTGCCGGACTGGAACCAGGTCGAAGCCCTGATCAAGGAGTGGAAGCCCGACGCAGTCGTAGTTGGCCTGCCCTTGAACATGGACGGCACCCCCAGCGAGATGTGCCTGCGCGCGGAAAAATTCGCCCGCCGCCTCAACGGCCGCTACAACCTGCCCTTCTATACCCACGACGAACGCCTGACCACCTTTGAAGCCAAAGGCGAGCGCCGCGACCGTGGTGGCCAGAAAGGCAGTTACCGCGACAACCCGGTGGACGCCATCGCCGCCGCCTTGCTGTTGCAGGGTTGGCTGGATGAAAACACCGCTTTATTTGAATCCTGACTGACGCGGCTTGCCGCGTCTTTTTACGTTTGAGCCCGGACCTTGCACGCACCCCCGCCGCGCAAGGCCTTGAAGGAGCCACCATGAGCCTGCCCAATCCCGCCGAACTGATCAGCCAGATGGCGATTCGCCTCAAGGCGCACCTGCAACACCGTGCCATCAGCGAACCGCGTTTTATCGGCATTCGCTCCGGCGGTGTGTGGGTGGCCCAAGCGTTATTGGAAGAACTGGGCAGTGATTCGCCACTGGGCACGCTGGATGTGTCCTTCTACCGCGACGACTTCAGCCAGAACGGCCTGCACCCGCAAGTGCGTCCTTCGGCCCTGCCGTTCGAAATCGAAGGCCAGCACCTGGTGCTGATCGACGACGTGCTGATGAGCGGCCGCACTATCCGCGCCGCCATGAACGAGCTGTTCGACTACGGCCGCCCCGCCAGTGTAACCCTGGTGTGCCTGCTGGACCTGGACGCCGGCGAATTGCCGATCAGCCCGGATGTAGTCGGCGCAACCCTGTCCCTGGAAGCCCACCAGCGGGTAAAATTGTCCGGTCCAACGCCGCTCGAACTCGAACTGCAAGACCTTGCCCTTTAAACCGCCTTGTACAGAGTCCCCGCGATGACGCCTCTAGATGCCAAGCGCCCGCTGCAGCTCAATGCTCAGGGCCAGCTGCAACACTTCTTGTCCCTCGACGGTTTGCCCCGCGAACTGCTGACTGAAATCCTCGACACGGCCGACTCGTTCCTTGAAGTCGGTGGCCGCGCGGTGAAGAAGGTCCCGCTGCTGCGCGGCAAGACCATCTGCAATGTGTTCTTCGAGAACTCTACCCGCACCCGCACCACCTTTGAACTGGCGGCCCAGCGGCTGTCGGCCGACGTGATCACGCTGAACGTGTCCACCTCGTCGGCGAGCAAGGGCGAGACCCTGCTCGACACCCTGCGCAACCTGGAAGCCATGGCTGCCGATATGTTCGTGGTACGCCACGGCGACTCCGGTGCCGCGCACTTCATCGCCGAACACGTGTGCCCGAACGTGGCAATCATCAATGGCGGCGACGGCCGTCACGCCCACCCGACCCAAGGCATGCTCGACATGCTGACGATCCGTCGGCACAAGGGCGGCTTTGAAAACCTGTCGGTGGCCATCGTCGGCGACATCCTGCACTCGCGGGTAGCTCGCTCAAACATGCTGGCCCTCAAAGCCCTGGGTTGCCCGGACATCCGCGTGATCGCGCCAAAAACCTTGCTGCCGATCGGCATCGAGCAGTACGGCGTGAAGGTCTACACCGACATGGCCGAAGGCCTTAAGGATGTGGACGTGGTGATCATGCTGCGCCTGCAACGCGAGCGCATGGCCGGCGGCCTGCTGCCGAGCGAAGGTGAGTTCTACCGCCTGTTCGGCCTGACCACCGCGCGTTTGGCCGGCGCCAAGCCGGATGCCATCGTGATGCACCCAGGCCCGATCAACCGTGGCGTAGAGATTGAGTCGGCGGTGGCCGACGGCGCGCAATCGGTGATCTTGAACCAGGTGACTTATGGCATCGCCGTACGCATGGCCGTGCTGTCCATGGCCATGAGCGGGCAAACCGCGCAACGTCAATTCGAGCAGGAGAACGCCCAGTGAAGCTCAGCATTCTCGGCGCCCGAGTCATCGATCCGGCCAGCGGCCTGGATCACGTTACCGATCTTCATGTGGAAGCCGGCAAAATCATCGCCATCGGCGCCGCGCCCAGCGGCTTCAGCGCGGTTGAGACCATCGACGCCAAAGGCCTGGTGGCCGCGCCTGGCCTGGTGGACCTGAACGTCGCCCTGCGTGAGCCGGGTTATAGCCGCAAAGGCAGTATCGCCAGCGAAACCCGCGCCGCCGCTGCCGGTGGCGTGACCAGCCTGTGCTGCCCGCCGCACACCAAGCCCGTGCTGGACACTTCGGCCGTGACCGAGCTGATCCTCGACCGCGCCCGTGAAGCCGGCAATTGCAAAGTGTTCCCGATCGGCGCGCTGAGCAAAGGCCTGGAAGGCGAACAGCTCGCCGAGCTGATCGCCCTGCGCGACGCCGGTTGCGTGGCATTCGGCAACGGCCTGGAAAGCTTCCGCAGTACGCGCACGCTGTGTCGCGCCCTGGAATACGCGGCCACCTTCGACCTGACGGTGATTTTTCACTCCCAGGACCGCGACCTGGCCGAAGGCGGCCTGGCCCATGAAGGCGCCGTCGCCAGCTTCCTCGGCCTGCCGGGTATTCCGGAAACCGCTGAAACCGTAGCCCTGGCCCGCGACCTGCTGCTGGTGGAACAAAGCGGCGTGCGCGCGCACTTCAGCCAATTGACCAGCGCGCGGGGCGTGGCCCTGATCGCCCAGGCACAGGCTCGTGGCCTGCCGGTGACGGCGGACGTGGCGTTGTATCAGCTGATTTTGACCGATGAGGCGCTGATCGACTTTTCCAGCCTTTACCACGTGCAGCCGCCGCTGCGCACCCTGGCCGACCGTGAAGGTTTGCGTGCGGCCGTGAAGTCAGGCGTTGTCTCGGCGATCTCCAGCCATCACCAGCCCCACGAGCGGGATGCCAAGCTGGCACCGTTTGGCGCGACAGAGCCGGGCATCAGCAGCGTCGAACTGTTGCTGCCATTGGCGATGACGCTGGTGGAGGATGGCTTGCTCGACCTGCCGACGCTGCTGGCGCGCCTGAGCGCCGGCCCGGCCGAGGCCTTGCGCCTGCCGGCGGGTAAGCTGGCGGTGGGCTCGGCGGCGGACCTGGTGCTGTTTGATCCGGCCAGCTCTACGGTTGCCGGCGAACACTGGCTGTCCAAGGGCGAAAACTGCCCGTTCATCGGCCATAGCCTGCCGGCGACGGTGCGGTACACCTTGGTGGATGGGCGGATCAGCTACCAGGCCTAAAGCGGGCACGGTAAAAAAAGTGGGAGGGGGTTTGCTCCCGATGGCGGTGGGTCAGTCAGCTTATCTGTAGCTGACCCACTGCCATCGGGAGCAAGCCCCCTCCCACATTTGGTTTTGTATAGGCCTTGAGAGACTCAGCGCCCGCTATTGCGCTCGGCATTGCGGATCGAAATCTGCGTATTCAACGTCCAGAAGTCATACAGCACACCGATCAGGAACAACCCACCGGTCAGCAGGTAGATCAGGCCAGTGATCCATTTGCCCTGGTACATACGGTGCAGACCAAACACACCCAGGAACGCCAACAGTACCCAGGCCACGTTGTATTCGATGGGCCCGGCGGTAAAACGCAGGTCCGCTTCACGGTCCATGGCCGGGATCAGGAACACGTCGATCAGCCACCCGATACCGAACAGGCCGAAGGTGAAAAACCAGATTGTCCCGGTCACGGGCTTGCCGTAATAGAAGCGATGCGCCCCGGTAAAACCGAAAATCCAGAGCAGGTAGCCAATCACCTTGCTGTGGGTGTCCTGCTGCATCACATCCTGTCGATAGGTGTTCATGGAGTACCTCTTTTGCCTCGATAGATAAATTTTTTCATTTTCTTTGTGACTTTTTTACGGGCGCCCGACGCACGGCAAATGGTATCTTCCCTCCCGCAAAGCCTTATGCCACCTGACCTCTGTAGGACAATAGCGGCAATTCGTCGCGTTTTTCCTGAATTTGACCCCAGGGTTCAGTCGACAAACGGCCTTAGAACGACACAAAAAGCTGTTATAAAGTTGCGCGCAAACCAAAAAGAGCCACGCCTAATGCGACCATTTTTCAAGACATGGCTAACCATTTGCCTATTAATGCCACTGGCCGCCCACGCCACCAATCGTGAGCAACGTCTTCCTAACGTTAACGGTTTTACCCCTAAAGTTCACAGCACACCCAGCACTGCCAAGTCGGTAAAGCTGACCGTCAACCGCCCGACTCAAGTGAGCAAGGCCCACGGTAAAGCCATTCATACCCAACTGGCCGGCAACACCAAGCAAAGCAGTAATGTCCTCAGCCGCGCCGTTAACGTGCTCGGTACTCCTTATCGTTGGGGCGGCAGCAGCCCAAGTAAAGGGTTCGACTGCAGTGGCTTGGTGAAATATGCCTTTAATGACGTTAAAGCGGTGGATTTGCCCCGCACTTCCAACGCCATGGCCGCCGGCCACGGGCTGAAGGTTGATCGCAAGGACTTGAAACCGGGCGACCTGTTGTTCTTCAAACTGAAGAGCCGCCAGGTCAACCACGTTGCCATCTACCTGGGCAACGACCGTTTTATCCACGCACCGCGTCGCGGCAAGTCGGTGAGCATCGACACGCTGAAGAAGCCGTTCTGGGACAAGAACTACGTGATTGCCAAGCGTGTTCTGCCTAAAGAGCAGAACAACCTGCGGGTTGTGCAGCGCTGATCTCTGGCTGAAATGCGGTAAACAATGTGGGAGCGGGCTTGCTCGCGAAGGCGGTAGATCAGTCACCTAAGATGGTGACTGACACTGCGCCTTCGCGAGCAAGCCAGCTCCCACATTTGATTTTCATGGCCCGCAAGACCTCAGATATCCCCCGGCACCCTCGCCTGCCCCCGCGCCTCCTCGCGACTGACCAGCCCCTCGCTGACCAACGCCTTCAAGCTCATATCCAACGTTTTCATGCCCAGCGCCCCACCGGTCTGGATCGCGGAGACCATTTGCGCCACCTTGTCCTCACGGATCAGGTTACGGATGGCCGGCGTGCCCAGCATGATTTCGTGAGCCGCCACCCGCCCGCCGCCGATCTTCTTGACCAGCACTTGGGACACCACGGCCTGCAACGACTCCGACAGCATCGAGCGAACCATGGCCTTTTCCCCCGCCGGGAACACATCCACCAGCCTGTCCACGGTCTTTGCCGCCGAAGTGGTGTGCACGGTGCCAAATACCAGGTGGCCGGTCTCAGCCGCTGTCAGCGCCAGGCGTATGGTTTCCAGGTCGCGCAACTCACCCACCAGAATGACATCCGGGTCTTCCCGTAGCGCCGAGCGCAGTGCCGTGGAAAAACTGTGTGTATCGCGTTGTACCTGCCGCTGGTTGATCAAGGCCATTTTCGGCCTGTGGATAAATTCGATGGGGTCTTCCAGCGTAAGAATGTGCTGGCGCCGGTGTTGATTAAGATGGTCGATCATCGCTGCCAGCGTCGTGGACTTGCCGGACCCGGTTGGCCCGGTCACCAACACCAGGCCGCGCGGAAACCGGGCGATCCGCTGGAACACTTCTCCCAGCCCGAGGCTTTCCAGGCTTTGTACTTCGGTCGCAATGGTACGAAACACCGCGCCCATGCCGCGCGCCTGCTGGAACACATTCGCCCGGAACCGTGCCACGCCCGGCAGCTCGAAGGCAAAATCCGTTTCAAGAGATGTTTCGAAATCCTTTTCTTGGTATTGGTTGAGCAAAGGGCTCAATAAATCCGCCACTTGCGGGGGGGACAGTGCCGGGCCGTCCAGGGGCCAGACCTCGCCATCCACACGCAGCATCGGCGCCACGCCAGCCGACAAATGCAGGTCAGAGGCGCCACGACGCACGCTGGCCGTCAGCAATTCAGTGATATCCATAGGGCTTTCCATTTCCAGTAGAATGCCGCGGACTCCATATCCACGGGTGCATCTTGAATGTCGACGATAGCAGACAACATTGGCCTGGTTAGCGAGCGGATCCGCGCCGCGGCCCACGCCGTGCAACGTGACGAAAGCAGCATCCACCTGCTGGCCGTGAGCAAGACCAAACCCGCACAAGCGGTACGCGAAGCCTATGCGGCCGGGATGCGCGATTTTGGCGAGAACTACCTGCAGGAAGCCCTGGGCAAACAGGCCGAATTAACCGACCTGCCCTTGAGTTGGCACTTCATCGGCCCCATTCAATCGAACAAGACTCGTGCGATCGCCGAGAACTTTGCTTGGGTGCATTCCGTGGACCGCCTGAAAATCGCGCAACGCCTGTCCGAACAACGCCCGGCCGACCTGCCGCCGCTGAACATCTGCATCCAGGTCAACGTCAGTGGCGAAGCCAGCAAGTCCGGCTGTACACCCGCCGACCTGCCGGCCCTGGCCGCAGCGATCAGTGCCCTGCCGCGCCTGAAGCTGCGTGGTTTGATGGCGATCCCCGAGCCGACTGAAGACCGTGCCGAGCAGGATGCAGCCTTCGCGACAGTACGCGACCTGCAAGCGAGCCTGAACCTGGGCCTGGACACACTTTCCATGGGCATGAGCCACGACCTTGAGTCAGCCATCGCCCAAGGCGCCACCTGGGTGCGGATCGGTACCGCGCTGTTTGGCGCCCGCGACTACGGCCAGCCATCAAATGGCTGACTTTCCTCTGAATAAGGACCTGTCATGAGCAACACGCGTATTGCCTTTATCGGCGCCGGTAACATGGCGGCCAGCCTGATCGGTGGCTTACGGGCCAAAGGCCTGCAAGCCCAGCACATCCGCGCCAGCGACCCGGGCGCCGACACACGCGAGCGCGTCAGCGCCGAGCACGGGATCGAAACCTTTGCCGACAACGCCGAAGCCATTCAGGGCGTTGACGTGATCGTGCTGGCGGTGAAGCCGCAAGCCATGAAAGCCGTGTGCGAAAGCCTGCGCCCGAGCCTGCAACCGCATCAACTGGTGGTATCGATTGCCGCTGGCATCACCTGCGCCAGCATGAACAACTGGCTGGGTGCCCAGCCAATCGTGCGCTGCATGCCCAACACCCCGGCGCTGCTGCGCCAGGGCGTGAGCGGCCTGTACGCGACGTCCGAAGTGACCGCCCAACAGCGCGACCAGGCTCAAGAGCTGCTGTCTGCGGTGGGCATCGCCCTGTGGCTGGAACAGGAACAGCAACTGGATGCGGTGACCGCCGTCTCCGGCAGCGGCCCGGCCTACTTCTTCCTGCTGATCGAAGCCATGACCGCCGCCGGCGTGAAACTGGGCCTGCCACACGAAGTCGCTGAGCAACTGGCCGAGCAAACCGCGCTGGGCGCCGCGAAGATGGCCGTCGCCAGTGAGGTGGATGCGGCCGAGCTGCGCCGCCGTGTGACGTCCCCGGGCGGCACCACGCAAGCGGCCATCGAATCGTTCCAGGCCGGGGGCTTTGAAGCCCTGGTGGAAAAAGCACTGGGTGCCGCGGCACATCGTTCGGCTGAAATGGCCGAGCAGCTGGGTAAATAGTCGTCCCCTACTTGCAACTGGATTAGATAGGAAACACACATGCTCGGAATCAATGACGCTGCCATTTTCATCATCCAGACCTTGGGCAGCCTGTACCTGCTGATCGTGCTGATGCGTTTTATCCTGCAACTGGTGCGGGCGAACTTCTACAACCCGCTGTGCCAGTTCGTGGTGAAGGCTACGCAACCGTTGCTCAAACCCCTGCGCCGAGTGATCCCGAGCCTGTTCGGCCTGGATATGTCGTCGTTGGTACTGGCGCTGCTGCTGCAGATTTTGCTGTTTGTGGTGATCCTGATGCTCAACGGCTACCAGGCCTTCACCGTGTTGCTGTTGCCATGGGGCCTGATCGGCATCTTCTCGCTGTTTTTGAAGATCATCTTCTGGTCGATGATCATCAGCGTGATTCTGTCGTGGGTCGCACCTGGCAGCCGCAGCCCGGGTGCTGAGCTGGTTGCCCAGATTACCGAGCCCGTGCTGGCACCGTTCCGTCGGTTGATACCCAACCTGGGCGGCCTGGATATCTCGCCGATCTTCGCGTTTATCGCGATCCAGCTGCTGCAAAGCTGGGTGATCCCGCGCCTGGCCTACTACGCGTTCATGCCCAAGGAACTGTTTGGCCTGATCTGAGTGCTGTAAAAAATGTGGGAGGGGGCTTGCTCCCGATAGCGGTGGATCAGTCAAACAGATGTCGACTGCCACGCCGTCATCGGGAGCAAGCCCCCTCCCACATTTGTATCTTTGTACGGGTGCAGGCCTTTGCTTGCCGCTAGGTGCAGCGGTCTTTAGACTTACGCCTCATTTAAACGAGAGCAGGGTCGATGCCAGCTGCCTTCCCCCCCGATTCTGTTGGACTGGTCGTGCCCCAAGTGGCGCACTTCAGCGAACCGCTGGCCCTGGCCTGTGGCCGTTCGCTGCCGGCCTATGACCTGATCTACGAAACCTACGGCCAGTTGAATGCCACGGCGAGCAACGCCGTGCTGATCTGCCACGCCCTGTCCGGCCATCATCACGCCGCCGGTTTCCACAGTGTTGACGAGCGCAAGCCCGGTTGGTGGGACAGTTGCATCGGCCCCGGCAAGCCCATCGACACCAACACGTTCTTTGTGGTCAGCCTGAACAACCTTGGCGGCTGCAACGGTTCCACCGGCCCGAGCAGCCTCAACCCGGAAACCGGCAAGCCATTCGGCGCGGATTTCCCGGTACTGACCGTGGAAGACTGGGTACACAGCCAGGCCCGCCTCGCTGACCTGCTGGGCATCAAACAATGGGCCGCGGTGATCGGCGGCAGCCTGGGCGGCATGCAGGCGTTGCAGTGGACCATTTCCTACCCGGATCGCGTGCGCCATTGCCTGGCAATCGCCTCGGCACCAAAACTGTCGGCGCAGAACATCGCGTTCAACGAAGTGGCGCGCCAGGCCATCCTCACCGACCCCGAGTTCCACGGCGGTTCGTTCCAGGAAGCGGGCGTGATTCCCAAGCGCGGCTTGATGCTGGCGCGGATGGTCGGGCACATCACTTATCTTTCCGATGACTCCATGGGCGAAAAATTCGGCCGTGGGCTCAAGAGCGAGAAGCTCAACTACGACTTCCACAGCGTCGAGTTCCAGGTGGAAAGCTACCTGCGTTATCAGGGCGAGGAATTCTCGGGGCGTTTCGACGCCAACACCTACCTGCTGATGACCAAGGCCCTGGACTATTTCGACCCGGCCGCGAACCATGACGACGACCTGGCGAAAACCTTCGAGGGCGCCACGGCCAAGTTCTGCGTGATGTCGTTCACCACCGACTGGCGCTTCTCGCCGGCCCGCTCCCGAGAGCTGGTGGACGCCTTGATGGCCGCCCGCAAAGACGTCTGCTACCTGGAGATCGATGCACCGCAAGGCCACGATGCCTTCCTGATTCCGATCCCGCGCTACCTGCAAGCCTTCAGCAACTACATGAACCGAATAGCCCTGTGAGAACGCCATGAGAGCCGACCTGGAAATCATCCAAGACTGGATCCCCGCCGGCAGCCGCGTGCTCGACCTTGGCTGCGGCGATGGCGAACTGCTGAGCTGGCTGCGCGACAACAAGCAAGTCACCGGCTATGGCCTGGAAAACGACCCGGACAACATCGCCCAGTGCGTGGCCAAGGGCATCAACGTGATCGAGCAGGACCTGGACAAGGGCCTGGGCAACTTTGCCAGCAACAGCTTCGATATCGTAGTGATGACCCAAGCCCTGCAAGCGGTGCACTACCCAGACCGTATCCTCGACGAAATGCTGCGTGTAGGTCGCCAGTGCATCATCACTTTCCCCAATTTCGGCCACTGGCGTTGCCGCTGGTACCTGGCCACCAAGGGCCGCATGCCGGTGTCGGACTTCCTGCCCTACACGTGGTACAACACGCCAAACATCCACTTCTGCACCTTCGAAGACTTCGAAGCCTTGTGCGGCGAGCGTGAAGCCAAGGTGATCAACCGCCTTGCTGTCGATCAACAACACCGCCACGGCTGGGCGAGTAAGCTATGGCCCAATCTGTTGGGCGAAATCGGTATCTACCGAGTCAGCAGCCCTGGCCTGACAGACCATCAAATTGCCGTCTAACCATTTTCAAGGAGGACGAACATGAGTCGTTTGGCTATTTTTCTACTCACCGCCTGCCTGGGCACCAGCGCCATGGCAGCGGACGCTATCGACAGCAATCGCCTGAAGGAATTTGGTGATATCACGGTGCGTTACAACACCTTCACATCCACCTTCCTGCAGCCGGAACAGGCCCAGGAACTGGAGGTGGTGCGCGACAAAAAGGTCGGCATGATCAACGTGTTCGTGCAAAAGGGCGTGACGCCGATCGATGCCACCGTCACCGGCACGGTCAAAGACCTCGGCGGCAAAAGCGAGATGCTGACGTTCAAGAAGGTCACCGAGAACGGCAGCACCAATTACATCGCCCAATACCCGGTGCCGCAGCAGGAAACCAAGATATTCACCATCAATGTTGAAACCGGCGGCAAGGCTCACGGTTTCAGTTTCAACCAGGAACTGTTCCCGGCCCCATGATGAACCTTACCCAACTCGTACTCGCCAGCCATAACGCAGGCAAACTCAAAGAACTCCAGGCCATGCTCGGTGAGTCCGTGCAACTGCGCTCGATTGGCGAGTTCAGCCAGGTCGAGCCGGAAGAAACCGGCCTGTCGTTTGTCGAGAACGCGATCCTCAAGGCACGCAATGCCGCGCGTATCTCCGGGCTGCCGGCCTTGGCCGATGACTCGGGCCTGGCGGTGGATTACCTCGGCGGCGCCCCTGGCATCTACTCGGCGCGTTATGCCGACGGCAAGGGCGATGCGGCCAACAACGCGAAGCTGCTGGACGCCCTCAAGGACGTGCCGGACGCGATGCGTGGCGCGCAGTTCGTCTGCGTGCTGGCGCTGGTGCGGCATGCCGATGACCCGCTGCCGATCCTGTGCGAAGGCCTGTGGCACGGGCGCATCCTGCATGCGGCCAGCGGCGAGCATGGGTTTGGCTATGACCCTCTGTTCTGGGTGCCGGAGCGTAATGTCTCCAGCGCCGAACTGAGCCCGGCCGACAAGAACCAGATCAGCCACCGCGCCCGCGCAATGGATTTGCTGCGCCAACGCCTGAGCCTGAAATGACCCAAAACACCTCTGCGCAGCCGCTGATCCACGGCGGCGCGCAAACACCTCGGGCGGCCCTGCCCCACCTGCCGCCCCTGGCGCTGTACATCCACATTCCGTGGTGCGTGCGCAAATGCCCTTATTGCGACTTCAACTCCCACACGGCCAGCAACGTGCTGCCGGAAGAAGAGTATGTGGACGCGCTGCTGGCCGACCTTGATCAGGACCTGCATGCGGTTTACGGCCGTGAACTGAGCTCGATCTTCTTTGGCGGCGGTACGCCTAGCCTGTTCAGCGCCGCGGCACTGGGTCGCCTGCTCAAGGGCGTGGAAGCCCGCATTCCTTTTGCCGGCGATATCGAAATCACGCTGGAAGCCAACCCCGGGACCTTCGAGCAAGAGAAGTTCGTGGCGTACCGCAAGCTCGGGATCAATCGCCTGTCCATCGGCATCCAGAGCTTTCAGCAGGAAAAGCTCGAAGCCCTGGGCCGTATCCACAACGGCGATGAAGCCGTACGCGCCGCCGGCATGGCGCGCCAGGCCGGGTTTGATAACTTCAACCTGGACCTGATGCACGGCCTGCCCAACCAGTCCCTGGACGATGCCCTGAGCGACTTGCGCCAAGCCATCGCCCTCAAGCCGACCCACCTGTCCTGGTACCAGCTGACCCTGGAACCCAACACCGTCTTCTGGAACCAGCCGCCCGTGCTGCCGGAAGACGACATGCTGTGGGACATTCAGGAAGCTGGCCAGGCGCTGCTGGCCGAACACGGTTACGCGCAATATGAGGTGTCGGCCTATGCCCAACCGGGTCGCCCGGCGCGGCATAACCTGAACTACTGGAGCTTCGGCGACTTTATCGGCATCGGCGCGGGCGCCCACGGCAAGCTCAGCCATCCAGACGGGCGCATCGTGCGCACGTGGAAGACCCGAGCGCCCAAGGACTATCTCAACCCGGCAAAAAGCTTCCAGGCCGGCGCGAAAGAACTGACCAATGAAGAACTGCCGTTCGAGTTTCTGATGAACGCGTTGCGGCTGACCGAAGGCGTTGAATCCAAGCTGTACGCCGAGCGCACCGGCCTCGGCTTGGCCAGCCTCGACGAAGGCCGCCGTGAGGCAGAACAAAGTGGCTTAATGCAGGTCGAACCGTCACGCCTGGCGGCGACCGACCGCGGGCAACTCTTTCTCAATGACCTGTTGCAGAAGTTTTTGAGCTGACGCTCTAAGGAAATCGAATGGATTTGGTACTCGACCTGCTCGCCACCGTATCCCGCTGGAGCCGTAGCAACCTGTCGGAAATCGCCCTGGCTCTTGTCGGCTGCTTGCTGGTGCTGTTTGGCGCTGATATCAAAGGCTGGATCGAAGGCCGCTTGGGCAGCATTGCCGGCGCGCTGCGCGTACCGTTGATGGCGCTGGTGTGCATGATCGGCAGCGGCGCAGCGTTGATCTACGCCACACCGTGGATAGTGCGCGGGCTGAGCCAGTTCAATAACTACAGCCTGGCGCCGGTGTTGGTGGTGGTGCTGGTGTTGATTGGCGTTGTGGCAGACCGCCGCTGACCCCAAACCCAACACACAGATACACCTGTGGGAGGGGGCTTGCTCCCGATAGCTGAGTGTCAGTCGACATCAAGAGGACTGATCCACCGCTATCGGGAGCAAGCCCCCTCCCACATTTTTGACTGCATTCCAAACTAATGACTTGTCAGTCGATTTTCTCGAACTTCAAATCCCAAACGCCGTGCCCCAACCGCTCGCCGCGGCGTTCGAACTTGGTGATCGGGCGCTCGGCCGGGCGTGGCACGCATTTGCCGTCTTCGGCCAGGTTGCGATAGCCAGGCGCTACGCCCATCACTTCCAGCATGTATTCCGCATACGGTTCCCAGTCGGTGGCCATGTGCAGGATGCCGCCCACTTTCAGCTTGCTGCGCACCAGTTCGGCAAACGAAGCCTGGACGATGCGGCGCTTGTGGTGGCGGGACTTGTGCCACGGGTCCGGGAAAAACAGCATCAGGCGGTCGAGGCTGTTGTCGGCGATGCAGCGGTTGAGCACTTCGATCGCGTCGCAGTCGTAGACCCGCAAGTTGGTCAGGCCTTGGGTCAGCACGCCGTTAAGCAGCGCACCGACGCCCGGGCGGTGTACTTCTACACCGATGAAGTCCTGTTCCGGCGCGGCAGCCGCCATTTCCAGCAGGGAGTGGCCCATGCCGAAGCCGATTTCCAGGGAGCGCGGGGCCGAACGGCCGAACACCTGGTCGTAGTCCACCGGCGCGTCAGCCAGTGGCAATACGAACAGCGGTGTACCTTGCTCCAGGCCCTTTTGCTGGCCTTCGGTCATGCGACCGGCGCGCATCACAAAACTCTTGATGCGGCGGTGCTTGGACTCGTCGCCTTCTTCCACGGTGTTCGGCGTTTCGTTTGATTCAGTCATCAATGGCTCTTACTTGATCAGACCATCCAGCGGCGAGGAGGCGCTGGCGTAAAGTTTTTTCGGCATGCGCCCGGCGAGATAGGCCAGGCGACCTGCAACGATTGCGTGTTGCATGGCTTCAGCCATCATGATCGGCTGCTGGGCATGGGCGATGGCCGAGTTCATCAGGACCGCGTCGCAGCCCAGTTCCATGGCGATGGTGGCGTCGGAGGCAGTGCCCACGCCCGCGTCCACCAGCACAGGGATTTTGGCTTCTTCGAGGATGATCTGCAGGTTGTACGGATTGCAGATGCCCAGCCCGGAACCGATCAGACCGGCCAGCGGCATTACCGCGATGCAGCCGATTTCCGCCAATTGACGGGCAATAATCGGGTCATCACTGGTGTAGACCATGACGTCGAAGCCTTCCTTGACCAGCGTTTCGGCGGCCTTGAGGGTTTCGATTACGTTGGGGAACAGGGTCTTCTGGTCGGCCAATACTTCCAGCTTCACCAGGTTGTGGCCGTCGAGCAGCTCACGGGCCAGGCGGCAAGTACGCACGGCTTCGATAGCGTCGTAGCAACCTGCTGTGTTCGGCAAGAAGGTGTAGCGTTCCGGCGACAGCACCTGGAGCAGGTTCGGTTCGCCTTCGATCTGGCCCAGGTTAGTGCGGCGCACGGCAAAGGTGACGATCTCTGCACCCGAGGCTTCGATGGCCAGGCGGGTTTCTTCCATGTCGCGGTACTTGCCAGTGCCGACCAGCAGACGGGACTGGTAGGTACGACCGGCCAGGACGAAGGGCTTGTCGCTACGAACGATGCTCATGGGAAATCCTCGAAATGGGGTGAGGTTCTGCAGAATTCGGGGTGGCGCCGTTGAGCGCCGAACGGCTAACCGCCGCCGATGGCGTGAACCACTTCGACTTGGTCACCTTCGGTGAGCGCGGTCTCGGCGTGCAGGCTACGCGGGACGATATCCAGGTTGAGCTCCACTGCAACGCGACGCCCGGTCAAGTCCAGGCGGGTCAGCAGGGCCGCAACGGTTTCACCGTCGGGCAGTTCAAAGGATTCGCCGTTCAACTGAATGCGCATGCCACGGGCCGCCATCGTTTTTAGGGGCCAGCATTCTAGCGCGATTGGGACCTTAAGGTCAGCTGCAAGCGTCAAGCGGTCAAAGCTGCAAGCGCCACGCCGTCAGCCCCAGAAAGAACCAGCCCAGCAGGAATGCCAGCCCGCCAAATGGCGTGATGATCCCCAGCTTGCTGATACCAGTCAGGGTCAGCGCATACAAGCTGCCGGAGAACAGCAGGATACCGACGGTAAAGGAAATACCCGCCCAGCTGACCAGTCGGCCAGGAATATGCGCCGCCAGCAGCGCGACGCCGAACAACGCGAGGGCATGCACCAGCTGGTAGGTCACGCCAGTTTGGAAGATCGCCAGGTATTCGGCGCTCAGGCGGTTTTTCAGGCCGTGGGCAGCAAAGGCACCGAGGGCGACGCCGGTGAAGCCGAAAAAGGCAGCCAGCATCAGAAAGCTACGCAGCATGAGGAACTCCAGTCAGACTCAAAGGGCGGTGTCTGTATAATGGCCCCCTCAACGGGTTCGGCCAAGCCATCTCTATGCTGCGTCTCCTCTTCAAACGCTTTCTCAAAGTCGTGAAATGGTTTGCCATCGGCAGTGTGCTGCTGGTGCTGCTGTTGCGTGTCGTCCCGCCGCCGTTCACGGCGCTGATGGTGGAGCGCAAGGTCGAATCCTGGGTCGACGGCGAGCCGATTGACCTGCAACGCACGTGGGTGTCGTGGGATGAGATCTCCGATGACCTGAAGGTGGCGGTGATGGCCGGCGAAGATCAGCGTTTTCCCCAGCATTGGGGTTTTGACTTTGGCGCGATTCAGGCGGCACTGGTGCACAACGAGCGCGGCGGTTCGATTCGCGGCGCCAGCACCTTGAGCCAGCAAGTGTCGAAAAACCTGTTTCTGTGGACCGGCCGCAGTTATTTGCGCAAAGGCCTGGAGGCCTGGTTTACCGGATTGATCGAGGTGTTATGGCCCAAGCAGCGGATTCTTGAGGTGTACCTCAACAGCGTGGAATGGGATGAAGGCGTGTTTGGCGCAGAGGCTGCGGCGCGGCACCATTTTGGTGTGAGCGCCAAGGCGCTTTCCCGACAGCAGGCCAGCTACCTGGCGGCAGTGCTGCCCAACCCACGGGTTTGGAGCGCCAGCCATCCGACGGCCTATGTGGCGCGGCGCGCGGCGTGGATTCGCCAGCAGATGAGCCAGTTGGGTGGGGATGGTTACCTGGTGGAGCTGAATAATTCCCGAAAGGCCCCGTGGTCCGACTGACACAACACAACCCCCGTGGGAGCTGGCTTGCCTGCGATAGCGGTGTGGCAGCTTGCAGAGGTGCTGGTGAAAGGGCCTCATCGCAGGCAAGCCAGCTCCCACAGAGAACCGCACTGGATATCAGATTTTCGAGCCCAAACAAAAATGCCCCAATCTTTCGATCGGGGCATTTTTTTGACTTATCGCTACGTTTTAGGCGGCGATCGACAACTTCAGCTTGTTCATCGCGCTTTTCTCAAGCTGACGAATTCGCTCGGCCGACACGTTGTACTTCTGTGCCAGGTCGTGCAGCGTGGCTTTTTCTTCTGCCAGCCAACGCTGGTAGAGGATGTCACGGCTGCGGTCGTCCAACACTTCCAGCGCTTCGTGCAGGTTGTGGTTGGAGTTGTCGCTCCAGTCGGCGTCTTCCAGTTGACGCGCCGGGTCGTACCGGTGGTCTTCCAGGTAGTTGGCCGGCGATTGGAAAGCGCTGTCGTCATCCGCTTCAGCGGCGGGGTCGAAGGCCATGTCATGGCCGGTCAGGCGGCTTTCCATCTCGCGCACTTCACGCGGCTCCACACCGAGGCTCTCGGCCACGCGGTGGACTTCTTCGTTGTTCAGCCACGCCAGGCGTTTCTTCTGGCTGCGCAGGTTGAAGAACAGTTTGCGCTGGGCTTTGGTGGTCGCGACTTTCACGATGCGCCAGTTGCGCAGGATGAACTCGTGGATTTCCGCCTTGATCCAGTGCACAGCAAACGACACCAGGCGCACACCCATCTCAGGGTTGAAGCGCTTTACAGCCTTCATCAGGCCGACGTTGCCTTCCTGGATCAGGTCAGCCTGGGCCAGGCCGTAGCCGCTATAGCTACGGGCGATATGTACGACAAAACGCAGGTGGGCGAGCACCATCTGCCGAGCCGCCCCCAAATCCTGCTCATAGTAGAGACTCTCGGCCAGTTCACGCTCCTGCTCCGGTGTCAGCAATGGAATGCTGTTGACCGTGTGCACATAGGCCTCCAGGTTCGCACCCGGGACCAAAGCATAAGCAGGTTGCAAAGAAGTGGTCATACGAAAAAACCTCCGACTCACATAACTCGTGCAGTTCAGCACTGCGAAAATTGACCGGGAACCGTAGGACAAGTTCCCTAAACCACCAATACGGTCAATACAAACGAAACCACATTAATCTGACATTAACTACTTCGGCGCCAGCTCACGTAAATGACGAGCGACCGCAATCCAGGCACCGATATACCCCAACAATACCGCGCCAAGCAAGAGTGACAGCCCATCGGCGACCGGCACGCCAGCCAAGGCGAAATCGCTGCCGTACAAACCGGCAAGCCCGACTACCGCGTCGTTCAGCCAATCAAGGCCAAACGCCAGCACACCCCAGGACAAAATCCCCGCACCAAAGCCATAAAGCGCGCCCATGTACAGAAATGGACGACGCACATAGCTGTCCGTGCCGCCGACCAGTTTAATCACTTCTATCTCGGTGCGACGGTTTTCAATATGAAGACGAATGGTATTACCTATCACCAAAAGTAATGCAGACACCAACAGCACCGTCAGGCCAAACACAAAGCGGTCGCCCAGCTTGAGGATCGCGGCCAGGCGCTCTACCCAGACTAGATCAAGTTGAGCCTGTTGCACCTTGGGCATCTCTGCGAGTTTTTGTCGCAGGGCTTCAAGGGCCGGCTTGTCGACTTCATTCGGCGTTACCAGCACCACGCCCGGCAGCGGGTTCTGCGGCAGCTCCTTGAGCGCCTCGCCCAGGCCGGACTGCTGCTGGAACTCCTCAAGGGCCTGGTCGCGGCTGATGTACTCGGCATCTGCGACACCCGGCAGGTTCTTGATGTCATCACGCAAACTCTCGCCGTCTTTGGTGCTGGCGTCGAGGTTCAAGTACAGAGAAATCTGCGCCGCGCGCTGCCAGGACCCACCCAGGCGCTCGACATTATTAAGCAGCAGCGACAACCCCATCGGCAGGCTCAGGGCCACAGCCATCACCAGGCAGGTGAAAAAGCTGCCAATCGGCTGTTTGCCCAGGCGGCGCAGGCTGTCGAGCAGGCTGGCGCGATGGCTTTCGATCCAGGCGCGCAGCAGCGTACCGAAATCCGGGCCATCGTCATCGTCGCGTTTTTTCTTCTGCGGTTGCGGGTCGGCGGCTTTGGGCGCCACGCGCTCGGAAACTTTAGGACTGCGTGTCGCACTCATACGCCGGCCTCCCCGTCACCGATCAGGCGGCCACGTTGCAGGGTCAGCATGCGATGGCGCATACGGGCGATCAGGGCCAGGTCGTGACTGGCGATCAGCACGCTGGTGCCCAATCGGTTGATGTCTTCGAACACGCCCATGATCTCGGCCGCCAGACGCGGGTCGAGGTTACCGGTGGGTTCGTCCGCCAGCAGCAAGGCCGGGCGGTGAACAATGGCGCGGGCGATACCGACGCGTTGTTGCTGGCCGGTGGACAGGTCGCCCGGGTACAGGTCGGTTTTGTCCGACAGCGCCACGCGCTCCAGCGCCGAATCCACACGTTTGACGATCTCAGCCTTGGACAGCCCGAGGATCTGCAACGGCAAGGCAATGTTATTGAACACCGTACGATCAAACAGCAACTGATGGTTCTGGAACACGACGCCAATCTGACGGCGCAGGAAAGGAATCTGCGCATTGCTGATGGTGGCCAGGTCCTGACCCGCCAGCAGCAACTTGCCGGTGGTAGGACGCTCCATCGCCAGCAACAGACGCAACAATGTACTTTTGCCGGCACCCGAGTGGCCGGTCACAAACAAAAACTCGCCGCGACGCACTCGAAAGCTCAGCTCATGCAAGCCCACATGCCCGTTGGCGTAGCGTTTACCGACCTGTTCGAATCGAATCATGAACGCTCCCGCTCGGCGAAAAGTGCCTGTACAAAGGGTTCGGCTTCAAAGGTGCGCAGGTCGTCGATGCCTTCACCGACGCCGATATAACGAATCGGCAACCCGAACTGTTTGGCCAGGGCGAAGATCACGCCGCCCTTGGCCGTGCCGTCGAGCTTAGTCAATGCCAGGCCGGTCAGTTGCACCGTCTGGTTGAATTGTTTGGCCTGGCTGATGGCGTTCTGGCCGGTGCCGGCGTCGAGCACCAGCAACACTTCGTGCGGTGCTTCGGCGTCGAGCTTGCTGATGACGCGGCGCACTTTCTTCAGCTCTTCCATCAAGTTGTCTTTGGTGTGCAGGCGACCGGCGGTATCGGCGATCAACACATCGATGTTACGGGCCTTGGCGGCTTGCACGGCATCGAAGATCACCGAGGCGGAGTCGGCGCCGGTGTGCTGGGCGATCACCGGAATCTTGTTGCGCTCACCCCAGACTTGCAGCTGCTCCACGGCGGCGGCACGGAAAGTGTCACCGGCGGCAAGCATGACTTTCTTGCCTTCCAACTGCAGTTTCTTGGCCAGCTTGCCGATGGTGGTGGTTTTGCCGGCGCCGTTGACGCCGACCACCAGGATCACGAACGGTTTGTTCGGCGTGATCACCAGCGGGGCTTCGACGGGTTTGAGCATCGCAGCCAGCTCGGCCTGCAGGGATTTGTAAAGCGCATCGGCGTCGGTCAACTGCTTGCGCGCGACCTTCTGGGTCAGGCTCTGGATGATCACCGCAGTGGCTTCGACGCCCACGTCGGCAGTCAGCAGGCGAGTTTCGATGTCTTCCAGCAGTTCATCATCAATGACCTTCTTGCCCAGGAACAGGCTGGCCATACCTTCGCCGATGCTGGCGCTGGTCTTGCTCAGGCCTTGCTTGAGACGGGCGAAGAAGCCGGTCTTGCTGGTTTCGGCGGGAACGACGACCGGCTCTGGTGCGACCGGCGGCTCGATAACGGCAGGCGCGGCAACAACCACGGGGGTCGGTGTTGGCTCTACAACTACCGGCGCAGACGCTTCGATGGCTGGCGGCGCTTCGACCACAACCGCTACCGGCTCAACCACGACAGGAATCGGCGGCGTCACGTGCTCAGCCTGCACATCTTCGACCAAGGCCACGGGCTCTTCGGCCACCGGCAGTTCCAGCCACGGTTTGTGCTCTGGCTCTGGCTCAACCTGTTCCACTGGCTGCAATACCGGCTCAGCCATCGGCAACACGATCGGCGCCGGGGTTTCAGCGACCGGTTCGGCTTCCAGTACAGGCTCTGGGATAGGCTCAGGTTGAACCTGCGACTGTTCGACGACGGTTTCCTGCGGCTTTTTGCGCAGCCATCCGAACAGGCCTTTTTTCTCGCCAGCCGCAGCTGGGCTCTTCTTGTCGTCGTTGGAACCAAACATGGAGGACGGCTATCTCAAAGTAGCGATGCGCCAGGGCGCCTCGGTAAATAAATTCGATGCAGAACAGACTGCTTTAACGCTCGCTTGTTCATGCGCAACATTTTGTAAGGCGTAAATAAAGGCCTCAACAAATCGTTTCAATAAAGGACTGAAGCGATAAAATCGGCGAAAAGTGGAAGATCGTCGGGGAAACCCACCATCTATTCCAACATTCCTACGACTGGATCCGGGACAAGATGACCGCCGCAGTGGCCGTGTCCAAATCGGATCAGTATCCTAGCACCTCCTCGCCCGCCGACGCTAAGACCAAGCGGGCAACCCAACAGGTTTAAAAACGAATGAATGCTCTAGCCCGCCGCGCCGCTGGCCTGCTGCTCGGCACAGTTTGTCTGCCCCTTTCAGCCTTGGCTGCCGACCCACAACCCACCCATGAATTCACCCTGGATAACGGCCTTAAAGTGGTCGTGCGCGAAGATCATCGTGCACCGGTGGTGGTTTCCCAGGTCTGGTACAAGGTGGGTTCGAGCTATGAAACACCGGGCCAGACCGGTTTGTCCCACGCCCTGGAACACATGATGTTCAAGGGCAGTGCCAAGGTCGGGCCAGGCGAAGCCTCGTTGATCCTGCGCGACCTGGGCGCCGAAGAAAACGCCTTCACCAGCGACGACTACACCGCCTACTACCAGGTACTGGCCCGTGATCGCCTGGGCGTCGCCTTCGAACTGGAAGCCGACCGCATGGCCAGCCTGCGCCTGCCGGCCGATGAGTTCAGCCGCGAGATCGAGGTCATCAAGGAAGAGCGCCGCCTGCGCACCGACGACAACCCAATGTCCAAGGCCTACGAGCGCTTCAAGGCCATGGCCTACCCGGCCAGCGGCTATCACACGCCGACCATCGGCTGGATGGCCGACCTTGAACGCATGAAAGTCGAAGAGCTGCGCCACTGGTACCAGTCCTGGTACGTGCCGAACAACGCCACGCTGGTGGTGGTCGGCGACGTGACCCCGGACGAGGTGAAAAACCTGGCCCAGCGCTACTTCGGCCCGATCCCCAAACGTGATGTGCCACCCACCAAGATCCCGCTGGAGCTCGCCGAACCCGGCGAGCGCTTGCTGACCATGCACGTGCAGACCCAGTTGCCGAGCGTAATCCTCGGTTTCAACGTACCGGGCCTGGCCACCGCCGAAGACAAACGCTCGGTACAAGCCCTGCGCCTGCTCTCGGCCCTGTTGGATGGCGGCTACAGCGCGCGCATCTCGGAGCAACTGGAGCGCGGTGAAGAGTTGGTGTCCGCCGCTTCCACCAGCTACGACGCCTACACCCGTGGCGACAGCCTGTTCACCCTGACGGCCACTCCGAACCAGCAGAAGAAAAAGACCATTGCCCAAGCCGAAGCCGGCCTGTGGCGCCTGCTGGACGAATTGAAAGCCAAACCGCCGACCGCTGAAGAGCTGGAGCGTATCCGCGCTCAGGTGATTGCCGGCGTGGTTTACCAACGTGATTCCATTACCAGCCAGGCCACGGCCATCGGCTCCCTGGAAACCGTCGGCCTGTCCTGGAAGCTCATGGACACCGAACTGGCCGACCTGCAAAGCGTGACGCCGGAAGATATCCAGAAGGCCGCACGTACCTATTTCACCCGCGAGCGTTTGAGCGTCGCCCATGTTTTGCCTGAGGAGACCGCTCATGAGTGATCGCAAAAGCAGCCGGCTGATCTTTCCTGGCCTGGTCGTCGTCACACTGATTGCAGCCAGTGCCGTGTACTTCCTGCGCCCGAGCGAGTCCGTAGCCAGCCAGGCATTGGACAAGGCTCAATCGGCCAACAAACTGCAATCCCTCGCAGAGCTGGACGGCAAGGCGCCGACTAATCGCAAGCTTGACGTGCAAACCTGGACCACCGCCGAGGGCGCCAAGGTGCTGTTCGTCGAAGCGCATGAACTGCCGATGTTCGACATGCGCATCCTGTTCGCCGCCGGCAGCAGCCAGGATGGCAACAGTCCCGGTGTGGCGCTGCTGACCAACGCCATGCTTAACGAAGGCGTGCCGGGCAAGGATGTCAGCCAGATTGCCAGCGGTTTTGAAGGCCTGGGCGCCGACTTCGGCAATGGCGCCTATCGCGACATGGCGCTGGTGTCCCTGCGCAGCCTGAGCGACAGCGACAAGCGCGATGCGGCCCTGGCACTGTTTGACGACGTGATCGGCAAGCCGACCTTCCCGGCCGATTCCCTGGCCCGGATCAAGAACCAGATCCTCGCCGGTTTTGAGTACCAGAAGCAAAACCCTGCCAAGCTGGCCAGCCTTGAACTGTTCAAGCGCGTGTACGGCGACCACCCTTACGCGCACCCGAGCGAAGGCACGCCCGATAGCATCCCGAAAATTACCCTCGCGCAGTTACAGGCGTTCCACGCCAAGGCTTACGCGGCGGGCAACGCGGTCATTGCCGTGGTCGGCGACTTGACCCGCGCCGAGGCCGAAGCCATGACCGCAAAGGTCTCCGCATCACTGCCTAAAGGCCCGGCCCTGGCGAAGATCGCCCAGCCAACCGAGCCGAAGGCTGGTCTGAGCCATATCGAGTTCCCGTCCAAGCAGACGCACCTGTTGTTCGCACAACTGGGCATCGACCGCGCCGACCCGGATTACGCCGCCTTGTCCCTGGGCAACCAGATCCTCGGCGGCGGAGGCTTCGGCACTCGTCTGATGAGCGAAGTGCGCGAAAAGCGCGGCCTGACCTACGGCGTGTACTCCGGCTTCTCGCCGATGCAGGTGCGCGGCCCGTTCATGATCAACCTGCAGACCCGCGCCGAAATGAGCGGCGGCACCTTGCGCCTGGTTGAAGACGTGCTGGCCGACTACCTCAAGACCGGCCCGACGCAGAAAGAACTGGATGACGCCAAGCGCGAGCTGGCCGGCAGCTTCCCGCTGTCCACCGCGAGCAACGCCGATATCGTCGGGCAGCTGGGCGCCATGGGTTTCTACAACCTGCCGCTGAGCTATCTGGAA
Source organism: Pseudomonas antarctica (assembly GCF_001647715.1). Classification (NCBI taxonomy): domain Bacteria; kingdom Pseudomonadati; phylum Pseudomonadota; class Gammaproteobacteria; order Pseudomonadales; family Pseudomonadaceae; genus Pseudomonas; species Pseudomonas antarctica. The sequence continues at coordinate 6,058,328 of NZ_CP015600.1, forward strand.
GATTTCATGAAACAATCACAGGCCCTGACCGTAGAACAGGTCAAGGCTGCCATGAATAAACACTTGAGCGCCGACAAGATGGTCATCGTGACCGCCGGCCCGACGATTGCGCAAAAGCCACTACCGCCCCCCACTGATAAACCTGCCGAGCAGCCGCTCGGGGTTCCGGAGCATTAATGGCCAGTTCATCTCGCCCAAAAAAACCCGTCCACAACGTCCATAACGGTGTGGGCCAACTGCGCATCATTGGTGGCGAATGGGGCAGCCGCAAGCTGAGCTTCCCCGACGTCGTCGGCCTGCGCCCAACGCCGGATCGCGTACGTGAAACCCTGTTCAACTGGCTCGCGCCGTACATCGGCGGGGCCAAGGTACTGGACCCGTTTGCCGGCAGCGGCGCGCTGTTCCTCGAAGCACTGTCCCGTGGCGCGGCCCAGGGCCAGGCGCTGGATGCCAGCAATGTGGCTGTCTCCAGCCTCAAGGAACACCTGGGCACCCTGCGCTGCACCACCGGCCAGGTTCAGACCGCCGACGCGCTGCGCTACCTGGAAACCCAGCCGGCCACCGAGTACGACGTGGTGTTCCTCGACCCGCCGTTCAACCAGAACCTGCTGCCGACCGTGTGTGCGTTGCTGGAAGAGCGCCAATGGCTGGCACCGGACGCGTGGGTCTACACTGAGAGCGAGACTGCACCGTCTACCCTCGGCCTGCCGGGCGCCTGGCGCCTGCACCGGGAACAGAAATCCGGTCGGGTGTATTACGCGTTGTGGCACCGCTTGGTGGAAAGCGCCGCCTGATTTATGGCGAGCGGGCTTGCCACGCTCGCCACAACAAGCTCGCTCGCTACAGAGATATCCATGACCCCTTCCGTCGACCTGTTCAAACCCGCCTTCGGCCTCGGCAACCCACACCTGCAAACGCTTTGGGGCCCATTGTGGCGCCCTGCCACCCATATCGAACGCCAGCGCGAGCGCCTATGGCTGGACGACGGCGACTTTCTCGACCTCGACTGGCATGGCCCCCATGACGCGCAAGCGCCATTAGTGCTGGTGTTGCATGGGCTGACGGGCTCGTCCAATTCGCCCTACGTGGCTGGCCTGCAAAAAGCCCTCGCCACCCAAGGCTGGGCCAGCGCAGCCTTGAACTGGCGTGGGTGCTCGGGTGAACCCAACCTCTTGGCGCGCAGCTATCACTCGGGCGCCAGCGAAGACCTGGCGGCCGCGATTGCCCATCTGCGCACCAAGCGGCCGTTGGCTCCGCTGTACGCGGTGGGTTATTCGCTGGGGGGCAATGTGCTGCTCAAGCACCTGGGAGAAACCGGCGAAGCTTCCGGGCTGCAAGGCGCGGCGGCGGTGTCGGTGCCGTTTCGGCTGGATCAATGTGCAGATCGCATCGGGTTGGGCTTTTCGCGGGTTTATCAGAAGCATTTCATGCGCGAGATGCTGGCGTATATCCGCCTCAAGCAGAGCCGGTTTCTACAGGATGGCCGGGCTGACGGGCTGAAAACCCTGGAAGCGCTTGGCTCCCTGGAGAAGATGCGCACGTTCTGGGACTTCGATGGCCGGGTGACTGCGCCGCTGCACGGGTTCCTCAGTGCAGAGGACTATTACCGCCGCGCGTCGAGCCGTTACTACTTGGGCGAAATCCGTACCCCGACCCTGATCATCCAGGCTGCCGACGACCCCTTCGTGTTCGCACACAGCTTGCCTGAAGCCAGCGAACTGTCGGATTGCACCGAGTTCGAGTTGCTGGCCAAGGGTGGGCATGTGGGGTTTGTCGACGGTTCGCTGAAGCGCCCCAGCTACTACCTGGAGCGCCGCATTCCCCAATGGTTGCTGGAGAAACACGGTAAATAATGTGGGAGCTGGCTTGCCTGCGATAAGGCCGTGTCAGCTGGCCGATTACTGACTGACACACCGCAATCGCAGGCGAGCCAGCTCCCACACTTAATCGGGCTTTCAAACTGGATATTTAGTCGCCAGTCGCAATCTTCCGCGCCGGATCAGTAATCCACTCACTCCACGACCCTGCATACAACTTGCCCAGCGGATAACCCGCCAAACTCAGGGCGAACAGGTTGTGGCACGCCGTCACACCCGAACCGCAATACGCCACCAGCTCATCCGGCGAACGCCCTTGCAACTGCGCGGCGAAGCGCTGCTTGAGCTGCTCAGCCGGCAGGAAACGGCCATCACTGCCCAGGTTTTCGTTGAATGCCACACATTGCGCGCCGGGAATGTGCCCGGCGATCGGGTCGATCGGCTCCACGTCGCCACGAAAACGCGCTTGGGCGCGGGCGTCGATCAAGGTCATGCCCGGTTCGCCCAGGCGCTTTTGCAGATGCTCCGCGTCCAACAGCAGGTGATTATCCGGCGTACCGGCGAATGTTCCCGGCTCAACCACCGGCGCATCCAGGCTCAGCGGGAAACCTGCCGCATGCCAGGCCTTGAGGCCACCGTCCAGAATAAACACGCCATCACGCTTGCCCAGCCAGGCCAGCAGCCACCAGGCGCGGGCGGCATAGGCGCCGGGGCCGTCGTCATACAGCACGATGTCGGTGTCGGCGTTGATGCCCCAGGCTCGCAGTTGCACAACCAACGTATCTGCAGCCGGTAACGGATGACGACCGGTCACGCCTTTGGTCACCGGCCCGCTGAGATGGCGTTCGAGATCGGCATATTGCGCGCCTTCGATATGCCCTTCGGCGTAGCTGCAAAGCCCGTAGTCCGGGTCTTCCAGGGCAAAGCGGCAATCCAGTATCACCAGCCCGCCGCGCTGTTGGCGCTCGGCCAATTGCTGGGGGCTGATCAGTTGGGCAAGCGGCATGACGGACTCCTGTGAATAGATTGGGGAAAGGCCCTACTTCACTTCTTCCAGTGCCTGATTCAACGGCACGTAAAACTCTTTGAACAAGGCATCCACTGCTTCTTTCGCCTCGGCGGTGACAAACCCCGCCTCCAGCACCAGCACCTGGTACACACCGCGCTTGATCGCTTCGGCGCTCAAGTGAGCGGAGTTTTCATTGGTGGTGCACAGAAAGCGCACCCAGGAGGTGAGGATGATCCAGGCATTAAGGGTCAGCGCTTCGGTTTGCACGGGGTCCATATTGAGGATGCCAGCATCGACAAACCCCTGATAGATGGCGTTGCCCTGGATCAGGCAGCGCTGGGAAAACCGCCGGTAGCCGGTGGCAAGTTCCGGGTCGCTTTCCAGCAGGTGTTCAAGGTCACGGTGCAGGAAACGGTAGCGCCACATGCCGGCCAGCACGGCCTGCAGGTAGAAGCGTTTGTCTTCGACGGTAACGGCGCGGCCTTGGGGCGGGCGCAGAAAACTGTCTACCAGGGCTTCGTATTCACGAAACAGCACGGCGATGATCGCCTGCTTATTGGGGAAGTGGTAGTACAGGTTGCCCGGGGAAATTTCCATGTGAGCGGCGATATGGTTGGTGCTGACACTGCGTTCACCCTGCTGGTTAAAAAGCTCCAGGCTGGTTTGCACAATGCGCTCGCTGGTCTTTACTCGTGGTGCCATAGGGGATCAGCTTCTGAACACGTGATGAAGCATCTTACGGCCTATCCTGCTCGGGATAAATCCGCATGTTGCTGCAATGTTATTTGACATTTTAGAGTAATGACTCTAATAAATGATGCATTCCAATGACAATCGGAAACTGCGCCATGTCTGCCAACGTTGCCTACCTGCAAGACGCCCAGGCGCTGGATCAACTCCAGGGCTTGTTCGACGCCCAACGTCTCGCCTATGCGGCCAACCCGATGCCGCCCGCCGAGCAACGCCAGCAATGGCTCAAGGCATTGCGCGACTTGCTCAGCGACGAACGCCAGGCGCTGATCGACGCGATCAGCCAGGACTTCAGCCACCGTAGCGCCGACGAAACCCTGTTCGCCGAACTGATGCCGAGCCTGCATGGCATTCACTACGCCAGCCAACACCTCAAAGGCTGGATGAAACCTTCCCGTCGCGCTGTGGGCATTGCCTTCCAACCCGCGTCAGCCAAAGTCATCTACCAGCCGCTCGGTGTGGTCGGGGTAATCGTGCCCTGGAACTACCCACTGTATTTGGCCATTGGCCCGCTGGTCGGCGCTTTGTCGGCAGGTAACCGGGTGATGCTCAAACTCAGCGAGTCCACACCCACCACGGGCGCGCTGCTCAAGACACTGTTGGCGAAAATATTCCCCGAGGACCTGGTGTGCGTGGTGCTGGGCGAGGCCGAAGTGGGTATGGCGTTTTCCAAACTGCGCTTCGATCACTTGTTATTCACCGGCGCCACCAGCATCGGCAAGCACGTAATGCGCGCGGCGGCCGAGCACCTCACGCCGGTCACGCTGGAGCTGGGCGGCAAGTCGCCCGCCATTGTCTCCGCCGACGTGCCACTCAAGGACGCCGCCGAGCGCATCGCCTTCGGCAAATGCCTGAACGCCGGGCAAACCTGTGTGGCGCCGGACTATGTGCTGGTGCCGGAAGACCGAGTGGAGGGCTTTGTCGAGGCTTACTCCAAGGCAGTCCGTGGGTTTTATCCAACCCTGGCCGACAACCCGGACTACACCGCCATCATTAACGAGCGGCAACAGGCCCGGCTCAATGCCTACATCAAAGACGCCACCGACAAAGGCGCCACCCTGATTCCACTTTACGAGCAAGGCCAGGCTCGGCGCATGGCCCATAGCCTGTTGCTGAATGTCAGCGATGACATGACCGTGATGCAGGACGAAATCTTCGGTCCGGTGCTGCCGATCGTGCCTTATCGCGGCATCGACCAGGCGTTTGCCTACATCAACCAGCGCCCTCGCCCGTTGGCCCTGTATTACTTCGGCTACAACAAGGGCGAGCAGAACCGCGTGCTCCACGAGACCCACTCCGGCGGCGTGTGCCTGAATGACACCCTGCTGCACGTGGCTCAGGACGACATGCCTTTTGGCGGCATCGGCCCGTCGGGTATGGGCCACTACCACGGTCATGAAGGGTTCCTCACGTTCAGCAAGGCCAAGGGTGTGCTGGTCAAGCAGCGCCTGAACGCGGCGAAGTTGATCTACCCGCCCTACGGCAAGTCGATCCAGAAATTGATTCAGAAGCTGTTTATCCGTTGATAACACACCCTCGGGATAACAATAACAATGAACCCTAGCCTGACTGATTCACCCGCGCTGTCGCGGCGCGGCGTCTTGAAAATCGGCCTGTGCGCCAGCGCGTTCCTGGCCACCGCCGGGCTCGGCGCCAGCCTCAGTGGCTGCTCCAGCAGCACCCCGGCCAGCGGCTTTGCCATGCTGCGCAGCAGTGATTTGCCGTTCCTGCGCGCGGTCATCCCGGTGCTGCTCGAAGGCGCCGCCAGCGCCCAGGACGTAGTCGCCGGGATCGAAGACACCCTGAAAAAACTCGACTACAGCCTGCAGCACTTATCGCCGGAGATGTTCAAGCTCACCCAGCAACTGTTCGACGTACTGGGTATGGGTATCACCCGCGGCCCGTTGACCGGGATCTGGGGCAGTTGGGAAAACGCCAGCAGCGAGCAGATTCGCAACTTCCTGCACCGCTGGGAAAACAGCTACCTCAACCTGCTGCGCATGGGCCAGGGTTCACTGCTCAAGCTGGTGATCATGGCGTGGTACTTCCGCCCGCAATCCTGGGCCCATTGCGGCTACCCCGGCCCGCCGAAGATCTAACCCTGATAACCCGATCAGAAAATGTGGGAGCGGGCTTGCTCGCGAAAGCGGTGGGTCAGTCAATAAATTCTTAACGGAGACACCGTATTCGCGAGCAAGCCAGCGCCCACATTGACCGCAACTTCGTAGCGTTTAACTCATAAAAACAAGAGTGCACTTCATATGCCCGTACCCGATCTGTTCCGCGACGGCCTGGCCCGTGGCTGGAAAACCCACAATGGCGCCGCCTTAGGCAACGACCTGACCCTGGAAGCCGATGTGGCGATTATCGGCAGCGGCGCCGGTGGCGGCACTACCGCCGAGATCCTCAGCGCAGCCGGCTACAAGGTGTTGCTGATCGAAGAAGGCCCGCTCAAAACCAGCAGCGATTTCAAACTGCTGGAAGACGAGGCCTACGCCAGCCTGTACCAGGAGGGCATCGGCCGCATGAGCAAAGACGGCGCGATCACCATCCTGCAGGGCCGGGCCGTGGGCGGCACCACGCTGATCAACTGGACGTCGAGCTTTCGCACGCCCGATGCCACCCTCGCCCACTGGGCCAGCGAATACGCGGTAAAAGGCCACAGCAGCGCCGAGATGGCGCCGTGGTTCGAGAAGATGGAGCAGCGCCTGGGTATCGCGCCGTGGGCCATACCACCGAATGCCAACAACGATGTGATTCGCAAAGGCTGCGAAAAACTCGGTTACAGCTGGCACGTGATTCCGCGCAACGTGCGCGGCTGCTTCAACCTGGGGTATTGCGGCATGGGCTGCCCGGTCAACGCCAAGCAGTCGATGCTGGTCACCACCATTCCGTCCACCCTGGAAAAAGGCGGTGAGCTGCTCTACCTGGCCCGCGCCGAACGCCTCAACTACAGCGGCGACACGATCAGCAGCCTGGAATGCGTCGCCATGGATGAACGCTGCGTGGCCCCCACCGGGCGCAAGATCACGGTCAAGGCCAAGCATTACGTCCTGTCCGGCGGTGGCATCAACAGCCCGGCACTGCTGATGCGTTCGGACGCACCCGACCCGCATTCGCGGCTGGGCAAGCGCACTTTTCTGCACTTGGTGAACTTCTCCGCCGGGCTGTTCGACGAGGTCATCAACCCGTTCTACGGTGCGCCGCAGTCGATCTATTCCGACCACTTCCAATGGCTGGACGGCACTACCGGCAAAATGTCCTACAAGCTGGAGGCTCCGCCCTTACATCCGGGCTTGGCCAGCACCCTGTTCGGCGGCTACGGCACACAGAACGCCTTGGACATGAGCCAACTGCCCCATACCCACGCCATGCTCGCGCTGCTGCGTGACGGCTTTCATCCCGACAGCCCGGGCGGCACCGTGGAATTGCGCAGTGACGGCACGCCGGTGCTCGATTATCAGGTGTCGGATTACGCCTGGGACGGCCTGCGCCGGGCGTTCCATACCATGGCCGAGATTCAGTTCGCAGCGGGCGCCAAGTCAGTCAAGCCGTTGCACCACGATGCACGCTACGTGAACACCTTGGCCGAGGCGCGCAGCCTGATTGACGGCCTGAGCCTGGAATTGCACCGCACAACACTGGGCAGCGCCCACGTAATGGGCGGTTGCGCCATGGGTGAAGACCCGAAAAACGCGGTGGCCGACAGCCTCGGCCGGCATCACCAATTGCGCAACCTGTCGATCCACGACGGCTCTTTATTCCCCACCAGCATTGGGGCTAACCCGCAATTGTCGGTGTACGGATTGACGGCGCAACTGGCGACAGCATTGGCCGAACGTCTGAAAACGGCATGAAAAAACACGGTATTCGTGCTGTCTATAGTGCTTTCTTCTGCATAAGTTGACTTGGCCGACCGGGACGGCTGCGATACCATCCGGTTCCCCAACGGACTCCGCCAGGACGACGCGATGAACCGAGTGTTGTACCCAGGTACCTTCGACCCGATTACCAAAGGCCATGGCGATCTGGTCGAACGCGCCTCTCGCTTGTTCGACCATGTGATCATCGCGGTCGCCGCCAGCCCCAAGAAAAACCCGCTGTTTCCCCTGGAACAGCGCGTGGAATTGGCACGCGAGGTCACCAAGCACTTGCCTAACGTGGAAGTGGTGGGCTTTTCGACGCTGCTGGCGCACTTCGCCAAAGAGCAGAACGCCAATGTGTTCCTGCGTGGCCTGCGTGCAGTGTCGGACTTCGAATACGAATTCCAGCTGGCCAACATGAACCGTCAACTGGCGCCCGACGTGGAAAGCCTGTTCCTCACGCCGTCGGAGCGTTATTCGTTCATTTCCTCCACATTGGTCCGTGAAATCGCTGCTTTGGGCGGGGATATCACCAAGTTCGTGCACCCGGCCGTGGCAGATGCGCTGACCCTGCGTTTCAAGAAGTAATTTCTGAGGCGTGGGCTTGTTGTGGCGAGCGGGCTTGCCACAATAAGCCAGCTCACCCCCACAAGCACATAAGCCACAGGTCATGTGCGCTCGCACTGTGGGCGCCAATGCGGCACAATTGCGCGCATTCGTTTTCAGATGCCCTGGCTGACAGCCCTGGCAGGAGTTTCCATGTCCCTGATCATCACCGACGATTGCATCAACTGCGACGTCTGCGAACCCGAGTGCCCGAACGCTGCGATTTCCCAGGGCGAAGAGATCTACGTGATCGACCCCAACCTGTGCACCCAGTGTGTCGGCCACTACGACGAGCCTCAGTGCCAGCAAGTGTGCCCGGTGGATTGCATTCCGCTGGATGAAGCCCATCCGGAGACTGAAGAGCAGTTGATGGAGAAGTACCGGAAGATTACCGGTAAGGCCTAAGCCTTTGTGGCGCCCATCAGGGCCTCATCGCAGGCAAGCCAGCTCCCACATTTAGACGTGTGAATACATTCAAGTGTGGGAGCGGGCTTGCTCGCGAAGGCGGCATCAGCCATCACACAGAGTCAGCTCTGGCACTTAGGGCAAAACACACTCGCCCGCTGCCCCAACACCACATTGCGCAACTCCGTCCCGCAGACCTTGCACGCCTCGCCTCCCCGGCCGTAGACAAACAGTTCCTGCTGGAAATACCCCGGCTGCCCGTCACCCCCAATAAAGTCGCGCAGCGTGGTACCGCCCCGTTCAATGGCGGCCGCCAGCACGCGCTTTATCTCAATCGCCAGCTTCAAATAGCGCCCGCGTGAGATACCGCCCGCGGCCCGACGCGGGTCAATCCCCGCCGCAAACAACGCTTCCGTCGCATAAATATTGCCCACCCCCACCACCACTGCGTTGTCCATGATGAACGGCTTCACCGCCATCGAACGCCCACGGGACAGCTGGAACAGGCGCTCGCCATCAAACAGGTCGGTCAACGGCTCGGGCCCCAGGCGCATCAGCAACTCGTGGTTGTGCGGGTCGTGGCTCCAGAGCATCGCGCCGAAACGCCTGGGGTCGGTGTAACGCAGGGCCAGGCCGGATTCGAGTTCGATGTCCACATGCTCATGTTTGAGTGCCGGCGAACCGACTTCCACCATGCGCAGGTTGCCCGACATGCCCAAGTGGCTGATCAAGGTGCCCACTTCGGCATTGATCAACAGGTACTTGGCCCGCCGCTCCACCAATACGATGCGCTGCCCTGAGAGACGCACATCAAGGTCTTCCGGGATTGGCCAGCGCAGGCGCCGCTCACGCACCACCACGCGACTGACCCGCTGGCCTTCCAGGTGGGGCGCAATTCCGCGCCGGGTGGTTTCGACTTCTGGTAACTCGGGCATGTGTACCTCTTGAAAAAAGGGTCAGTGCGCGCCCAGCTCGCGGATCGACAACTTCATGCTTTCAAAGTCGTAGTCCGACAGGCCCACGTAATCCAGCACCAGGTGGCCGATAGCATTCCACTCATGGTCTACCGACTGGCTGCCCAGCACACGGTAAGACGAGCAGATATGCTCGGCCATTTTCAGGATCGCCAGCAGGTTTTTCAGTTGCGGAGTGCGCGACGACTCATCGCTGAAAATCGCCAGGGCATTGTGGTGGTTGGCGATGGCGTCGGTCACATGCTCCGGCAGGCGCCAGGACTTGGCGGTGTAATAACCGACGACTGCATGGTTGGTGTTGAACGCGTTGTTCTCGGTGTCGACCACCCGGCAGTCGGGGCCGGCGTTGGCGTAGGCCTCTTCCAGCACCGTCATGTAGTTGGGAAAACGCTTGAGCATCAATGGCACACCGCAATCGTGAAACAGGCCCAAGGCATAGGCCTCGTCTACGGTTTGCGAACCGGTGCGTTTGGCCAGGGTCAGGCACGTCATGGCCACATCCTGGGCAGTGTCCCAGAAGCGGTTGAGGGTGACGATGGTGTCGTCGCTCATCTCGCCCTTGATCGACTGCGCATTGATCAGGTTGATGATCGAGCGGCTGCCCAGCAGGTTCACTGCGCGCTGGATCGAGGCGATCTTGTTGCTCAGGCCGTAATAGGGCGAGTTGACGATCTTCAGCAGCGCACCGGACAAGCCTGGGTCTTGGGAGATCAACCGCGCGATCACTTCCAGGTCCGGGTCGGGCATGTACTGCTCCATCTGCAAATCCACCATGATTTGCGGTTGAGGCGGCACGCTGATGCCTTGCAGGGCCTGTTGGATCTGCTCGGCGGAAAGCTCTTGGGACATAAGTACACACTCTGGGCTAGGCGGGGATTCTAACCCTTATGAAGACTTGACCGACACCCAAATGCCGAACTGAAACCGGATCAAATGTGGGAGCGGGCTTGCTCGCGAAAGCGCGGTGTCAGTCACCGAATACAGTGGCTGATCCACCGCTTTCGCGAGCAAGCCCGCTCCCACATGTCCGGCGGCGCCGCGAATTCATGCACAACACGGTATACTCCCGCTCTTTTTTCCGGAGCGACGTCATGTCCCTGCCAAGCCTGCGTCTCAAAGCCAACGCCGATCGTCGTTTGCGCAACGGCCACCTGTGGGTCTACAGCAACGAAATCGACGTGGCCGCCACACCTCTTCATGGCTTCCAGGCAGGCGACCAGGCCATCCTGGAAGCGGCCGGCGGCAAGACCCTGGGCATCGTGGCCATGAGCCCGAACAACCTGATCTGCGCACGCCTGCTGTCGCGCGACATCAAGTTGCCCCTGGACAAGTCGCTGCTGGTGCACCGCATCAACGTCGCCCTGTCGCTGCGTGATCGCCTGTTCGACAAGCCGTTCTACCGCCTGGTCTACGGCGATTCCGACCTGTTGCCAGGCCTGGTAGTCGACCGTTTCGGCGACATCCTGGTGGTGCAGATCGCGTCGGCGACCATGGAAGCCCACAAAGAAGACGTGATCGCTGCGCTCACCCAAGTGCTCAAGCCGAGCGGCATCCTGTTCAAGAACGACTCCGCCGCGCGCGACGCTGAAGGCCTCAACCGCTACGTTGAAACCGTGTTCGGCCTGGTGCCGGAGTGGGTAGCGCTGGAAGAAAACGGCGTGAAGTTCGAAGCCCCGGTCATCCAGGGCCAGAAGACCGGCTGGTTCTACGACCACCGTATGAACCGCGCGCGCCTGGCCCCGTATGCCAAAGGCAAACGCGTGCTGGACCTGTACAGCTACATCGGCGGCTGGGGCGTGCAAGCTGCAGCCTTCGGCGCCAGTGAAGTGTTCTGCGTCGACGCCTCCGCTTTCGCCCTCGACGGTGTTGAGCGCAACGCCGCGCTGAACGGCGTCGCCGAGAAAATGACCTGCATTGAAGGCGACGTCTTCGAAGCCCTCAAAGAGCTGAAAGCCAGCGAAGAACGCTTCGACGTGATCGTCGCCGACCCACCGGCCTTCATCAAACGCAAAAAAGACATGAAAAACGGCGAAGGCGCCTACCGTCGCCTGAACGAGCAAGCCATGCGCCTGCTCAGCAAGGACGGCATCCTGGTCAGCGCATCCTGCTCGATGCACCTGCCGGAAGACGACCTGCAAAACATCCTGCTGACCAGCGCGCGCCACCTGGATCGCAATATCCAGATGCTCGAACGCGGCGGCCAGGGCCCGGATCACCCGGTGCATCCGGCGATTGCAGAGACGCGGTATATCAAGAGCATTACCTACCGGTTGCTGCCTAACAGCTAAGCAATAAGCGCAGATCAAAATGTGGGAGCGGGCTTGCCCGCGATTACGGTGAACCCGTCAATGAATCTGTTGACTGACACTCCGTTATCGCAGGCAAGCCAGCTCCCACATTTTTTTGTGCTGTGTCAGAAACATTGCCGCAGGCCACACAAGTCCATATGGCTTCCCACAAGGTTTTTGATTGAATTCCACATGTCGCAGACTAGTATTGGTTTCTGGTTTTACTCCGGAAAACAAAAACAATGTCTGAGTCCACCTGCTCGCCCCCACTCAGTGGCGACGTAAAACGCCAACAACTGTCCCGCTTCATCCTCATCACCTGCATTTCACTGATCAGCTTCTTTCCGATCAATATTCTCCTGCCCTCATTCCCCGCGCTGGCTACCCGGTTCGACATGCCTACGGCGGACATCGCACTCTCCATCAGCCTGTTCACCCTGGTCTTTTCCATCTCCCAATTGGTCGCGGGCCCGTTGTCGGATAAATGGGGACGCAAGGAAGTCCTGCTCGGCTGCATCACGCTGTCGATCCTGGGTGCGATTGGCTGCGCACTGGCCTCGGACTACCTGACCTTCCTGCTGTTTCGCTCCTTACAGGCGATGGGCTGTGGCTTCTTCGTGCTGGGCCACGCCCTGGTGGAAGACCTGTTCGAGGAACAGGATCGAGCCCGGGTACGCCTCTATTACATGACCCTGAGTGGTTCGTTTGTCGCGCTGTCACCCCTGATAGGCTCCTGGCTGCAAACCACATTCGACTGGCAAGGCAGCTTCTACGGATTCGCGCTGATGGCGCTGGGCATGTTGATCCATGCGTTCTGCATCCTGCCGTCCAAATCCGCCAGCCCCCACCGTGCCCCGGTTTCGATCATCGGCACGCTGAAAGCCGTCGCAAGCAATCGGGACTTCCTGCGTTACTGGTGGATCGCCGCGCTGGTGTTTGCCTGTTATTTCGCGCTGATCAGCGTGACGCCGCTGATTTTCATGGATGCACTGAAACTGTCGGAATACCAGTACGCCCTGGTGCTGATGGTGTACGGCGTGGCCTATCTGCTCGGCGGCGTCGCGGCGTCATATTTGCAAAAGCGCATCCCGCTGTCCCGGCAAATCAACCTCGGCCTCGGCTTGCTGCTTGTCGCTGGTGTGCTGTTGACACTGATCGTCAGCGTTGAGGCGATCACCACCATCACCCTGCTGATTCCGATGCTGATCAGCGCCCTGGCCGTCACCCTGGTTCGGCCTGCCGCGATTTCTGCGGCAATGTTGCTGTTCTCCAGCAATGCAGGCACAGCCGCATCAGCGGGCAACAGCATCATGTTCCTCAGCGCCGCCGTCAGCAGCGCCGCCCTTGCGCAAACCGGCACGCATTTGCTGATGACCATTGCTGTCAGCTTCATCCTTTTCAGCCTGTGGGGTTGGTTGACGAATGCGCGGGTCGGGCGCTAATGCCCCGCCACACGTCCCGTAAGCGCTATCTCCACGCTTACGGCCATTCCCTCCCGCCGCCAGCGGTGTAGAATCGACGTTATTCATCGCCAGTCATCCCCCGGCGGGTTTATGAGCTCGAGGCCCAAGCACGCGGCGATCCCGCGACGCGAGTGGCAACTTTTGGACACGCGGCCATTTTCTGAGTGTTCCAGACGTCAATAGAAGCTCACTCCCCTTTAGTACTTGATTAGCCGCCCGGAGTGCTCCAATGCCTGATTACCGCTCGAAAACATCTACCCACGGCCGCAACATGGCCGGCGCGCGCGCACTGTGGCGTGCCACGGGGATGAAAGATGACGACTTCAAAAAGCCGATCATCGCGATTGCCAACTCGTTCACCCAATTCGTACCCGGCCATGTCCACCTCAAGGACCTGGGCCAGTTGGTCGCCCGCGAGATCGAACGCGCCGGCGGTGTAGCCAAAGAATTCAACACCATCGCCGTGGATGACGGCATCGCCATGGGCCATGACGGCATGCTGTATTCGCTGCCGAGCCGCGAGATCATCGCCGATTCCGTGGAGTACATGGTCAACGCCCACTGCGCCGACGCCATCGTGTGCATCTCCAACTGCGACAAGATCACCCCCGGCATGCTGATGGCCTCCCTGCGCCTGAATATCCCGGTGATTTTCGTGTCCGGCGGCCCGATGGAAGCCGGCAAGACCAAGCTCGCCTCCCACGGCCTCGACCTGGTCGATGCCATGGTCATCGCCGCCGATTCCAGCGCTTCTGACGAGAAGGTCGCGGAATACGAGCGCAGCGCCTGCCCGACCTGCGGTTCGTGCTCCGGCATGTTCACCGCCAACTCGATGAACTGCCTGGTAGAAGCCTTGGGCCTGGCGTTGCCGGGTAACGGCTCTACCCTGGCCACCCACAGCGACCGCGAGCAATTGTTCCTGCAAGCCGGCCGCACCATCGTCGAGCTGTGCAAGCGTTACTACACCGAGAACGATGAGTCGGTGTTGCCGCGCAACATCGCCAACTTCAAGGCGTTCGAAAACGCCATGACCCTGGACATCGCCATGGGCGGTTCCACCAACACCATCCTGCACTTGCTGGCCGCCGCCCAGGAAGCCGAGATCGATTTCGACCTGCGCGACATCGACCGTCTGTCCCGCCACGTGCCGCAACTGTGCAAAGTCGCGCCGAACATCCAGAAGTACCACATGGAAGACGTGCACCGCGCCGGCGGGATCTTCTCGATCCTGGGTTCCCTGGCCCGCGGCGGCCTGCTGCACACCGACCTGCCGACCGTGCACAGCAAATCCCTGGCCGAAGGCATCGCCAAATGGGACATCACCCAGACCACCGACGAAGCCGTGCATCACTTCTTCAAGGCCGGCCCGGCAGGCATCCCGACGCAAACCGCGTTCAGCCAGTCGACCCGTTGGGACACCCTCGACGACGACCGTGAAAACGGCTGCATCCGCAGTGTCGAGCACGCCTACTCCCAAGAAGGCGGCCTGGCCGTACTGTACGGCAACATCGCCCTCGACGGCTGCGTAGTCAAAACCGCTGGCGTGGACGAGTCGATCCACGTGTTCGAAGGCCGCGCCAAGATCTACGAAAGCCAGGACAGCTCGGTACGCGGCATCCTCGCCGACGAAGTCAAAGAAGGTGACATCGTCATCATCCGTTACGAGGGCCCGAAAGGCGGCCCGGGCATGCAAGAGATGCTCTACCCGACGTCGTACCTCAAATCCAAAGGCCTCGGCAAAGCCTGCGCCCTGCTGACCGACGGCCGTTTCTCCGGCGGCACCTCGGGCCTGTCCATCGGCCACGCTTCTCCAGAAGCCGCTGCCGGTGGCGCGATTGGCCTGGTGCAGGATGGCGACAAAGTGCTGATCGACATTCCGAACCGCTCGATCAACCTGTTAATCAGCGATGAAGAACTGGCTGCACGCCGGGTCGAACAGGACAAGAAAGGCTGGAAACCGGTCGAGAAGCGTCCACGTAAAGTGACGACCGCGTTGAAGGCTTATGCCCTGCTGGCTACCAGTGCCGACAAGGGTGCGGTACGTAACAAGGCGATGCTCGACGGCCTGTAAGCCTCGCCCATAAAAATGCCCCGCCAAGTGCGGGGCATTTTTTTGCCTGCAGAAAACCTCCAGAACACTGAAAATCAACTGTGGGAGCTGGCTTGCCTGCGAAAGCGGTGGGCCAGCCGGCTCATGTATGGCCTGACACACCGCCTTCGCGAGCAAGCCCGCTCCCACATTCGACCGCATTCCAATGCTGGAACCCGATCAAGTGTGGTCGACCGCACTCCTATGCTGGAACTCGGTCAAGTGTGGTCGACCGCACTCCTATGCTGGAACTCGGTCAAGTGTGGTCGACCGCACTCCTATGCTGGAACTCGGTCAAGTGTGGGAGCGGGCTTGCTCGCGAAGCAGGCGCCTCGGTCTTACTGAATCTCGTCAGGCTTGACGATCACCCAGTTCTTGTCGGCCGTCACCGGCAGCCCTTCCTTGGCTTGCGCCGCCGCCCGCTCCCACATTCGACCGCATTCCGATGCTGGAACTCGGTCAAGTGTGGGAGCGGGCTTGCTCGCGAAGCAGGCGCCTCGGTCTTACTGAATCTCGTCAGGCTTGACGATCACCCAGTTCTTGTCCGCCGTCACCGGCAGCCCTTCCTTGGCCTGGGCCGCTGCGTGCTTGGCCATCATGCCGTTGAGTTGGGTCATGTACTTGTCTTTGCGGTTGACCCACAGGTGAATGCCGCCTTTGGCCACGTCCACATCGTGGAACAGCATGTAGCCGTCGCTGGTCGGCGTATCACCGCCGACAATCACCGGCTTTTTCCACTCGTCGATGTAGGTCAGGATGGCTGCGTGTTTGCCGGCCATCCAGGTTGCCGGCGTCCACAGATAAGGGGTCAGTTCCAGGCCCAGGTTGGCCTTCTCGTCATATTTGCCGGCAGCGATCTGTTTGCGTGCGGTGGTCAGCTCGCCAGTCTTGCGGTCCTTGAGCAGGGTGCTCACGCCGATGACGTTCTCGGGTTTGACGTTGTAGCCGTACTTCGGATCGGCAGCGACCATGCGCACCAGTTCCTCGGACGCGGCGGTCATCACGTAGACCTCAATGCCATTTTCCATCAGCTTGTTGTAGAGCTCAGCCTGGCCGGTGAAGACTTTTGGTGGCTGCACGTCCATGTTCTTGACCACGTCACCGTCGTAGTACGTGACCGGGACTGGCTTGCCGGAAGCCATCATCTCATCGACGTAGCCTTTGAGTTCCTTAAGGGTGAAGCCGGAGAAGATCTGCGCCACCCACGGGTAGCAGACCATGTCGTCGACTTCACAAAGGCGGTAGTAGTAGCTGAACAGGCTTTCCTTGTGTTCAGCGGTGTCCTTGAACGGGATCAGCTTCAGGGACGGGTCCATGGTGTCGCGGGTGATCAGGCCCTTGTTTTCCAGGTACGGCAGCAAGGACTCTTCAAGATCATAGCGGTAGCTGGTGTTGTCCATGTCGAACACCGCGAAGTTACCCTTGTTGGCATTGGCGGCGATCATCTTGTTCAGTTGCTCGGCGGCGGGCGCCGGCCAGTGCTTCAACTCGGTGGCGGCAAATGCCTGGCCGGCGAGGCCGAAGCAGAAGGCGGCGGCAAGTAGTGTTGGCGCGAGCTTCATAAGCGTTTTCTCCCTGAGTGAAAGACATCGACGCTAACAAATCTGTGTGACAGTTATCGCCCGAGCGCGACCGCTTGCGTCGTGATTGCGCCAAAGGCATACGCCTGAACGTCAAACGCTTATTCCAAAAACGACAGTACACATTCCATATCGGTATTAAATCAATATATTTCAAGCTGTTAGCATTTCCGGTTCGCAATCGCAGGCTCACGCGATTGGCTGCCTTCTCAACGGAGCTTCAATGAATCTGCCCCTGATTCTCAACTTACTGGTGTTCGTGGCCCTGTTGCTGGGCCTGGCACAAACACGCCACACGCAATGGAGCCTCGCCAAGAAGGTCCTGTTCGCCCTGGCCCTCGGCGTGGTGTTCGGTACGGTATTGCACACCATTTATGGCGACGGTAACCCGGTGCTCAAAGCCTCCATCGGCTGGTTCGACCTGGTCGGTAATGGTTATGTGCAACTGCTGCAAATGATCGTGATCCCGCTGGTATTCGCTTCGATCCTCAGCGCAGTGGCACGTCTGCATAATGCCTCGTCCCTGGGCAAGATCAGCTTCCTGACCATCGGCACGCTGCTGTTCACCACGGCGATTGCGGCGCTGATCGGCATCGGCCTGACCAACCTGTTCGGCCTCACCGCCGAAGGCCTGGTGGCCGGCACCCAGGAAATGGCGCGCCTGCAAGTGATCCAGAGCGATTACGCCGGCAAGGTCGCCGACCTGAATATCCCGCAATTGCTGCTGTCGTTCGTGCCGGCGAACCCGTTCGCCGACCTGGCGCGCGCCAAGCCGACGTCGATCATCAGTGTGGTGATTTTCGCTGCATTCCTGGGGGTTGCCGCGCTGCAACTGCTCAAGGATGACGTGGAAAAAGGCCAGAAAGTAATCAACGCCATCGACACCCTGCAAGCCTGGGTGATGCGCCTGGTGCGCCTGGTGATGAAGCTGACGCCGTACGGCGTGCTGGCGCTGATGACCAAAGTGGTCGCCGGTTCCAACCTGCAAGACATTATCAAGCTCGGCAGTTTTGTGGTGGTGTCGTACCTGGCGCTGGGCCTGATGTTTGTGGTGCACGGCCTGCTGCTGTCCCTGGCCGGGATCAACCCGCTGCGGTTCTTCCGTAAAGTGTGGCCGGTGCTGACCTTTGCGTTCACCAGCCGCTCCAGTGCGGCGGCCATTCCGCTGAGCATTGAAGCGCAGACGCGCCGCCTCGGCATTCCACAATCCATCGCCGGTTTTGCCGCCTCGTTTGGTGCCACCATCGGCCAGAACGGTTGCGCGGGCCTCTACCCGGCGATGTTGGCCGTGATGGTTGCGCCCACTGTCGGCATCAACCCGCTGGACCCGCTGTGGATCGCGACCCTGGTGGCGATTGTGACCTTGAGTTCGGCCGGTGTGGCCGGCGTGGGTGGCGGTGCGACGTTTGCCGCGTTGATCGTGCTGCCGGCGATGGGCTTGCCGGTGTCACTGGTGGCGCTGCTGATTTCCGTGGAGCCGCTGATCGACATGGGCCGCACGGCCTTGAACGTAAACGGCTCGATGACGGCGGGCGCGATTACCAGCCAGGTCATGAAGCAGACGGATAAAGCGCTGTTGAATGCCGATGAGCATGTGCAGCTAGCTAGCTGAGTTGCAAGCTGCAAGCTGCAAGCTGCAAGAAAGAGCACTTCGCTTTAACTTTCAGCTTGTGGCTTGTGGCTTGTGGCTTGTGGCTTGTGGCTTGTGGCTTGTGGCTTAAAGCTAGCAGCTGCCCCTCTCCCAGACTTCGAAGTTATACGCCGGCTTATCACCTTCAGCTGGATTCTCCAGGTTTGAAACCAGCTTCCAATGCTGCTTATCAAACTCGGGAAACCACGCATCCCCTTCCGGGCTCAGCGCAACCCGGGTCAGATACAAGCGATCTGCCTGTTCCAGCCCCTGCGCATACAGCTGCGCACCGCCGATCAGCATCAGCTCGTCCACGCCCTGCGCCAGCGCCCAGGCCTCGGCCCGCTCAACCGCCGCGTCGAGAGACGGAAAAACTTCCGCACCTTCGAGCACCAAGTCGGTCTGACGGCTGACCACGATGTTCAAGCGCCCCGGCAACGGTCGGCCCAGCGAATCCCAGGTCTTGCGCCCCATGATGATCGGCTTGCCAAGCGTGGTGGCCTTGAAGTATTTGAAATCCCCCGGCAAATGCCAGGGCATGCTGTTGTCGACGCCGATCACACGGTTTTCACCGAGGGCTGCGATCAGGCTTAAAGGGAGAGTTTTTTTCATGGCGACGAGAATACCAGAGCCCCCAGCCACGCGCAGCGTGCACTAAACAGCCCCGGAGCGGTTATGCTCCAGGCTCACGAACACAACAGGACGGCGCGTGACTGCACTGAACCCCTTGCACAGACTCTGGCTGACGGAAACCGTGCGCTTGCGTGAAGAACACGCCGGCCCGCTGGAAGACCTGGAAGCCAACCGCCTGGCCCGCGCGGCCGGCGGCGACCTGCCGACGCGCATCCAACAGCGCGCCCTGCATTTGGCCGAGCGCGATGGTTTGATCGCCGCCCTCACCCGCTGGCTGCAAGGCGCCCGTTTGGCGCTGGTGCTGCTGGCGGTGGTCGCGGTGATCAGTGGCGCCGGTCTGGCGTTTGCTGCATTGGGCAATGGTGTGACGCCGGTGAATGTGTTCTGGGCCCTGGGCAGCCTGCTCGGCTTGAATCTGATCCTGTTAATCAGTTGGGCCCTGGGCCTGCTGTTTGCCGGCGAACACAGCGCCAGCCTCGGCCGCCTGTGGTTGTGGCTCAGCGAAAAACTCGCGCGTGATGCCAAGGCCGCGCAACTGGCGCCGGCGTTGCTGCTGTTGTTACAGCGCCGAAAACTCAATCGCTGGGCGGTCGGCATGCTGGTCAACAGCCTGTGGTTGCTGGCATTGCTCAGCGCCATGGTGATTTTGCTGACACTGCTCGCCACCCGACGCTATGGTTTTGTGTGGGAAACCACCATCCTCGGCGCCGACACTTTTGTCGCCGTGACCCAAGCCCTTGGCAGCCTTCCCGCGCTGTTGGGCTTCAATGTGCCGACGGTCGAGATGATCCGCGCCAGCGGCGATTCCGCCCTGAACATCGAAAGCGCTCGCCAAGCCTGGGCCGCCTGGCTGGTCGGGGTGTTGCTGGTTTACGGCCTGCTGCCCAGATTGATCCTCGCGTTACTCTGCCTGTGGCGCTGGAAACGCGGGCGCGCCGCCTTGCGCCTGGACCTCAACCTGCCCGGCTACAGCCAACTGCGCGAACGCCTGATGCCCAGCAGTGAACGACTGGGCGTCAACGACGCCGCGCCCGAACAGCTGCACCACGTCACAGGAGGCGTCAGTGAACTGGAGAGCGACGGCGCGCTGCTGGTCGCCATCGAACTCGACGATCAGCACCCCTGGCCGCCCAAACTGCCGGCCAGCGTGAAAAACGCCGGCATCCTCGACACCCGCGAATCGCGCAACAAACTGCTGGAACAACTCACCCGCTTCCCGCCCGCGCGCCTGGCTATCGCTTGCGACCCACGGCGCTCGCCCGACCGTGGCAGCCTGGCGCTGATCGCCGAGCTGGCACGCAGCGCCGCCGCCACCCGTGTGTGGCTGCTGCAAGCTCCGCCCGGCCAGGCACTGGACGCCGAGCGCCTGGGCGATTGGCACGCAGCGCTGCAACAACTGGAGCTGCCCTTCGCCGACTGCGCGCCGCTGAACTGGCTGGAGACCGGTCATGACTAAACCGCTGAAACTCGCAGTGGTCGGCCACACCAATGTCGGCAAGACCTCACTGCTGCGTACGTTGACCCGCGATGTCGGCTTTGGCGAAGTCTCCCATCGGCCCAGCACCACGCGGCATGTCGAAGGCGCACGGTTATCGGTGGATGGCGAGGCCTTGCTGGAACTATACGACACGCCCGGCCTGGAAGACGCCATCGCCCTGCTCGACTATCTGGAACGCCTGGATCGCCCCGGCGAACGCCTTGACGGCCCGGCCCGCCTGGCGCGTTTCCTGGAAGGCAGCGAAGCGCGCCAGCGTTTCGAACAGGAAGCCAAAGTGCTGCGCCAACTGCTGGCCTCGGACGCCGGCCTGTATGTGATCGACGCCCGCGAGCCGGTGCTGGCCAAGTACCGCGACGAGCTGCAAGTGCTGGCCAGTTGCGGCAAGCCGTTGCTGCCGGTGCTCAACTTCGTCAGCAGCAGCGACCACCGCGAGCCGGACTGGCGCAAAGCCCTGGCCCGCCTTGGCCTGCATGCGCTGGTGCGTTTCGACAGTGTGGCGCCACCGGAAGATGGCGAGCGTCGTCTTTATGAAAGCCTGGCCCTGCTCCTGGAGAAGTCGCGGGGGCAGTTGGAACGGCTGATCCAGGACCAGCAAGCCCAACGCCAGGCCCGCCAGCAAAGCGCCGCACGGCTGATCGCCGAGCTGTTGATTGACTGCGCCGCGTGCCGACGCAGCGTGGTCACTGCCGATGAACAGCAAGCCATCAGTGACCTGCGCAAAGCCGTACGCCAACGCGAACAAAAATGCGTGGAAGCGCTGCTCAAACTGTTTGGTTTCCGCCCACAAGATGCCGCCGCCAGCGACTTGCCGTTGCTGGACGGCCGCTGGGGCGATGACCTGTTCAACCCGGAAACCCTCAAGCAACTCGGCGTGCGCGTCGGTGGCGGAATCGCCGCAGGTGCGGCTGCCGGGGCGGGTGTGGACCTGCTGGTCGGAGGCTTGACGCTTGGCGCCGCCGCCCTGGCCGGGGCGATTGCCGGTGGTGCCCTGCAAACCGCACGCGGCTATGGCAGCCGCCTGCTGGGCAAGATTAAGGGCCAACGCGAACTGACCGTCGACGACAGCGTGCTGCGCCTTTTGGCCTTGCGCCAACGCCAGTTGCTCAAGGCCCTGAACCTGCGCGGCCATGCGGCCATGCACAGCATCAAGGTCGATACGCCACAGGACAAAACCTGGCGCGAAGGCAAGTTACCGGACGCGCTGCACAAGGCTCGCGCTCATCCGCAATGGTCATCCCTGAACCTTCGCCCCAAGCTGAGCCAGGCAGAGCGCCAGGAACACGTCGAAGCCCTGGCCCAGCGTCTGGATGAAACCTAAGCCGCGAGCAGTTGCCGAGCTTTGGCCTTGAGCACTTCAAGATCAAGCACCGGTATGGATATTTGCTTGGCCTGTTCATCCCAATGGCGCATGCGCAAACTAACAGCACACAGCGGGTCCTGTTCGAAGGCCTGGGCCTCTTTGGCGCTCATCATGCCGCCCTGGTACCCCAACGTGCGGCGACTGGCTTCGCTCAAGCGGGCGTAATAGCCCGGCTGGCTGAAGGTCAGATAGCGCTTGGCTTGCACGTGGTATTCCACCAGTTTGACCAGGCGCTCACTGAAGCCTGCGCGGCGCAAGTAATCCGCGCCCAGCCGCTCATGACTGACCACCCCATAACCGCTCATGTTTTCGCCACCCTGTCCGCACAGGTGCCCGATATCGTGGAAGAACGCCGCCAGCACCACTTCATCATCAAACCCCTCGGCCATCGCCTGTTGCGCGGCTTGGGACATATGTTCGAGCTGCGACACCGGTTCGCCGATGTAATCCGCTGTGCCGTGCTGCTCGTACACGCCAAAGACTTCGGTAATCGCCTGTTCCGGGGTCATCATGCCGCCCCCCACAGGGTTGTGATATTTCGCTCGGCCATCGCCGGCCCCACGCTCATGCCCACGCCGGTGTGCATCAGTGCCGCGCTCACGCCGGGTGCCGCACGCAGGAATGAAAACGGGGCGGGGCCGCGTGAGCCGTAAACACCTTGCCAGCGCTCCACTACTTGCACCTTGCAGCCCAGCGTCTGCTCGGCCAACTCGATCAGCCAGTCATCGACCTGCTCGGCGTTGAACGGCGACGCATCGCTGCCGTAGTCATGGGAGTCGCCGATAATCAGCTCGCCATGGGGCGTCGGGCTGATCAGCAGATGAATGCCGTGTTCATGCAAGTGTGGTGCTTCACGCAGGATTTGCGCCTGCACCGGCGCGGCTTCGGGCAGGTCGGCGAAGGCGCCGTAATGCACGCAACTCAAGCCTGTGAGCAACGCGTGTTGCAGGTTGAGGTTGGCCGCAGGCCGGGCACGCAGCATTTGCAGGCGGCAGATACTCGGGTTGAGTTCGGCGATCGGTTCCGCCAGCAAGGTTTGGTAGTCATGGCCGGAACACACAATGACCTGCTCGCCACGAAAGCTGCCGGCCGTGGTGTGCACGTGGCCGGGCTCAACGTCGCGCACCAGGGTGGAGAAATGAAACTCCACGCTCAAATGCTGGCTCAGGTAGTTGATCAGTGCCGGAATCGCCTCGCGGGAATACAGCTGCTGATCGTCTTTACCATGCAGCGCTGCGCGGTGATGACGGAACTGACCGCCATATAGATCCTTCATCGCCGCGCCTTGCAGCAGCTCGACGTTGTAGCCGTGTTCCTGGGCGCGACCGGCGCGGAATGCTTCCAACAGATGCTCTTCGGCTTCGGTGCGGGCAAACAGGTACGAGCCGTTGCGCTTGAGCTGCACACCCGCCACTTGTGCCCATTGCGCCCAGATATCGCGACTTTCACGGGCCAGGTCGAGCATCGGCCCCGGTGGTTGGCCGGTGACCAGCGCCTGGCCGAAGTTACGCACCGAAGCGCCCAACGGCGTAGCGCTGCGCTCGAACACCTTGACCTTGAGCCCGCGCCTGGCGGCCGCATAAGCGTGGGACAGGCCGAGGATGCCGGCGCCGATGATCAGCAGATCGCTGTGTTGTGTCATAGAGTGAAGTCCTGAATTTGGGACCGCTATCGCAGGCAAGCCAGCTCCCACATTGGAATGCATTCCAACTGTGGGAGTTGGCTTGCCTGCGACAGGGCCATCAGCCCTAACGAAAACCTTACTGACCCGCCACCTTCTCCGACTTGCCGTCATAGCGCTTGCGCCATTCGGTCAGGATGCTGTCGCGGTTTTTAGAGGCCCAGGCGAAGTCGTTCTTGATCAGGCGTTGCTCGTAGTCAGCGGGCAATTCGGTCTGCGGCTTGGCGATACCAGGCTGGGCGAGGACAGCGAAGTTGTCTTTGTACAGGTCCATCGCCGCCGTGCTGGCGGAGAAGTCAGCGAGCTTTTTAGCCGCCTCGGCGTGAGCGGTGCCCTTGATCACGGCCGTCGCTTCAATGTCCCAGCCCAGGCCTTCTTTGGGCAGGATGATATCCAGCGGCGCGCCCTGGCGTTTCAGTTGGACGGCCGGGTATTCGAAGGAAATGCCAATCGGGAATTCACCGGAAGCCGCCAGCTTGCAAGGCTTGGACCCGGAGTGAACGTACTGGCCGATGTTCTGGTGCAGGTCGTCCATGTACTGCCAGCCCTGTTTCTCGCCAAAGGTCTGCAGCCAGGCACTCACGTCCAGGAAGCCGGTGCCGGACGACGCCGGGTTCGGCATCACGATCTTGCCCTTGTACTCAGGCTTGGTCAGGTCTTGCCAGCTCACCGGCTTGGTCAGGCCTTGCTTCTCGGCTTCGACAGTGTTGAAGCAGATGGTCGCAGCCCACACGTCCATGCCGACCCAGGCCGGTGGGTTGGCGGCGTCGCGGTAGTGCTTACCGATCTTGTCCAAATCCTTGGGCGCGTAGTTAGCCAGCATGCCTTGCTGGTCGAGGATCGCCAGGCTCGACGCGGCCAGGCCCCACACCACGTCGGCTTGCGGGCGATCTTTCTCGGCCAGCAGCTTGGCGGTGATGATGCCGGTGGAGTCGCGTACCCATTTGATCTCGACGTCCGGGTTGGCCTTTTCGAAAGCCTGTTTATAGGTCTTCAACTGCTCGGCTTCGAGGGCCGTGTACACCGTCAACTCGGTTTTGGCGGCAAAGGCATTCAGGCTGAATGCGCTGAGTAGAGCAGCGGCCAGAGCCAGGGGCTTGAACATGGAACACCTCCTTCAGGGATTATTGGCCGGGCGCGGTCTGGCGCCAGGCTTGGGAACGGCGCAACGCGCCACGTGAAGCCCACGCCAGCAGCAGCGAGACGCTGCCTGAGGTGAACAGGATCAGGGTGGACATGGCCGCGGCGCCGCCTACGTTGCCGGCATCGTCCATGTTCAACACGGCGACGGCGGCAAGAAGGGTGTCGGGGCTGTAGAGGAAGATCGCGGCGGACACGGTGGTCATCGCCGACACAAACAGGTAGCGCACGATGTCCAGCAACGCCGGCAGGCAGATCGGTACGGTGACGCGCAAATAGTGGCGGTACAGCGGCGCCTTGAGCGACAGCGCGGCGGCTTCGAACTCACTGTCCAGCTGACGCAGCGCCGTGGTCGCGGTCATCTGCGCAGTGGTCAAATAGTGCGCAATGGTGCACACCACCAGCAGGGTCATGGTTCCGTAGAACACATGCAGCGGGTTGCCGTTGAGGTTGAAAAAGAACACGTAGCCCAGGCCGAGCACCAGGCCCGGCACGGCCATCGGCACAAAGCTGAGCATGCGCAGCGCCAGGTTCAGGCCTTTCTGGCCCTTGGTCTTTTCCATCAGGTAGGCGCCGGTGAAGATCAACACGCTACCGATCAGCGCCGTGCAAAGGGCCATGGTCAGGCTGTTGCGATAGGCCAGCCAACCGCCACCGGCCGTGTCTTCGAATTGGTAGTGGTTGAGCGACAGCGACAGGTTGTACGGCCAGAACTTCACCAGTGAGGAATACACCGCCATGCCGAACACCAGCAGCAACACGGCGCAGATCAGCAGCACAATGGCCAGGTAGCACCCATCGCGCTGCGGCGATGGCGTTGGTTGGAACACCTGGGCACGGCCACTCATGGCGTCACCCTGCCGACGGCGCAACCAGGCGTCGACCCCAAAGCTGAACAGCGCCGGCAGCAGCAATACCATGCCGATCAAAGCACCGCGACCGAACTGCTGCTGGCCGACCACCGCTTTGTAGGCCTCCAGCGCCAGCACCTGATAATCGCCGCCGACCACCACGGGCACGCCGAAGTCGGTGATGGTCAGGGTGAATACCAGGCAAAACGCAGCGAATACGGCCTGGCGCGTGGCCGGCCAGGTGATGCTGCGAAACGCCCGGGCAGGACTTGCGCCCATACTCGACGCCGCGTCGAACAAACGCGCATCTGCCAGCGAGAGTGCCGACAGCAGAATCATCAAAGCGTGTGGGAAGGTGTAGATCACTTCGCCGAGAACAATGCCCCAGAAACCGTAGATATTCTCTGAAAGCAGCCCGCGCAACATGCCCTGGTTGCCGAACAGATACACCAGCGCAATCCCCGGCAGCATGGACGGCGCCATCAGCGGCAGCAGTGATATGCCACGCCAGATGGCCTTGCCGGGGATCAGCGTGCGCTGCAATGCGTAAGCAAACAGGTAGGCCAACGGTACGACGATGGCCGCCACGCTGAGGGAAACCTTCAAGCTATTGCCCAGCAGCCAGTGGAAGTTGTCACTGGTGACCAGCTCGCGCGCCGCGACCCACCCACCGCCCTGCCCGGCTTCACTGCTGAAGCCACGCCAGAAGATCGCCAGTAATGGCATCAGTACCGCTACGCCCAACAGGCACAACCAGAGCACTTTGCCGCCGAGCACAAAAATGCGGTCGCCCAGTTCGGCGCGGGAAACCTGACGAGCCAGGTTGTCGGGTATCGGCAGCGTCATATCAGCGGCCATCTCAGGCAAACACCTGCAGGCTGCGTGGCGGCAAGGCCACCCAGATGTCCTGGACGCCGAGGCGCGGCATGGCTTCGGGGGCCAGTTCGGCCAGCAACGGGTGGCCAGGCAATTGTTCCAGTTCAAAGCTCATGCGGCAGCGGTTACCGAGAAAGGTGATCTCGCGGACCTTCGCCGGGAACAGGTTTTCTTCATGTACCGGCGGGTTCACGCTGATGGCTTCCGGGCGACAGAACAAGCGGCCGGACTTGGCCTTGCTGGCGTTATCGTCCAGGCGCATGTTCATGCCGCCGACCTGGGCATGGCTGTCGCTGTTGCGACTGAACGGCAGCCAGTTGCCCTGGCCGACGAACTCCGCCACGAACGGCGTGGCCGGTCGGTCGTAGATTTCCTGGGGCGTGGCGTATTGCTCGACCTTGCCGTTGTTCATCACGGCGATGCGGTCGGCCATCAACATGGCTTCGTCCTGGTTATGGGTGACCATCAGGGTGGTGATCCCCAGGCGCCGTTGCAGTTGGCGCAACTCGGTGCACAAGTGCTCGCGGACACGGGCGTCGAGCGCCGACATCGGTTCGTCCAACAGCAGCAAGGAGGGTGCTGGCGCCAGGGCACGGGCCAGGGCGACGCGTTGTTGTTGGCCGCCAGAGAGTTGGCCGGGGTATTTCTTTTCGCTGCCCAGCAGGCCAACCAGCTCGAGCATCTGGCCGACACGCTTGCGCACTTCATCGCGGCCGCTGCCGGTGAGGCCGTAGCCGATATTCGCTTCGACGGTCAGGTTGGGAAACAGCGCGTAGGACTGGAACAATATCCCGTAATCCCGCGCCTGAGGTGGCAGCAAGGAAACATCCCGTTGGCCAAGGTAAAGCTCGCCGCTGTCCTGGCGTTCCAGACCGGCGATGCAACGCAGCAAAGTGGTCTTGCCGCAACCGGACGGGCCCAGCAGGCACACCAGCTCACCGGCCGCGACGTCCAGCGACACATTATCCAGCGCAGTAAAGGCGCCGAAGCGTTTCTGGATACCGCGCACCTTCATCGGCGCACCGGGGTTGGTCAGGGCTGTGTTCATGGAGGCACCTCATCAAACTGATGAAGGCCATGCTAGGGAGACAATGCGTCCTTGGTGTGGCAGGAAGGCAAAAGGGAGTGATAGTGGTATTGGTGGATTTGTGTAGGACTTGAGGAATGAGTTGTCTGGGAGGACGCCATCGCGGGCAAGCCCGCTCCCACATTTTGACCGCATTCTCATGTTGGAACTCGGTCGAAGGTGGGAGCTGGCTAGCCTGCGATGGCGATCCAAAGGCCACCAAACCTATTTCAGAGCGGCGACATTTCCTGCGCCAACCCGAGAAACGCAGCAGGCAGGCGAGCCCCTTTTCTTTCCTTGAGGCAGTACAAATACTCAGGAATCTGCGGCGCGTTCTCGATGGTCAGCACGCGCAACTGCGGGTCATGGGGCACTTCCTGGCGGGCGATGATACTGATACCGATGTTGCGCAGCACGGCCTCGCGAATCGACTCACGGCTGCCGATTTCCAGCAGTGGTCCGTAACTCACACCCGCGCCTTGTAACATTTCTTCGGTCAACCTGCGCGTGGTGGAACCCGCCTCACGCATCAACAGCGTGTGCCCGGCCAACGCACTGAGCGGTACATGATCGAGGGTGGCCAGAGGGTGATTGCGATGCACCGCCAGCACCAAAGGATCGGTGCCGAGTACGCGACGGATCAGACGAGGGTCTTCCAGCAGTTGCGAGGATGCGGCGACATCGACGCGGTAATCATCCAACGCTTCGAGCACCTGCTGGGAGTTGCCGATTTCCACCGACACCTCCACGTGGGGCAGGCGCTCACGAAAGGCTTTGACCAGGTCGAGAATGTAATACGGCGCCGTCGCGGCAATCCTCAAGGCACCCTGGACCTGGCCGCTGTTGCGCAGGAAAAACTCGATATCGGCTTCCTGCTGCAACAGCGTCTTGACCATTGGCAGCAGCCGCGCACCTTCATCGCTGACGGTGAGGCGGCGGCCGCCTCGGTAGAACAGCTCAACGCCGTATTGGCTTTCCAGGTTACGAATCTGGGTGGTGACGGTGGGCTGGCTCAGGCCGAGTTTTTTCGCCGCCTGGGTAATGCTGCCCAGGCGGGCGACCATAAAAAACGCCTTCAACTCGGCACTCAGCACGCCACCCTCTCATCGTCTATTTGCGCAACAGGCGCAGGCCATTGAACACCACCAGCAGGCTCACGCCCATGTCGGCGAACACCGCCATCCACATGGTGGCCATGCCGA
Organism: Pseudomonas antarctica; assembly: GCF_001647715.1. NCBI lineage: Bacteria > Pseudomonadati > Pseudomonadota > Gammaproteobacteria > Pseudomonadales > Pseudomonadaceae > Pseudomonas > Pseudomonas antarctica. Next base: position 6,087,109 of record NZ_CP015600.1, read on the forward strand.
GGAAAGTGACCGCGAGGAAGATCGCCTTGATCACCAACGCCAGGGCGATGTTCTGCTTGAGGATACTCGACGTTTGCCTGGAGAGCCGAATGAAAGCCGGGATCTTGCGCAAATCATCGTCCATCAGCGCCACGTCAGCGGTTTCAATCGCGGTGTCGGTGCCGGCTGCGGCCATGGCAAAACCGATCTCGGCGCGCGCCAGGGCCGGGGCGTCGTTGATCCCGTCACCGACCATGCCCACCCGGCGGCCCTGGCCGTAGAGGGTTTCGATGGCTTGCAGTTTGTCGGTGGGCAACAGGTCGCCCTGGGCCTGGTCGATGCCGACCTGAGCCGCAATCGCCTGGGCGGTATGGTTGTTGTCGCCGGTGAGCATCAAGGTCTTGATGCCCAGTTCGTGCAACTGCTGGATGGCTTCGCGGCTGCTGTCTTTGACGGTGTCGGCCACGGCGAACAGCGCCAGCGGGCCGGATTTGTCGAGCAACAGCACCACCGACTTGCCTTGTTTTTCCAAGGCGAAGAGCTTTTCTTCCAGCTCAGGCGAGCACAGGCCCAAGTCTTCCACCAGGCGGTGGTTGCCCAGGTGGTAGGTTTCGCCGTTGATGTCGCCGCGCACACCGCGACCGGCCAGGGCCTCAAAGTTATCCACAACGTGGCTCGGCAGGTTTTTATCCACAGCTGCGTTGGCAATCGCCAGCGACACCGGGTGGTCGGAACGCCCGGCCAAGCTGGCCGCCAGCGCCGGCGCGCTGTCTGCGACATTGGGGAACATCGGCAAATAGTCGGTTTGCACCGGTTTACCGTGGGTGATGGTGCCGGTCTTGTCGAGGGCCAGGTAATCGAGCTTGTAACCGCCTTCCAGGTACACGCCACCCTTGATCAGGATGCCTTTGCGCGCCGCCGCCGCCAGGCCGCTGACGATGGTCACCGGGGTGGAGATCACCAAGGCGCAAGGGCAGGCAACCACCAGCAGGACCAGCGCGCGGTAGATCCAGTCGAACCACACGCCAGCCATGAACAGCGGTGGAATCACCGCCACGCCCAAGGCAAACAGGAACACTGCCGGGGTGTAGACCTTGGCGAAGCTGTCGACAAAACGCTGGGTCGGTGCCCGCGCGCCTTGGGCTTGCTCGACTGCGTGAATGATGCGCGCCAGGGTGGAATTGTTCGCCGCCGCGGTGACCTTGTACTCAAGGGAACCGGCTTGGTTGATGGTGCCGGCGAAGACTTTATCGCCCACAGTCTTTTCAATCGGCAGGCTTTCACCGGTGATCGGTGCCTGGTCGATGGTGGATTGGCCGGCGGTGACTTCGCCGTCCAGGCCAATGCGCTCGCCGGGCTTTACTCGTACGATGGCGCCAAGATCGATGCTTTTGACCTCTTGTTCCAACCATGAGCCGTCAGCCTGTTGCACCGTGGCCTGTTCCGGGGTCATCTGCATCAAGCCGCTGATGGCATTGCGCGCACGGTCCAGGGACTTGGCTTCGATCAACTCGGCCACCGTAAACAGGAACATCACCATCGCCGCTTCAGGCCACTGACCGATCAGGATCGCGCCCGTCACCGCGATGCTCATCAGCGCGTTGATGTTCAAGTTAAGGTTTTTAAGCGCGATCCAGCCCTTTTTGTAGGTGGTGAGGCCGCCGCTGAGGATCGACACCAACGCCACCAAAGCAATCACCCAGGTCGGTGCGACACCAGTGAAATGCAGCACCTCGGCACCCAACGCGCCGACACCGGAGACTGCAAGCGGCCACCAGTGTTTCTTGGCCGGCGGCGCAGCGGCCGGGGTGCCTTCTTCAATAGGATCGGCTTGCATACCGAGGGATTTGATGGCGTCGACGATCGGCGCCGTGCTCGGCAAGTCATGGGTGACGCCGAGAATGCGGTTGATCAGGTTGAATTCCAGCTGCTGCACACCGGCGAGCTTGCCCAGTTTGTTCTGGATCAGCGTCTGCTCGGTAGGGCAGTCCATGGCTTCGATGCGAAAGGTGCTCAGGCGCGAGCCGGCGGTCGGCGCTTCGCTCAGCGTCACCACGGCAGGCGCGGCCTTGCTTGCACAGCAGGAGTCGCCATGGCTGGCGTGGTCGTGCTTTTTGACGGGCGTCAGTTTGGCGCCGTGATCGTGGTCATGATCGTGCTTATGATCATGACTATGCGAGTGATCATGCTTTTTGGGGGTGTGGATGGAGTCGCTCATTTCGTCGCGTCCGTAAAGGTGCCTGTTGCCAAGTAAAGACCCTGTAGCCACTATAGGGTCAAGCACCCATTTGGAGATTGCTGCGATGAAGATCGGCGAATTGGCCAAACTGACCGACTGTCAGGTGGAAACCATCCGGTATTACGAGAAAGAAGGCCTGTTGCCGCCGCCGGCGCGCACCGACGCCAATTACCGCGTGTACACCCAGGCGCACACCGAACGGCTGATCTTTATCCGCAATTGCCGCAGCCTGGACATGACGCTCGAGGAAATCCGCAGCCTGCTGGGGCTACGCGACAGCCCACGGGACCAGTGCGAAAGCGTGAATGCGTTGATTGACGAGCATATCCACCACGTAAAGGCACGGATCGATGGGCTGCTCGCATTGCAGGTGCAATTGCTGGACCTGCGCCAGCGCTGCGGCGGTGGGCCGGATCTGGATCAGTGCGGGATTTTGCAGCGGCTGGAAGTCAGCGGGAGTGTGGCGGCCAGCGAGGCTGAGCCTTCGCACGTGGGCAGGAGCCACGGGCACTGATACCTGAGGGGTGAAACCCAATCCAAATGTGGGAGCTGGCTTGCCTGCGATGCATGCACCTCGGTGTGTCAGTTACACCGCAGTGATGTCATCGCAGGCAAGCCAGCTCCCACATTTTGTTGACCGAGACAGTAATCAGATAGCCACGTCGGCCTTGATGCTCGGGTCGGCGTCGTAGCCAACAATTTCAAAGTCTTCAAACTTGTAGTCATAGATCGACGCAGGTTTGCGCTTGATCACCAGTTCCGGCAGCTTTTTCGGCGTACGTGCCAGCTGGGTGCGGATCTGTTCCATGTGGTTGCTGTAAGCATGGGTGTCGCCGGTGGTGACGATGATCTCGTGAGGGATCAAGTCGCATTGCTGGGCCAGCATGTGGGTCAGCAAGGCCAACGCGGCCGTGTTGTACGGCAGGCCGAGGAAGACGTCGGAGCTGCGGATATACAACTGCATCGACAGATGACCGTCATGCACGAACGCCTGGTACAGCAGGTGGCACGGCGGCAAGGCTTGCTTGCCGTTGCGCGCGTTTTCCTGCGGGCTCTTGGTTTCGTCCGGCAGGTACTCGACGTTCCAGCCATGAAACAGGATGCGGCGGCTGTTCGGGTTGGTTTTGAGGGTGTGAACCATGTAGTCGATCTGGTTGATCTTGCCGCCGTCCTTGGTCGGCCAGGCGGTCCACTGCTCGCCGTACACCGGGCCCAGGTCGCCGTCTTCGGTAGCCCACTCGTCCCAGATTTTCACGCCATTTTCGTTGAGCCACTTGATGTTGGTGTTGCCGCTCAACATCCAGATCAACTCGTTGGCGATACTTTTGAAATGAAGCTTCTTGGTGGTCAGCAGCGGGAAGCCGTCGGCCAAGTTATGCCGATACTGACGGGCAAATACGGCTTTGGTGCCGGTGCCGGTGCGATCGCCCTTGGTCAATCCATTGGTCACGACGTCGTTCAGTAGTTCGAGATATTGCTTCATGTTATTACCCGTATCGTTGAAGCCGAGGAGGCTCATCCTTCACGGAAGAGCCTCGGCATTCGAATTTAAAGCGTGGCGTTCTTGATAGGCTGCGGACGGTTGTACGCCCACCACAGCAGGCCCAGGCCCGCCAGGATCATCGGCAAGCTGAGGATCTGGCCCATGGTCAGCCAGCCCCACGCCAGGTAGCCCAGTTGTGCATCCGGCACGCGCACGAACTCGACGATGAAACGGAAGATCCCGTAGAACAACGCGAACATCCCCGACACGGCCATGGTTGGACGTGGCTTGCGCGAGAAGATGTACAGAATGAGGAACAGTGCCACACCTTCCAGGGCGAACTGGTAGAGCTGCGACGGGTGGCGCGGCAATTGCGCCGGGTCGCTGAACGGCGGGAACACCATGGCCCACGGCACGTCGCTCGGCTTGCCCCACAACTCGGCGTTGATGAAGTTACCGATACGCCCGGCGCCCAGGCCAATCGGCACGAACGGCGCGACGAAGTCCATCAGCTGGAAGAATGACTTGCCGTTGCGACGACCGAACCACCAGGCAGCGATCATTACGCCGACAAAGCCGCCGTGGAATGCCATGCCGCCCTTCCACACTTCGAAAATCAGCGTCGGGTTGGCGATGTAGGCCGGCAGATCGTAGAACAGCACATACCCGAGGCGTCCGCCGACAATCACCCCCATCGACATCCAGAACACCATGTCGGAGAGTTTCTCCTTGGTCCAGGTGGGGTCGAAACGGTTCAGGCGCCGGGAAGCCAGCAGCCAGGCACCGCCGATGCCGATCAGGTACATCAACCCGTACCAGTGGATTTTCAGCGGACCGATGGCCAAGGCCACCGGGTCGATCTGCGGGTAAGGCAGCATTGCGACTCCTCGTTAAATCATTAGTCATGGCGCACCGGACCATGCCGGTGTGCGATTAAGCCTGCGTTATAGCCGCAATTTCAAATTAAGAAGTTCGCACACACGGAACAGCCTGGCATGTTAACGGATGGAAGGCGTGCGACCCAACTTCGATACGATGGAACGCCCGCCCTTGTGTGGGTAGAGTGGGCAAAACACAAAGGAAACGCCTTATGTGCCTGATCGTTTTCGCCTGGCGGCCGGGCCACGCCCAGCCGCTGATCGTCGCGGCCAACCGCGATGAATTCTACGCCCGGCCCAGTCTGCCGCTGGGCCAATGGCCCGATGCGCCTGACATCTATGCCGGCCGCGACCAGGAAGCGGGTGGCACTTGGCTTGGGGTCAACGCCGACGGGCGTTTTGCCGCCCTGACCAATATCCGCGATCCGCACCAGCCACCGGCGCGTACGTCGCGCGGAGAGTTGGTAGCACGCTTTTTAAGCAGTTCGCTGCCCATTGATCAATATTTGGCCGACGTTAACGGCCGTTCGATTGAATATGCCGGTTTTAATCTATTGGTGGGCACACGCGATGAGCTGTGGCATTACAACGCCAATGAGACCGAACCGACGCAGTTGAAGGCGGGGGTTTATGGCTTATCCAATGCCGGGCTGGATACGCCGTGGCCGAAGTTGATCAAGGCCAAGGCGGCGCTGGGTGAGTTGCTGGAGAACCCCGACCCGCAAGCCTTGCTGGGGATATTGAGCGACCCGCAGACCGCGCCGTTTGCCGACTTGCCGGATACCGGCGTGGGGTTGGCGACGGAGAGTTTGTTGTCGAGCGTGTTTATCGCCAGCCCCAGTTATGGGACGCGGGCAAGTACGGCGTTGATTGTGAATGCCGACGGCACGCGGCGGATGGTGGAGCGCAGTTTCGGGCCACATGGTGGCCGGCTTGGCGAGGTAGAACTCAATATCTGATGGCGCTTGGCGCTGACGCCATCGCAGGCAAGCCAGCTCCCACAGTTGCAATGCATTCTTCTGTGGGAGCCGGGCTTGCCCGCGATGGCCGTACCTCGATTTAGAGCGTTTTTGCCGAGGCCGGGTTGATCATCCGCGTCAGCCCCAAATTCTTCAGCGCCAGCTGAAGCGAGCTGTGGATAACTTGCGGGTTGTCGATGGTCATCAACTCGGCCAGCAACTCCTTGGCCATGCTCAGGTTTACCTGGCGCAGCAACCACTTCACCTTCGGCAAGTTGGTGGCGTTCATCGACAGGCTGTCAAAGCCCATCGCCATCAGCAGCACCGCTGCCGCCGGGTCGCCGGCCATTTCACCGCAAATGCTCACCGGCTTGCCTTCGGCATGGGCGTCGCGCACCACGTGCTGCAAGGCTTGCAGTACCGCCGGGTGCAGGTAGTCGTAGAGGTCGGCCACCCGTGGGTTGTTGCGGTCCACGGCCAGCAGGTATTGGGTCAGGTCGTTGGAACCGACCGAGAGGAAGTCCACTTGCCGCGCCAGTTCTTTAGCCTGGTACACCGCCGCCGGGATTTCGATCATGACGCCAATCGGCGGCATCGGTACGTCGGCGCCTTCGTCGCGTACTTCGCCCCAGGCACGGTGGATCAGGTGCAGTGCTTCTTCCAGCTCATGGGTGCCGGAGATCATCGGCAACAGAATGCGCAGGTTGTTCAGGCCTTCGCTGGCCTTGAGCATGGCGCGGGTCTGGACGAGGAAAATTTCAGGGTGATCAAGGGTTACACGAATGCCGCGCCAGCCAAGGAAGGGGTTGTCTTCCTTGATCGGGAAATAGGACAGTGACTTATCGCCGCCGATGTCCAGGCTGCGCATCGTCACCGGTAACGGGTGGAAGGCGGACAGTTGCTCGCGATAGATCGCGAGCTGCTCCTTTTCACTCGGGAAACGCTGGTTGATCATGAACGGCACTTCGGTGCGGTACAGCCCAACCCCTTCGGCGCCACGTTGTTGTGCGCGGGCCACATCGGCGAGCAGGCCGGTGTTTACCAGCAACGGCACGCGGTGGCCGTCGAGGGTCACGCACGGCAGCTCGCGCAGCGAATCGAGGCCCAGCGCCAGCTGTTTCTCTTCTTCCACCACTTCGGCGTATTGCTTGCGCAACAGCTCGCTGGGGTTGGTAAAGACTTCACCGCGATGCCCATCGACGATCATGTCGATGCCGTCGACCTTGGAATACGGCAGGTCCACCAGGCCCATCACCGTCGGGATGCCCATGGCCCGAGCCAGGATCGCGACGTGGGAGTTACCCGAACCCAATACCGAGACCAGGCCCACCAGTTTGCCTTCCGGCACTTCGCCGAGCATCGTGGCGGTCAGTTCTTCACTGATCAAAATGGTGTTGTCGGGGTAGACCAGGTTGGTGGTGCGGTCTTCCTGCAGGTAGGCCAGCAGACGGCGACCCAGGTCACGCACATCCGAGGCGCGCTCGCGCAGGTAGGCGTCGTCCATCAGTTCGAAACGGTTGACGTGATCGGTGACCACCTGGCGCAACGCGCCCTGGGCCCACTGGCCGGTCTTGATCACGGTTTTGACTTCATTACCCAGCGACGCGTCGTCGAGCATCATCTGGTACACGTCGAACAGCGCGCGCTCTTCGGGGCGCAGTTGTGTAGCCAGCTTGGTCGACAGGTTGCGCATATCCGCGCGCACGCCTTCCAGGGCGGTCTTGAACAGTTTGATTTCAGCGTCAATGTCGTTGACGGTCTTGTCCGGCACCACATCGAGGTCGGCCGGTGGCAGCATGACCACCGCCGTGCCGACGGCAGCGCCCGGAGAACCCGGTACGCCGACGAACTTGGCTTCCTGGATGCCCTTGCCCTGGCGACCCAGGCCGCGAATCGAGCCGGTGGCTTCGGCATGGGCGATAACCCCGGCCAACTGCGCACTCATGGTCACGAGGAAGGCTTCTTCACCTTCGTCGAACTGGCGGCGTTCTTTTTGCTGAATGACCAACACGCCGACAACGCGGCGGTGGTGAATGATCGGTGCGCCGAGGAACGAGGCGTAACGCTCTTCACCGGTTTCGGCAAAGTAGCGGTAACGCGGGTGATCGGCCGCGTTTTCGAGGTTGAGGGGTTCTTCACGCGTCCCCACCAGGCCCACCAGACCTTCATTGGGCGCCATGCTGACTTTGCCGATGGAGCGCTTGTTCAAGCCCTCCGTGGCCATCAGCACAAAACGGTTGGTCTCGGGGTCCAGCAGGTAAACCGAGCAGACCTGGCTGCCCATGGCTTCCTTGACGCGCAACACAATAATCCCCAACGCCGCCTTGAGATCCTTGGCGGAGTTAACTTCCTGGACGATCTTGCGCAGCGTATTGAGCATGGCTCGGGGTCGAACTCCGTCGTCAGTCGCGCGCTAAAAGGCGCGGGGCAAGCTCTTTGAGAGCGCGACGATAAACCTCGCGCTTGAATGTCACCACCTGGCCCAACGGGTACCAATAGCTGACCCAGCGCCAGCCATCGAACTCCGGTTTACCGGTCAAATCCATCCGCACCCGCTGCTCGTTGGAGATCAGGCGCAGGAGAAACCATTTCTGCTTCTGGCCGATGCACAGCGGTTGGCTGTGCGTACGCACCAGGCGTTGCGGCAAACGATAGCGCAACCAGCCGCGAGTACAGGCCAGAATTTGCACATCTTCGCGCTCAAGGCCGACTTCTTCATTCAACTCACGGTACAAGGCGTCTTCAGGGGTTTCGTCGGGGTTGATTCCGCCTTGAGGAAACTGCCAGGCATCTTGGTTGATTCGGCGAGCCCATAGCACCTGTCCGGCATCATTCGTAAGAATAATCCCGACATTAGGACGGAAACCATCGGGGTCGATCACGGCAACAACCTCGCAAACGCATGTCGCCGCATTGTTCCACAAAGGTTGATCCAGCGGCAACGAGGCTTCTTACCTTATGTGCACTCTTGTGAAAAGACCGTATTCTGGACGCCTTTTTACAGACTTTTCAGCGAGTAACTGCAATGCGCCTGGCTTTATTCGACTTGGACAACACGCTTCTGGGCGGTGACAGCGATCACGCCTGGGGCGATTACCTCTGCGAACGCGGAATTCTCGACGCGGTGGCCTACAAGGCGCGCAACGATGAGTTTTACCAGGATTACCTGGCCGGCAAGCTGGATAACGCCGCTTACCTTAACTTCTGCCTGGAAATCCTCGGCCGCACCGAGATGGCCCAGCTGGACGAATGGCACAACGACTATATGCGTGACTGCATCGAGCCGATCATGCTGCCGCAGGCCGTGGAACTGCTGGCCAAGCACCGTGCCGCCGGCGACAAGCTGGTGATCATCACCGCGACCAACCGCTTCGTCACCGCACCGATTGCCGCGCGCCTGGGGGTTGAAACCCTGATCGCCACCGAGTGTGAGATGGAAAATGGCCGCTACACCGGGCGCAGCACCGATGTGCCGTGCTTTCGCGAGGGCAAGGTGACGCGCTTGAATCGTTGGCTGGAAGAAACCGGGCATAGCCTGCAAGACAGCTACTTCTACAGCGATTCGATGAATGACTTGCCGTTGCTGGAGCAGGTGACCCACCCGGTGGCGGTGGACCCGGACCCGAATCTTCGGGCTGAGGCCCAGAAGCGTGGCTGGCCGGTGATTAGCCTGCGCGGCTGATAACGCCTTCGCGAGCAAGCCCGCTCCCACATTGTGACCGCGCTCCCTCTGAAGGAACCGGCTCGAATGTGGGCGCAGGCTTGCTCGCGAATGAAGTCGACTCGGTCCCAAGCCTTACATCGGCTTAGCCACCATCAAATAGAAAATCGCCACAAACGCCAGAAACGCCGGCCAGCCCAGGCCAAACCACCAACGCATATAGGTTGTCGCCTTGAGCGGCATCGCCGTGCCGTCGCGCAACGCCTGCTCCGCCATCTTATGCACACGAATCTGCAACCACACCACCGGCAGCCAGCAAATCCCCGCCAGGCAATACAGGCCGACGGTCCATTGCAGCCAGCTCTGCTGCATCGACCAGCCCGCCAAATGCATCAAGCCGACCCCGCTCAAGGGCTGGAGCACCGCCGTGGTCGCGGTAAACGCCCAGTCGGCGAACACCAGGTGCTTGAAGGTCACGGCGATCACTTCAACCTTGCCGCTGCGCCAGGCGCGCAAGGCGTAGTAAGCCGAGCCTGCGCCCAACCCGAACAGAATGGTCGACGACAGGATATGCAGGGTTTTCAGCAGCAGGTAAGCGCTCATCGCCGGGGTTCAGTCCAAAGAAGCCAAAGAGTAGCCACCATGAGTACCAGGTTTTTGGCGACGGCCGCGTAGGGATCAAACCAGTAATGGGGCAGGATTATGCTGATAACCACGGTATACCCGGCCATCAACAACAATTGCAGGATCAGTGTCTGCCTGCGCCAACGCGTGACCAGTAACCCCAAGCCCAACAGGCCATCACACACGGCCCCGGCGATCACGGCCAACGTCGCCCAAGCGCCTTGCACGCCCGCCTCGGCCAGGATGCGCAGGCCCCAGTCATAACCCGGGCCAAGGCAGACCATTGCGGTGCCCAGCCAGATCAGCACCATCACCGCCAGCATCAGCGGGCGGACAGTGCGTTGACTACTCACTGTTGCCGTCGGCCAATCCCGCAGCCGCGAGGCCAGCGGCGCGGCTGTATAGCCGCACACCGAGGCCAGCACCTCGGGGTCGGCCACATTGTCCTGTTGCGCCAGCGCGATACTTTGTCGATTCAACGCCCGCCAACCCAGGCGGTCTCCCAGCCAACCGCCCAAACCCAGCAACGGCACTTGCACGTATCGGCCCGCGCCCCAGCCCTGGGCGGCACGCAAGTGGTCAACGACTTCGGACAGCCGCATCGGCTCAGGGCCCACCAACGGGAGCACCATTGATTCGGCCGGCCACTGCCGCAGCAGCGCCAGCACCGCACCGACCACGTCATCGATGTGCACGGGTTGCAGGTGGGCGTTGAGGTCCAGCAACGGAATCAACGGCCAAGGCGAAAGCCCGGCCAACCACGCACTGCTGGCGCCGCCTGCGCCCACCACCAATGAAGGCCGCAGCACGACACTCGTTTTGCCCAGGCTTAGCAGATAATCATCCGCCGAGCCTTTGCTGGCCAGGAACGGCACATCGGAGTGCGCCGAGGCCCCCAGGGCAGAAATCTGCAACACCCGCACACCGCGCCGGGCCGCCAGATCAAACAGCACGCGGGCGCCCTGATCCTGGACACGGCTCAACTGCGCTGCATCCACGCTCAGCAGGCCCGCCGCATTGATCAATAAATCAACAGATTCAGGAAAAACAAAGCACTCGGGGTCGATCGCCAACCGGCTCAAATCCAGCGACCGCCACTCTACCCCCGGCCCATTCTGACTGCGAGGCTCGCGACACGTCGCGATCACGCGGTGCCCCGCTTGCTGCAAGGCACGCAACAGGTGGCCGCCTACAAACCCTGTGGCGCCGACCAAAAGAACGTTCATGAAGATCCTTTAAACCGGTTTGGCGCCCATCAAACCGGCAATTGCCACAAACCCCACCAGGCTGACTACCGCCAGCACCAGGGTGAAATTCAGGTTGCCGCCTTCGCCTTTGCGCAGGCGATTAAGCCGTGCCACCAGCCAGAACCAGGCCAGCGCTGCCACGGTGTAGAGGATGCTGGAACCCAGAATCCAGGTTTGCCCCAGCGGCCAGCCGATCAAGTGCACCAGCCACCAGCCGGTAAACGGCATGCTGACAAGGCTTATCCCCATCAACAACCACACGAACACCCAAGGGCGTTGCACGGTAACAGCCGGGCCGGCGCTGCGTTTACGCCAGGCCAGTACCGCCAGGCCGAGGCCGCTGAGCAGCAGCAACACGGTGGCGGTGATGTGGATAACCTTGAGGGTGGTCAGCGTTTCCATGGTCTCGATTCCTTATAGGCCGCTCAGTCAGCGTAGTCGCTCAACCGAGGAACAGCTGGTAAGCCGGGTTTTCGCTTTCATCCCAATACGGGTAGCCGATTTGTGCCAACGCGGCCGGCACCAGGTGACGCTCGTCTGCCGGTACTTGCAGGCCTGCGACCACACGGCCGTCGGCCGCGCCGTGGTTGCGATAGTGGAACATCGAGATGTTCCAGCGCCCACCCAATTTGTTAAGAAAGTTGAACAGCGCGCCCGGGCGCTCCGGGAATTCGAAACGAAACACCAGTTCATCGCTGACTTTAGCCGCGTGGCCGCCGACCATATGGCGGATGTGCAACTTGGCCAGTTCGTTCTCGGTCAGGTCCAGTACCGGGAAGCCCTGGCTGGTCAGGCTGGCGATCAACGCGCTGCGCGGGTCGTTTTCGGGGTGCGTCTGCACGCCGACGAAGATGTGCGCCTCACGCCCGGAGTGGTAGCGGTAGTTGAATTCGGTGATCTGGCGCTTGCCCACCGCTTCGCAGAACGCCTTGAAGCTGCCTGGCTTCTCGGGGATGGTCACGGCGATGATGGCTTCGCGGCCTTCACCCAGCTCGGCGCGCTCGGCTACGTGACGCAGGCGGTCGAAGTTGACGTTGGCGCCGGAGTCGATGGCCACCAGGGTTTGCCCGGTCACGCCACGGGTCTCCACGTACTTCTTGATCCCCGCCACACCCAATGCACCCGCCGGCTCAGTGATGGAGCGGGTGTCGTCGTAGATATCCTTGATCGCCGCACAGATTTCATCGGTGCTGACGGTAATCACTTCATCCACATAGTCTTTGCAGATGTCGAACGTGTGCTGGCCGATCTGCGCCACCGCCACGCCATCGGCAAAAATGCCGACGGTCGGCAAGATCACGCGCTCGCCCGCGGCCATGGCGGCTTGCAGGCAGTTGGAGTCGTCCGGCTCGACGCCGATGATCTTGATCTCCGGGCGCAGGTATTTCACGTACGCCGCGATACCGGCGATCAGCCCGCCGCCGCCCACCGGCACAAAAATCGCGTCCAGAGGCCCCGGGTGCTGGCGCAGGATTTCCATCGCCACGGTGCCCTGCCCGGCAATGGTGTGTGGATCATCGTAAGGGTGAATGTAAACGTAGCCTTTTTCGTCGACCAGTTTCAGCGAGTAGGCCAGGGCTTCCGGGAAGGAATCACCGTGCAGCACCACTTTGCCGCCACGCGAGCGCACGCCTTCGACCTTGATCTCCGGCGTGGTCTTGGGCATCACGATGGTGGCCTTGACCCCCAGCACCTTGGCCGCCAGGGCCAGGCCCTGGGCGTGGTTGCCCGCAGAAGCCGTGACCACACCGCGCGCGCGTTCTTCGGCGCTCAGTTGGGTCAGCTTGTTGTAGGCGCCGCGAATCTTGAACGAGAACACCGGCTGCAAGTCTTCACGCTTGAGCCAGACCTTGTTGCCCAGCCGCTCGGAGAGCTGGCGAGCGGTCTGCAATGGGGTTTCTACGGCAACGTCGTAAACGCGCGAGGTGAGGATCTTTTTGACGTACTGTTCAAGCATCGGCAGGCATCACTGAGCGGGTTGGGCAGGGCCAAGGAGTCTAACCCGGCTTTTGGCCGGGCGACCACACGAATCCCGAGGTTTTGTTGGGTTATACTCGCCGCCCTCGATAACTCCCCGCCCGTTCCGGAGCCCGCATGACCCAGGATCAACTCAAACAGGCAGTGGCCCAGGCCGCCGTCGATTTAATCCTTCCTAAACTCGACGACAAAAGCATCGTCGGTGTCGGCACCGGCTCCACCGCCAACTGCTTTATCGATGCGCTGGCCCAGCACAAGGGCGCGTTCGACGGCGCCGTGGCCAGCTCCGAAGCCACCGCCGCGCGCCTCAAGGGCCATGGCATTCCAGTGTACGAGCTCAACACCGTGAGCGACCTGGAGTTCTACGTGGACGGCGCCGATGAAAGCGACGAACACCTGAACCTGATCAAAGGCGGCGGCGCAGCCCTGACCCGCGAGAAAATCGTCGCGGCCGTGGCCAAGACCTTTATCTGCATTGCCGACGCCAGCAAGCTGGTGCCGGTACTCGGCGCGTTCCCGCTGCCGGTGGAAGTCATCCCGATGGCCCGCAGCCACGTCGCCCGTGAGCTGGTGAAACTGGGCGGCGACCCGGTGTACCGCGAAGGCGTGTTGACCGACAACGGCAACATCATCATCGATGTGTACAACATGCAGATCACCAACCCGGTGGAGCTGGAATCCCAGATCAATGCGATCGTCGGCGTGGTCACCAACGGTTTGTTCGCGGCGCGCCCGGCTGATGTGCTGCTGCTGGGTACTCCTGAAGGTGTGAAAACCCTCAAGGCCTGACACTCACGGCTGTGCTTCCTGTGGGAGCTGGCTTGCCTGCGGTGCAAACGCCTCGGTGTATCATTAGAACCGAGGCGAGGCTATCGCAGGCAAGCCAGCTCCCACAGTTGATCCCATCGATTAAAAGATCGATGTAACAAAAACGCTCCTTTTCGCAGCATCCCCCTCCGACATCGTGCGCCATGCCACGCCATCTCCCGCCAAACGGGCTCAGTGGACAAAAGCTTTGGCCGCGCACTAGTCGGCTGCCAGTTGGTGATCATCCCGCAGCTGGGCGTCTATGCCGACCATTCGCTGTGCGTGAAATGGATTTTTGATCAGGGCTTTTTGAACACGTAGAACAGGTTCGGCTCGCTGACCACATACAGCGAGCCCTCGTCATCCATGGCGATCCCTTCGGCCTGAGGCACACGCTTTTCAAGGCCATGGCGCCCGTTGAGCAAAGAAAGACTGCTCAACGGGCGACCATCAATACCCAGTTCCAGCACCAGGAACGATTCATCCGACAGCGCCAGCAGATGGCCGCTGCGCTCGTCGTATTGCAAGCTCGACAGGTCGCGCACAAACAGCCCGGCATCGCGCTTGGGGTTGTTGATCACGTGCACCGAGTAGGTTTTTTCCGGTTTGAAATGGGGAAACCCGTGGATCTCATAGATCAGCATCGGGTCGCGCTCCTTGGCCACAAACAGACGCTTGCCCACCGAGTCGTACGCCAGGCCCTCGAAGCCGTTGTTACCACCGATGTGCACACCCAGCGTCATCTGCTCCGCATCGGCGGCGTCGAGAAATTGGGTGTCATCATTCACATGCACCTTGATCAGTCGCTGCTGGCTCTCATCGCTGATGACGTAGATGTTATCGCTGATGAACTCCACCGCCTCCGCATCGCCAAACCCCACCAGAGGAATCCGCCGCAGGATCTTGCCGTCCAGGGACAGCTCGACCAGCTCGGCGTTTTTATTGGTGACCGTAAACAGGCTTTTGCGCACCGGGTCGTAGGTGAGGGCCGAGACGTTATCGTCGAGACCGTCGATAACTTTGGCTTGCAGGCTGACGCGGTAATCACCCAGGCCAATGGAGCGCTCGTCGGCAGGTTGGCGCCATGCCTGGAAATTGAACCAGCCACGCTCAAACAAGCGAAAGTGCTGTGCGACCACCCCGGCGGCAACCAGGGCGAGCAGCATCACGATAAAAAACGCAGGTTTGGGGCGGGCAAGTCGACGCATCAGGCAAGCTCAAAGACAAAAAGTGGCGAATAAATATCACGCCCTTCTGAATTTAAACTTAAACGCTGCCGGGTGTCTGGTGAATGCCGCTTATAGAGCAGTAACCGACGCAATCGTCGGTTATTTTTGCTTTTCGAAGCGATAGAACAAGTTCGGCTCACTGACCATATACAGCGTGCCGTTCTCGTCCATGGTCACGCCTTCCGCCCGGGGAATGGTGTGCTTGAGGCCGTTGAAGCCGCCAAGCAGGGTGATGAAGCTGACTTGCTCGCCCTTCTCATCCAACTCCAGCAGCAGGTGGGAGTCGGCCGACAACACCAGCAAGTGCCCGGTGCGCGGGTCGACGGCCAGAGCCGAGATGTTGCGCATGTCCAGCGCGGTGCTGGCGATCTTTTGCTTGTCGCCGGTCAGGGTGCTGCCATCGCTTTTCCAGGTGAACAGCGCCGGCGGGCGCTCTTCGCCGAGTACGATTTGCTGGTTACGCTTGTCCCAGGTCACGCCTTCAAAGGCTTTGTTCTGATCCTTGGACGGGCCCAGGTCGTAAGTCTTGAAGTCGGCGAAATTCAGTTGCTGGGTGCTGGCGTCAACGTTGACCACGGTCAGGGTGTGCATGCGTTCATCGACAATGGCCATCAGGCCGTTCTCCATGACTGTCACACCTTCCGGGTTGTTCCAGCCGTTGAGCGGCATTTTGCGCAGCACATCGCCTTGCAGGCTCAGCTCAACGAGGAACGGGTTTTTGCCCATGACGGAAAACAGGGTTTTGGTCTGCGGGTTATAGGAAACGTCCGAAGCCTCGTCCTTCTCCATACCGGGCAGCAATTTGGCGTCGATAACCGCACGGTAGTCCGGCAGCCACACGCTCGCTTGTCGTTCAGCCGGCGTTTCAAAGCGCTCCGCCACCCACAGCACGCCGCGATCATCCCAATGCATCGCCCAGACAACGCCATACACAATCACCCCGGCCAGAAATAGCCAGGAATACCAGCGCAGGGCAAAACGGGAACGGGGTTTGGATTTAACGGAAGGCAGGAGCACGGCCATTGAGCGCTTTTCCAGAAAGTCAGCTTTAGGTGATAGCACAGGATCAACGGGCCCGCGCGCACGAGGCAGGGGATTATCCGGATGGTGTGTGAAAAAAATGCAAAACCCTCCGATTCTGCTGATGTACGCAATCAAATGTGGGAGCGGGCTTGCTCGCGAATGCGGAGTGTCAGTCACCGAATGTTTTGACTGGTACACCGCATTCGCGAGCAAGCCCGCTCCCACATTTTTGACCGCGTTTGGCCTGGTTCTTAGCGAACGCTGCTTTCGAAGCGGCTCACGCCCGCCAGCTCCAACACCAGCTCATCGCCCACATTTAACGGGCCCACACCGGCCGGGGTACCGGTGAGAATCACGTCACCCGCCTGCAGCGAGAAGCAGCCGGCCATGTGCTGGATCATCGGGATGATCGGGTTGAGCATCTGCGAGCTGTTGCCGTCCTGGCGCACTTCGCCGTTGATGGTCAGGCGAATGCCGATGTCGGTCACGTCCGCAAAGGTGCTGCTCACCACAAACGGAGCAATCACCGCGGCGCCGTCAAACGACTTGGCAATTTCCCACGGCAAGCCCTTGGCTTTCAGCTCGGCCTGCTTGTCGCGCAGGGTCAAATCCAGTGCCGGGGCGAAGCCGGAGATGGCGTCCAGCACTTCTTCACGGCTTGGCTTGGTCGACAAGGGTTTGCCGATCAGCACCGCGATTTCCGCTTCGTAGTGCACCGAACCGCGCTCGGTCGGGATGGCGAAACCGCCTTCCAGTGCTACCACACAACTGCCCGGTTTGATGAACAGCAAGGGCTCGGTCGGTACCGGGTTGTCCAGTTCCTTGGCATGTTCGGCGTAGTTACGCCCGATGCACACCACTTTACCCAGGGGAAAGTGGATGTTGGTGCCGTCGACGTACTTGTGCTGGTAGCTCATGAAACGACTCCTTCAGGGCGGTTAAACAGCGAAGATCTTGCCAGGGTTCATGATCCCGTTAGGGTCGAACACCGCTTTCACTGCCTTCATGTATTCGATTTCAACCGGCGAGCGGCTGTAGGTCAGGTAATCGCGCTTGGTCATGCCCACGCCGTGTTCAGCGGAGATCGAGCCGTTGTACTTCTCGACGGTCTCGAACACCCACTTGTTCACGGTGGCGCACTTGGCGAAGAACTCGTCTTTGCTCAGGTTTTCCGGCTTGAGGATGTTCAGGTGCAGGTTGCCGTCGCCAATGTGGCCGAACCAGACAATTTCGAAGTCCGGGTAATGTTCGCCGACGATCGCGTCAATTTCCTTCAAAAACGCCGGGACCTTGGAGACGGTCACCGAGATGTCGTTCTTGTACGGCGTCCAGTGGGAAATGGTCTCGGAGATGTACTCGCGCAGTTTCCACAGGTTGTGCAGCTGGGTTTCGCTCTGACTCATCACGCCGTCCAGCACCCAGCCCTGCTCGACGCAGTGCTCGAAGGTTTCCAGGGCGTGGTTGGCGACCTCTTCGGTGGTGGCTTCAAATTCCAGCAGCGCGTAGAACGGGCACTCGGTTTCGAACGGCGCCGGTACATCGCCACGGCCCATGACTTTGGCCAGCGCCTTGTCGGAGAAGAACTCGAAGGCGGTCAGGTCCAGTTTGCTCTGGAACGCGTGCAGCACTGGCATGATCGAGTCGAAGTCAGTGGTGCCGAGCACCATAGCGGTGAGGTTTTTCGGCGCACGGTCCAGGCGCATGGTGGCTTCCACCACAAAACCCAACGTACCTTCGGCGCCGATAAACAGCTGGCGCATGTCGTAACCGGTGGCGTTCTTGATCAGGTCGCGGTTCAGCTCCAGTACGTCACCTTTGCCGGTGACGACTTTCATGCCGGCGACCCAGTTGCGGGTCATGCCGTAGCGAATCACTTTGATCCCGCCGGCATTGGTGCCGATATTGCCGCCAATCTGGCTCGAACCGGACGACGCGAAGTCCACCGGGTAGTACAGGCCTTTTTCTTCGGCGACGTTCTGCAATTGCTTGGTGACCACGCCCGGCTGGCACCTGGCGGTGCGGTCGGTGAGGTTCACGTCGAGGATCTGGTTCATGTAGTCGAACGACACCACCACCTCGCCATTGGCGGCAACGGCGGCGGCCGACAAGCCAGTACGACCGCCGGACGGCACCAGTGCCACCTTGCGTTCATTGGCCCAACGGACGATGGCCTGCACCTGTTCGGTGGTCTTCGGGAAGACGATGGCGACCGGAGCCGGGGCGAAGTGCTTGGTCCAATCCTTGCCGTAAGCCTCCAGGGAGTCTGCATCGGTCAGCACTTTGCCGGGCTCAACCAGGGTCTTTAGCTCATCAATCAGGGCAGGATGGGTCATCGACAGAACTCTCGAACAATTCATGGTCATCCTGAGAACGCTTCACGTCGCAGGAATAGGTGTTTAGCGGGGCGCGTATGCTAGCATACCGCCCCCGCAGGACAGAGCCCAAGGGCGTTTCTGCGGTGACGGCTTTCCTGCCGTCCGGGTCAGCTCTTGTGCACTGGTTCAGGGCACTAACTGCTCGATTCCCTGCCATTTTTCTCCGGGATACAGGTTTACGCAGATGAGCAAGACTTCTCTCGATAAGAGCAAGATCAAGTTCCTTCTTCTGGAAGGCGTCCACCCATCGGCTGTCGACGTACTGAAAGCCGCTGGGTACTCCAGCATTGAGTACATCACCAGTTCTCTGCCGGAAGCCCAGTTAAAGGAAAAGATCGCCGACGCGCACTTTATCGGCATTCGCTCCCGCACTCAGCTGACCGAAGAGATCTTCGACCACGCCAAGAAGTTGGTGGCTGTCGGCTGTTTCTGCATCGGCACCAACCAGGTCGACCTCAACGCAGCGCGCGAGCGCGGCATCGCGGTGTTCAACGCACCGTACTCCAACACCCGTTCCGTTGCGGAGCTGGTGCTGGCCGAGGCTATCCTGCTGTTGCGCGGCATCCCTGAGAAGAACGCTTCCTGCCACCGTGGCGGCTGGATCAAGAGCGCGGCCAACTCCTTCGAAATTCGCGGCAAAAAGCTGGGTATCGTCGGTTACGGCTCGATCGGCACGCAGTTGTCGGTGCTGGCCGAAGGCCTGGGCATGCAGGTGTTCTTCTACGACACCCTGACCAAACTGCCGCTGGGCAACGCCACTCAGGTGTCGAGCCTGACTGAGCTGCTGGGTATGTCCGACATCGTCACCCTGCACGTTCCGGAAACCGCTGAGACCCAGTGGATGATCGGCGAGAAGGAAATCCGCGCGATCAAGAAAGGCGGCATCCTGATCAACGCTGCACGCGGCACCGTGGTCGAACTGGACGCCCTGGCTGACGCGATCAAGGACAAGCACCTGATCGGCGCCGCGATCGACGTGTTCCCGGTGGAGCCACGCTCCAACGACGACATCTTCGAAAGCCCGCTGCGTGGCCTGGACAACGTGATCCTGACCCCGCACATCGGCGGCTCCACCGCTGAAGCCCAAGCCAACATCGGCCTGGAAGTGTCGGAGAAACTGGTCAAGTACAGCGACAACGGTACGTCGGTGTCCTCGGTCAACTTCCCGGAAGTGGCCCTGCCGGCTCACCCTGGCAAGCACCGTTTGCTGCACATCCACCAGAACATCCCTGGCGTGATGATGGAGATCAACAAGGTCTTCGCGGAAAACGGCATCAACATTTCCGGTCAGTTCCTGCAGACCAACGAGAAAGTCGGCTACGTGGTAATCGACGTAGACGCCGAGTACTCGGACTTGGCGCAAGAGAAGCTGCAACACATCAACGGCACGATTCGTAGCCGCGTGTTGTTCTAAGGTTTCAACCGCAGCACAAAAAAAGGGAGCCCCTCGGGGCTCCCTTTTTTACATCTGAACAAATCTTACTTGACGTTAACCGTGATGACTTTTGAGGCTACAGTCGGGTTGAACTGCATGTGCAGTTTGTCGCCAGCGACGAGTTGCAGCGTGTGCTTGCCCGGAGTGAGCGTCAGCTCGGTTTCAGTCTGGGCCTTGCCGTAGTGGATCACGGTGTCGGTAGCCGGGATCGGCACGCTGGCGTCCGGCAGTTCTTTTTGGTCGATCAGCAGGTGGTGGTGGCCGGTGCCCGGGTCTTGGCTGGTGGCCGGGGCCAGCTTCAGGCCTTCCATGCCGAATTTGACGGTGAAGGTTTTATCGACGGTGGCGCCATCTTTAGGCGACACGATAAAGACTTTGGCGCCTTCGGGTGGAGCACTGCGCGGAATACCGTCAGCGGCGGTCGCCAGCATCGAAGCACCCAGCAAGAGGCTAGCCAGGGTTGCACGGGACAATAGAGCTTTCATTCGCTTCTCCAGTTTTTCCAGGAAATCTGTTGGGTTATCACAACTTCGCGACAAATTGCTGTCCAAGGCACTCAACACCTTAGCAAAGCGATGCTGAAAGGCGCCTCGCACAGACGAATTCTTTAGGAGCGACCATGCGCTTTTCGCCTGGCCTTGTACTTTTGCTGCCCCTTCTGAGCCCTTTGGCTCACGCCGAACTGATTGATGATGTGTTTGATCGCGGCGAACTGCGCATCGCCGTGGAGGCCAACACACCGCCATTCAACTTCAAGGACGGCGACAAGCTCACCGGTTTTGAAGTGGAACTCGGAGAGCAACTGGCGAAGGAAATGGACGTGCGTCCCTCGTTTATCACCACCGATGACACCGACCTGCTGTCAGGCGTTGAAACCGGCAAGTACGACGTGGCCATCAATCATATCGCTATGACTGCCGAGCTGCGTGATCGGTTCGATTTCAGTGAGCCTTATCGCGAAAAGCCGGAACTGGCGATTCCCTTCCAGAAGGGCAACCCGGCATTCAAGACCAGCCTGGACAAGGCATTGCAGCACGTGAAGGCCGATGGCCGCTTGAAGGCGCTGACGCAGAAGTGGTTTGAGGGCAACACAAAAGGCGAATAAATACTCGGTCAATGTGGGAGCTGGCTTGCCTGCGATAGCGGTGTGTCAGTCACACATCAGGTGCTGAGCCATCGCTATCGCACAGGGCAGCTGCCGCTTCGGCCAGCTCAAGCTCACTGAACACCAGCACCCCATGGCGTTTGAGCAATGCCGCCGTCACGCCTTCGCCGCTGACCTTCACGCCGGTGAAGGTGCCGTCATAGGTCAGCAGGTTACCGCAAGACGGGCTATTGGCCTTGAGAACGGCAATCCGGATGTCATGGCGTTGCACCAACGCCAAGGCCTGGCGGGCGCCATCGAGAAAGGCGGCGCTGAAGTCCTCTCCCTCAGCGGTCAGCACCTGAGCGCGGCCTTCCCACACATCGACACCCTGCCCGCCCGGGATCTCGGCAGAGGGCCGAGGCGTAGGCAAACCGCCCGACACTTCCGGGCAGATCGCAACCACGCGCCCTTGCGCCTGCCAGGCCGCCAATTGATCGAACGGGCCGCTGGCACCACCGTCGTAACGCACCTTGTGCCCGAGCAGGCAGCGGCTGATCAGAATCTTTTCCATACTTAAAACGGCTCGTTACCCCGCCGGCGAAACCAGCCGGTCAGGGACAAGCGTTCACGCGTAGCGGGCAGGACTTCATGGGGCACATCGCCGGACAGGAACACCACCAGGCTGCCGCCGGTGGGCACCACATCGTATTCCACGCCGTCCTTGAGGTACATGCGCAACTGGCCACCCTGCTCAGGCAGCCAAGCGTCATTCAAGTAAACCACCGCCGAGACCATACGCCGGTCGTCGTCGCGAAAACGGTCCACATGTTTGAGGTAAAACGCACCCGGCGGATACATCGCGAAGTGGCTTTCGAAATCCTCCAGGCCCAGGAACAGACCACGATTCATCGCCTGGCGCAGACTGTCCATCAAGCCCATGTAAGTCTCGCAGACGGCGGCATCACCCTCTTCCAGCCACTGGATATGGTCACCGCGAATCCCCTCGCGAATTTCCTGGGCCGGGCCGCGCCCTACCGCTGCGGGCGCCAATTCACCCTCGGCTGCACGTTTACGGCACTCAGCCGCCAGTTCCAGGGTCAGAGCCTGGGGCAGGAAGCCGTTCTGCTGCGACCAACCTTTTTCGGCCAGGTCGTCGACGATGCGTTGCAGCAGGGGATGATCGAGGGGTATTTGCATGGCGCGCATAGTATCCATACGCCTGTAAATCCGACAGAGCCGCCGAGCGTCTGAACACACTTTAGTCAGGTGACTGATAGGATTTCTCGACAAATCCTACGCCCGACACGGACAATAGTGGCCGACTGACAGGAGTCCCTATGCGTCGTTTGTTTTTTTCCATGCTGATGTTCTGCGTTTTGCCCGCTTGGGCAGACGGCCATGACCAGTTATACAAGGTCGCCGGCTGGGCCGATCAACGTGCGCATTTCAATGACGCCCTCAGTGCAGCCCAACAGCGCTACCGCAACAGCCTGCCACCGGCGGTGTACCAGGCGTTGGTGGACAACAGCAACACACGTTTTGCGGCCCAGGCCATGGACCAGCGTGCCGAAGCGCAACTGCGCAAAAACCTGGCGGACCCGAAACCTGCCCTGGCGTTTTTCCAATCGCCGCTGGGCCGCAAGATTGTCGCCGCCGAGTTGCTCGCCACCCGCCGCGACCAGTTGGCAAAAAATGCGCAAGGCCTGCCACACATCGAGGCCGACGCCACCCGCAGCCTGATCATCGGGCATCTGGCCCAGGCCCTGCCCGCCCGTGAAGCGGGGGCGGAAGTCAGCCTGGCGATTGCCGGGGTTGCCGCCGACAGCTTGAGCCAGATGATTCCTGGCCTGCTGGGTGGCGGCCAGGCCCAGGGCATGCTCAATGGTCAGCGCGAGCGTTTAATGCAACAGATCGGCAACGACCTGAATAACACGCTGCTGTACGTCTATCGGGATTTGTCCGACCCGGAGCTGGAAGAATTCGCCACGTTTGCGGAGTCGCCGCAAGGTAGGGCGTATTACAAGGCAGCTCTTGCAGCCATTCGCGCGGGTCTTGCCGTTGGTCAAAGCACTTCCAGCCTGGCGCAGTAACCAATGTGGGTCCGTGTTACTTCAGATGGTCCGTCAAATACCGGAAGTATTCCTGGCGAATCTCGGGAATCTCATTCGCCAAGTGATGCCTGCCCCGCGGCAGCATCAGCACTTCGGGCCGATCGAACTTGCTGCGCAGCACCTGCAGGTTGTGCTGCCAATCCACCGTCATGTCTTCCTCGCCCTGCACGATCACCGGCCGCCGTGGGCTGCGCGGTGCGGCTTCGATACGTTTGATCCAACGCGCCAGCGCACCCACCCAGGCGGTAGGCAGTTGGCGTGGCTGCAGGGGGTCAGCTTCCAGGAACGGCTTGAATTTGGGGTCGTTGGTGTTCTCGCTGAACCGCCGCGCAATGCCTTTGACGAACGGCCGCAGCAGGTAATAACTGACCTGCGACCAACCCCACGCACGCGGCCGCACCAAAGGCGACAACAGAAATGTCTTGCCCTGGGCCGGGCTGTCGGCGCCGTGATTGAGCAAATGGTCCACCACCACCGCACCGCCGGTGCTTTGCCCGAACAGGTGCCAGGGTTGCGGCAGTTGCAGCGCCTTGGCCTGGGCGAACAAAGCCTGCACCACGTCCTGATACACCGAAAAATCATCGATGCTGGCACGTGCGCCGCTGGACAGGCCATGCCCCGGCAGGTCGCAGGCAATCACCACAAACCCTTGGTCCAGGGCCCAATCCACCGCGTTGCGGTACAGGCCCATATGGTCGTAGAAGCCGTGGAACATAAACATCGTCGCCACAGGCTGTGGCGGCCACCACACCTGGGCAACCACCTCAAAGCCATCCACGTCGAAACGCCCTAGACGGCTCAACGCCGGCACTTTGCGCGCAGATAAATCCAGCCCATAGAAACGCTGGTAGACCCGCGCCTCGGCGCTGAGCGGTTGCGCATCCACGAGTGGTCGCAAGCTTTCGCGCAGATAATCGGGGTCAAAACTGACAGGCATAAAGGGTTCCAGACTGACGGTGAAGATGAATATCGAGCAGCGATATTCATCTGTCAGGGCAAGCATGGCAAGCTACGCGACCTTCGAGGATAGTTCTGAATGCGACAGCCCTACCGTTCCGCCCTGTTCGCCAGCCTGATCCTGATCATCTGCACCGGCGTGCTGTGGGCGGCGTATGACTGGTTCCAGGGCCGCTACCTGCGCGCGTTCAGCGAACACACGGCCGTGTTCTCCGGCGACGCCCTGCGCCTGCCCGCCGAACTCGCAGGCCCAGGCCCGATTCGCCTGGTGCACTTCTGGGACCCGGCCTGCCCGTGCAACGTCGGCAACCAGCAACACCTGGGCGAGCTCATCGAGCAATACGCGCCCCAAGGCGTCGAGTTCTATGCCCTGCAAAAAGCCGGCAGCCACGGCCAACTGCCCGACAACCTGCGCAAGATGAAAACCCTCAATAACCTGGCCGGCGCCGATCAGGTGCCCGCCACCCCGGCTGTCGGGATTTGGGATCGCACTGGCAAGCTCGCGTATTTCGGACCGTACAGCGAAGGGCTGACGTGTAATTCCAGCAACAGCTTTATCGAGCCGATTTTGAAAGCCCTTGAGGCCGGGCGCGAAGTCGATGCGACCCATACTCTGGCGGTAGGCTGCTATTGCGAGTGGAGCAAGGCATCAAACTGAACGGAGGCTGTTCGACCGGCAAACTCCAATCACCCGAGCGGCAGGCTGCTGTATCGTACGTTTTCGGTGAGATTGTAAGCATAGGAACACATGAGCCAGCTAACCATCATCCTCTGGATGCTCAACGTTATCGTGGATACGTCCGGCCAGTTGGCTTTCAAAGCCGCCGCCTCTGCCAGCGCCGAGCATGACGGCATGGCCCACTGGAAGCACATGCTCAAGCGCCCCTGGATCTGGCTTGGCGTGATCTGCTACGTCTTCGAATTCGTGTTGTGGCTGGCGTTTCTCACGCTGGTGCCGTTGTCGGTCGGCGTGATGCTAGGCTCGATCAATATTGTGGTGATCATGATTGCCGGGCGTTTCCTGTTCAAGGAAAGCCTGACCAAATGGCGGTTGATCGGCATCATGCTGATCGCCTGTGGCGTGACCGTTGTGGGGTTTGAATAATGAAACGGTTCTATATCCTGGGCTTTCTGGCGCTGATCATTTTTGACACGTTGGCGCAGGTCAGTTTCAAATTCGCCTCGGTGCATGCCGAACCACTGACGATGGATACCGCCTGGTTGGTGCGCGTGTTTGGCGCACCTTGGATCTACGGCGCCTTCGTGGGCTACATCGGCGCGTTCTTCACCTGGATGACGTTGCTTAAGTACGCACCGGTGGGGCCCGCGTTTGCGGCGTCCCATTTGGAGTTGATCAGCGTGACGCTGATCTCTGTCTGGTTATTCGATGACACCCTGACCTGGCCAAAAATCATCGGCGGCGCATTGATCATCGCAGGCATTCTCTGTCTCGCACGCAGTGAAGACAAAGAGAGCAAAACTGTCGAGGCCGAACCTTCGCAGCCACTGGCGTCATGACCAGGGAAATCCCGCCCACCGCTGGCCTGCCCTTAAGCTGGCGGGATTTGCTGAACCTTTCGGGCGACTTGGCCCAGTCTCTGGCCCGCCAGTTCTCGATTCCACTGCCGGCGCTGCCCTGCTCCGGCACCGCCGCCCTGATCATCGCCCTGCGGGTCTTGCAGCAACGCATGCCCGGCCGCACCCGGCTGATCGTGCCGGCCTACACCTGCCCGCTGGTGGCGTTGGCCGCCCATTACTGCCCGCCGTTGCGCGTCGTACCCTGCGATTTGCAGCCAGGCAGCATTGACCTGGACGAACAGCAACTGAAACACCTGTGTGACGACAGCACGCTGGCCGTGGTGGTCACCCATCTGGCCGGGCGCGTCGCGGACGTCGATACCGCCAAGCGTATTGCCGATTCTGTCGGCGCTGTGGTCATCGAAGACGCGGCCCAAGCCATGGGCGCACTCGACGACGGCC